>CAZIFU010000041.1:0-28530 GCA_964539075.1 uncultured Verrucomicrobiota bacterium | reverse complement strand
GCAAAGCGGCGGAGGACCGCCGCAGTCCAAGACGCTGGCGCGTTTCAGGGCGACGCCCGACATTCGCGAAGCGTCTTGGAGTGCGCCAGTCCTCTGGCGCTTTGGTTTCGTGATGGCATGGGCCAAGGATTTGCGCGCGGCACATGCGGCGGCTGACGCGGCCGTGGAGAAGATTCAGTTCGACGGTGAGCACTTCCGCCGCGACATCGCAGCGAAGGCCATGCGGAAATCAAGTTGCGAATGTCTGAATCTGCCCATCACGTTCCCATGATTCGGTGTGGTTTCGTGTAGAACCGCCGAGTTTCCATTCGTTACCAACTCTGACCATTGGTTGCAGCATATATTCTGGTGGCGAATGGGAAGTAAGGTTTTTCATCGCCGCTGAATCGTAATCCACTCTTACCTTCAACTCGACCTTGTCATCCGCCACAACTTTTTTTGCCACGATTTGTATGCCCTTGAAGACTGTCGCAGCTTTAATTTGTCCAGCTTCAAATTGTTCGCGGTTCTTTTGGTCTTTCAATTCCTCAGCCAGCAGTGCCGGACTGAGCCCTTCATTCACTTGGTCGTAAGTGCCATTCATGCTGGTCCACGTGATAGTTTCTAGCGCAGCTTCAGGCGTTCCATAATGTGGGTCCAGTCGGCGGCGGTGGCGTTCATGGCAATCATCTCGGTGGCGAATTGTTCGCGCAACTGGCGGCGGGCTTCGCGCCGGACGATATCAATGGCGGTGCGGCGGACAACTTGATAGAGCCACGCGGTGAGGATGGTGTCGGGCGCGAGGCGGTGAGCGGTGCGGGCGAGGTCGGTGAAGACGGATTGCGAGACTTCCTCAGCCAGTTGCCGGGAGCGGACCTGCCGGAGCGCAGCGGAATGGACAAGGTCAAGGTGGCGGCGGACGATTTCGGCGAAGGCGTTCTCGGCGTGATCGCGGCTGTAGCGCGTGAGCAATTGCAGGTCGGTTTCGCTCATTTCACAAGCATATCGCCGCTGTCCGGTGTAATCCGACATGAAAATTCGTAGCGGCGTCTCGGAAGAGCGCGGCCGGCTGCAAAACTGATCGCCGGGCTTGGACAAGAAAGTCACCTGCGCTCTTACGAGACGCAGCCACGGCAATGAAGATTTCCTCGCCGCTTTACTTTCCTGCCCTTCTCACGCATTGTGACGCCGACATGAGACGTATCACATTTATTTTATTTCTTGCCGCGGTGCTGGCTTTGCTCGCGGGCTGGCCAGGCGCCCGCGCGGCGGACACCAACGCCCTGCCGGACTTCGAGGTGATTTACGGTTTGATCCGCTCCAACCTCGCCGGCGTGACGGAGACCGAACTGAACCGCGCCGCCACGCAAGGCCTGCTCGACCAATTCCGCGGCCAGCTCTCCCTCGTCACCGAGGACACCGCCACGGACCGTTCGGCGGAGGTGCCGCGGCTGGCCAAACCGGCGATTTACGAGGGGGCTTTTGCCTGCCTGCGCGTGACGCGCGTGGCGGACGGTCTGGCCGCGGACCTTTCCTCCGGACTCGAAAGCCTCGCCGGCACCGCCAAACTCAAAGGCTTGGTGATTGACTTGCGCTTTGCCGACGGCGCGGATTACGCGGCCGCCGCCAAAGTGGCCGACCTTTTTCTGGCGGAAGAAAAGCCGCTCCTGAACTGGGGTGATACCGAGGCACGCTCGACGGCCAAACCCACCGCGCTCACGATGCCCGTCATGGTGCTGGTGAATCATCAGACCCGCGGCGCGGCCGAAGCGCTGGCGGCGGTCATTCGCCAGGCGGGCATCGGGTTGGTGATCGGCACCGCCACCGGCGGCGAGGCCAATCTCTACACGGAGTTTTCTTTACCCGAGGGCCGGCGGCTGCGCATTGCCACGGCCAAGGTCAGGTTGGGCAACGGCGAACCGCTGCCCGCCCACGGCGTCACGCCCGACATCCAGGTCAACGTCAACGCCGACGACGAGAAAGCCTGGTTCACCGACGCCTACAAAGTTTTGCCCGGGGCTCTGACGCAAACGGAACCGCCCGGCGCCACCAACCAGTCGAACGGCGCCTCCACCACGAACCGTCCGTCCCGCCGCCGCATCAACGAAGCCGAGTTGGTGCGCCTCCAGCGCGAGGGCCTGTCGTTTGACGAAGAAGCCCCTGCGGGATCCGCGAAAACCGATCCGGCCAAACCGTTGGTGCGCGATCCCGCCCTGGCGCGCTCTCTCGACCTGCTCAAAGGCCTGGCCATTGTCCAGCAGTCGCGGCCGCTCTGATTTCGCGTTGACGATGTTCTTCCGCCGGCCCAAGTTGAGCCTTTGATTCACGCATGAAGTCGATCCTTTTCGTCTGCACCGGCAACGTCTGCCGCAGTCCCATGGCGGAAGCGCTGTTTCGCCAGGCGGTCAAGGGGCGCGGGGATTACGTCGCCGGTTCGGCGGGCATCGGCGCCATCAACGGCCTGCCACCCAGCCCCAATGCTATCCGGGTCATGAAGGAATTGGGCCTGGACATTTCCTCCCAGCGCAGCCGGATGCTCACCGCCGAAGTGATCCAGCAGGCTGACTATATTTTCGGCATGACGCACAGCCACGTGGACGCCATCAACCTGTTGTATCCGCAGGCGGCGGAAAAAACGTTTTTGCTCCGCGAATTCGACGAAACCCTCGAAGCGTACGAAAAAGACATCAGCGACCCCATCAACGGGTCCTACGAAGTTTACTGGAACTGCCGCGACCAGATCGAGCAAGGCATTGCTTCGATGCTGAAATTCATCGAGCAAACCTTCGCGGACGCCGTGGCTGAAGGCGCGGGAGACAAGACGGCGACGATTGCCCTGGGCGCCGACCACGCCGGCTTCGAGCTGAAGGAGGCGCTCAAGCAGCACCTCGTCCAGCAGGGCGTGCGCGTGACCGATCTGGGCACCAACTCCACCGTGTCCAGCGATTATCCCGATTTCGCGCAGGCCGTCGCGCGGGCCGTGGCCGAACACCAGGCGGAGTTGGGCGTGCTGATCTGCGCCACCGGCGTGGGCATGAGCATGACCGCCAACAAAGTGCCGGGCGTGCGGGCCGCGCTGGTCTTCGACGAGCAGATGGCGGTGCTCGCGCGCCAGCACAACCACGCCAACGTGCTTTGCCTGGGCGCCCAAACCACTCCGCCGGACACCGCCCGGAAAATCATTGACGCCTTCCTCTCCACCAAATTCGAAGGCGGCCGCCACGACCGGCGCATCCATAAAATGGAGCCGGCCGCCACCCCGCCCCGGCTCCGTCTCAAGGCGGTGGACACGGAAATTTTCCAGGCCATATTCCTGGAACGCCAGCGCCAGCAGGAAAATATCGAACTGATCGCCAGCGAAAATTTCGCCAGCCCCGCCGTCATGGAAGCGCAAGGCTCCTGTCTGACCAACAAATACGCGGAGGGTTACCCTCGCAAACGCTGGTACGGCGGCTGCGAGCATGTGGATACCGTCGAACAACTGGCCATTGACCGCGCCAAAAAGCTTTTCGGCGCCGAACACGCCAACGTCCAGCCCCACTCCGGCAGCGGCGCGAACATGGCGGTCTATTTCGCCTTTCTCAAACCGGGCGACCGGATGCTCACGATGGACCTGAGCCACGGCGGCCATTTGACACACGGCAACAAAGCCAACTTCTCCGGCCGTTTTTTTGAGATCGTCCATTACGGCGTCCGCAAAGAAGACGAGCAGATTGATTACGACCAGCTCGCCCGGATGGCGCGCGAGCATCGCCCCCGGATGATCACCGTCGGCGCCAGCGCGTATCCGCGCGTCATAGATTTCAAACGCATGGGCGAGATCGCCCGCGACGTGGGGGCCTGGCTCCTGGCAGACATCGCGCACATCGCCGGCCTGGTGGCCGTCGGCGAGCATCCCAGCCCGATGGGCCACGCGGATTTCGTCACCACCACCACGCACAAAACGCTGCGCGGCCCGCGCGGCGGCCTCATCCTCTGCGCGGAAAAATATGCGAAGGAAATTGACTCGCAGGCCTTCCCCGGCATCCAGGGCGGGCCGCTCATGCACGTCATCGCCGCCAAGGCGGTCTGCTTCCATGAGGCGTTGCAACCGGGCTTCAAAGCCTACCAGCAGCAAATCGTCAAAAACGCCCGCGCCCTGGCCGAGGGCATGAAACACAACGGCTACCGGCTGGTCAGCGGCGGCACCGACAACCATCTGATGCTGGTGGACGTGGGCGCGCGCGGTCTCACCGGCAAGGAATGTCAGGCCGCCCTCGACGAAGCCGGGATCACGGTGAACAAGAATACAATTCCCTTCGAAACCCGCCCGCCCTTCCAGGCCAGCGGCGTCCGGCTGGGCACGCCCGCCGTCACCACCCGCGGCATGAAGGAAGCGGAGATGGCCGCCATCGCCGACATGATCAGCGAAGTGTTGCTGGACATTAAAAATCTTGACGCCGCCCACATTGTGCGCCAGCGTGTCCGCGAATTGACCGCAAGATTTCCCTTGCCGTATTAGCCGCAGTGGACGACTGTCAAACCAAGCTCGCGAAAATTACCGCTTTGGTTTGAACGGAGTGAATTCCCGGCCCGTCCGATGGATGGCCCAACCGTTCGCCCGTCATTTTAATTTGCAACCATCAACCGATTGATTTATGCCACGAGTCGCCAGGAAAAGCCCCCGCACCAAGGCCGCGCAAGCCGCGGAAACCGCGGAACAGCCGGACGGTCTGACCCCCGCCCGCCCCGCCCCCAACGGGCCGCCGAGCGAAGCCGCTGAGAAACCCCGCCGCAAATCCCGCAGTTCCGAGGAATTGGAGCCGCCCACCCACGCCGTCGAGACGCCCGAAGAAGACCGCGAACCCTCCCGCACGCGCGACGCCACCGCCGACGCCGTCAACATCAGCCAGCTCCAGGCCATGACCATGCCCGAGCTCAACAAGATGGCCAAGTCCATGGGCATCGAGAATTTCGGGACGATGAAGAAGCACGAGGTGATCTTTCAGATCCTCCAGAAGAATGCCGAGCGCAGCGGCATTCTCTTTTCCGAAGGCGTGCTGGAAATTTTGACCGAAGGCTTCGGTTTTCTCCGCTCGCAAAGCTTCAACTACCTCCCCTGCCCAGAAGACATCTACGTCTCCCCATCACAAATCCGCCGCTTCGATCTGCAAACCGGCGACCTGGTGGCCGGCCAGATCCGTCCGCCCAAGGAAAAGGAGCGCTTCTTCGCCCTGCTCAAAGTCGAGGCGGTGGACAAGGAAGACCCCGACAAGGCGAAGGACAAGACGCTCTTTGACAATCTCACCCCCCTCTTCCCCAACAAACGCTTCCTGCTGGAAACGACCCCGGACGAACTGTCCACCCGCGTGCTCGACCTGGTCTGCCCGATCGGTAAAGGCTCGCGCGGCTTGATCGTGGCGCCGCCGCGCACCGGCAAGACCGTGCTGATGCAGAAGGTGGCCAACGCCATCCTCAAAAACAACCCGGAATCGTACCTATTTATTCTGCTCATTGATGAGCGCCCCGAGGAGGTCACCGACATGGAGCGCTCCTGCAAACCGGCCGAGGTCATCGCCTCCACCTTTGACGAACCGCCCGAACGCCACGTGCAGGTCGCCGAAATGGTCATCGAAAAAGCCAAGCGCATGGTCGAACACAAGCGCGACGTGGTCATCCTGCTCGACTCCATCACCCGCCTGGCCCGCGCCTACAACACCGTCCAGCCGCACTCCGGCAAAATCCTCTCGGGCGGCGTGGATGCCAACGCGCTGCACAAGCCCAAGCGCTTTTTCGGCGCTGCGCGCAACATCGAGGAAGGCGGCTCGCTTACCATCATCGCCACGGCGTTGATTGACACCGGCAGCCGCATGGACGAAGTCATCTTCGAAGAATTCAAGGGCACCGGCAACATGGAAATCCACCTTGACCGCCACCTGGTGGACCGCCGCATCTTCCCCTCGATCAACATCGAACTGTCCGGCACGCGCAAGGAAGAGCTGCTCTATCACCCGGACGAATACAACAAGGTCGTCATCCTCCGCCGGGCCCTGACCGGCGTGCCGCCCGTCGAAGCGATGGAACTGATGCTCGGCAAGCTCAAGAAAACCAAGGGCAACATCGAGTTTCTGCTGGGAATGGCGACCGGCTGACCCGCGCGAATAACTTCCCTTGTCCGCGCGTCAGAAATCCCGTCCGGTGGGAAGAACAACCTTGGCGGCGCAGGTCGAAGTTTCGCTTTTCCTTGCCCGGCCACTTGCTCTCAGGCTACTCTGACGTATGTTGACGTCTTGTTTTCGCGCCAGTCCGAATGGCAGCGCCACCGGGCTTCTTTGCCGCAGGCCGCTGCTGCTCTTGGGCCTGGCTTTTCTGGCGGGCTGCAGCCGGGAAGAAATCCGCGTCTATCGCGTGCCCAAGGAGCAACCCGCGACCGCGCCCGGACACGCGGACAGTCCTCACGCCGCCGTTCCCGGCCTGGCGTGGCGCGCTCCCGCCGGCTGGCAGGAGCAACCCGCCAGCGGCATGACCGCGGCCCGCTTCCGCATCGCCGGCCCGAACGGCGTGCAAGCCGAGGCCTCAGCCATGCCCTTTCCCGGCACCGGCGCCTCCGAACTCTCCATCATCAACATCGTCCGGCAAAGCGCCGGCCTCGGCCCGCTCAGTGAGCAGGACCTCGCCCCCCTCACCCAGGCCGTCACCATTGGCGATGGCGACGGCAAGTTGATGGACCTCTCCGCCGCCACCGGCGGCGCGCCAGCCGAAAAGTCAGACGGTCACATTTTCGTCGCCATGCGCCAGCGCGAAGGCGTCGCCTGGTTCTTCAAGCTCGCCGGTGACAGCGCGCTCGTCGCCGCGCAAAAGCCCGCCTTCATCGAATTCCTCAAATCGGTCAGTTTCCGCGAAACGCCGCCGGTGTCGCTCGCCGCTGCGGAAAATGTCCCCGGCACTGACGCCGCTTCGACCGACAGCGGCGCGCCGAATCTCCCGCAGTGGGAAGTCCCCGCCGGCTGGCAATCGCAACCGCCGTCGTCCATGCTCCTGGCCCGGTTCAGTCTTGCCGGCGCGGGCGACACCAAGGCCGAGGTGACTGTCAGCGTCTTCCCCGGCAGCGTGGGCGGCCTGCTCGCCAACGTGAACCGTTGGCGCGGCCAGGTGAAGCTCGAACCGGTTGGCGAGGCCGACCTGCCGAAAGTCACCGAACGCCTCGAACTCGCCGGCGGGCCGGCGACGCTGGTGGATGTCCAGGGCACCGACGCCAAAACCGGCCGTCCGGCGCGGCTCATCGGCGCCATCGTGCCGCGTGGCGGGCAGACCTGGTTTTACAAACTGTTCGGCAGCGAGGAGATCGCCGCGCGCGAGAAGGATGCCTTCGTGAAATTTGTCCAATCTGTGAAATATTAACCGAGCGTGAAGATGCAGTTTAGAACCACGAATCCCGCAAGGCGGGACGAATGGATCCAGCGCGGCAAAGTCGCCACCGCTGGTTTTGGACTGCGGCGGGAAGCGGAGCTGGTCGCGAAGCGGCCCGTCGAGACTGTTGTTCTGGTTTCCAACGCCGCTTTCGGACGACGGCCGCGCGAAAAGCGGTGTCGCCGCTTCGCTCTGCCACCGCAGTCCAAATTCGTTGTCGGCAAGGCGCGAACTTTCGTGGTTGTATCGAATTGTTCCGGCTGAGCGTGAAAGCAATCATTAAATTTTTCTGTTCGCTGCGGCTGACGGTGGTGCTGCTGGGGCTGGGCGTCGCGCTCGTGTTCATCGGCACGCTGGCGCAGGTGGACGAGGGGCTTTATGCCGCGCAACACCGTTACTTCCGCAGCCTGTTCATCTGGTGGACGCCGGGCGGCAGCCAGTTCAAACTGCCGGTCTTTCCCGGCGGTTACCTCATCGGCGGGCTGTTGCTCCTGAACCTCTTCTCCGCGCACGCCCAGCGGTTCAAGTTCACCTGGAAAAAAAGCGGCATCCTGCTCGTCCACGCCGGCGTCGTGTTGCTGCTGCTCGGCCAGTTCGCCACCGACCTGCTCTCGACGGAAGGGGCCATGCGCATGTTCGAAGGCGAAACGAAAAATTATTCCGAGGACTTCCGCTCCAGCGAACTCGTCGTTGTTGACACTTCCGATCCACGAAGCGACCAGGTCGTCGCGATCCCGGAATCCCTGCTCACGCGCCCGGGCGAAATCCGCCACCCCTCCCTGCCGGTGCGGTTGCGCGTGCAGCAGTACTGGCCCAACTGCGAGGTCGAGGACCGCCCGCCCGCCGAGGCCATCGCCACCGGCGCGACGAACGGCAGCTTCGCCGACCGGCTGGTGCTGCCGTTGCCGGAGCCGGCCTCCGCCGCCGAAGGCGCGCGCGCGGCGGCGCTGATCGAAGTCGTAGGCGACCAGGGACCGCTGGGCACCTGGCTGGTGCCGTCGCGGACGCAGGAACGGCAGACCTTCAAGCACGGCGACCGCGAGTGGGCCGTGGCGCTGGTGTTCGCGCCGATGATGGGCGGCAACCAGTTGATCGTGACCGACGCCGCCAGCCGCTCGATGGAAGGGATGATTTCGATTCCCGAAGCCGAACTGGCGCGCAAGGGCGAGTTGCGCCGCGAGGGCTTGCCCGTGACGCTGCGCGTGAAGGAATTCTGGCCCAACTGCCGGCTTTACCGGAAACCCGTACCCGCCTCGGTCTTTCCCAAGGCGACCCAGGGCGCGTTCGCCAACGCGATGGTCACGCCGCGTCCGCCGGTCGCCGATATGGACAACCGCAACATCCCGGCGGCGCTCGTCGAGGTGCTCGCCGACAGCGGCCCGGTCGGCACGTGGCTGCTCGCGGCCGGGTTCAGCACGCGCGACGGTTTCACGCTCGGCGGCCGGCGTTGCGACCTGGCGCTGCGGTTCACACGCTACTACAAGCCGTTCACCATCACGCTGCTCAAGGCCACGCACGACAAATATCGCGGCACGGAAATCCCCAAGAACTTCGCCAGCCGCGTGCGCGTCGAGAACCCGGCCCGCGGCGAGGCGCGCGAGACGGTGATTTACATGAACAATCCTTTGCGCTACGAAGGCTACACGCTCTTCCAATATCAAATGGCCGCCGATGAAATGGCACTGCAACAGAACCAGGCGCCTTCGTCCACCTTTCAGGTGGTGAAGAATCCGGGCTGGCTCACGCCCTACGTCTCGTGCGCGCTGGTGGCCACGGGGTTGGTGGTGCAGTTCCTGATGCACCTGGTGGGCTTCGCGCTGAAACGAAGAACCGCATGAAAAAATTGCTCCGTCTTTTGCCCTGGCTGCTGGTGGCGATGTTTGCCGCCGAGGTCGTCACGGTGCTTTTGCCGAAGCCGGATGGCCGGTTCCACACGCGCGAGTTCGGCCGGCTGCCCGTGCTGCTCAACGGTCGCGTGCAACCCTTCGACTCGGTCGCGCGCAATTCGCTGCTGCAGATGCGCAGCACGCAGGACGTGCCGCTGGAGGAGGTGCCCTCGTGGCAATTCTGGCATCACCCGGAAAAACTCAAGCCCGTGGACTGGCTGCTCGAAGTGATGGCGCGCCCCGAACAGGCCGGGCGCCGGCCCATCTTCCTCATCCATCACCCGGAGTTGTTGAGCGAATTGAAGCTCACCGACAAGGGCGTCGAGAAATCCGGCCTGCGCTACTACACCTACGAGGAGGTCAAACCCGTGCGCGCCGAGATCAACGACCAGGCACGCCGCATCCACAACATTGATGATAAGCTGTGGACGCCTTTCCAGAAGCAGGTGATGAAACTCCAGAACGCGCTGACGCTTTACGAGCGGCTCCAGAACAGCCTCCGCCCGCAGGACACCGACGACTTCGCGCAGGAGGTGGCCGATTATGATCAATCCGTCGCCGCGGGCGTGGCCGCGTTGCGCGCACGGGAAGCGGGCCAGGCGCACGACGCGCCGGCGGCCGAGCGGATGGAAGGCCGGCTGAACCGCTACTTCGCGCTGTCCGAGCTCGCGTTGCCCTTGATCGTACCGTCGGCGCACCCGGAGGAGGGCCGCGACAACTGGCTGAACATCGGCGCCGGCCTCATTGATCTGGCGCGCGGCGAGGCGCTCTCGCCCGCGGTGCGGTGGTTCGCCGCGATGGCCAGCGCCTACCGTCACGACGCGCCGGACGC
The DNA here is from genome assembly GCA_964539075.1 of uncultured Verrucomicrobiota bacterium. GTDB lineage: Bacteria > Verrucomicrobiota > Verrucomicrobiia > Limisphaerales > CAZIFU01 > CAZIFU01. The sequence continues at coordinate 18,444 of CAZIFU010000041.1, read as the reverse complement.
CTTCAACCGCGCCGTGGACGACTACCGCGCCTGGCTGGGGCAGGCCTTCGAACCCGAGTTGCGCAAGGGGCAGCGCGAGTTTTTCTTCAACGATTTCAAGGCGTTTCTTCACGCGATGATCATTTACCTCTTCGCGTTCCTGTGCGCCGTGGGCGCGCTGCTCACCTTCGCACTCTCGCCGCAGTTTTCGGAATCGCTGCGCCGTTCGGCGTTCTGGCTGATCGCGCTGGCGTTCGTGGTCCACACCTTCGGCCTGGTCTTCCGCATGGCGCTGGAGGGCCGGCCGCCGGTGACGAATCTTTACTCCTCGGCCATTTTCATCGGCTGGGGCGCGGTGGTGCTCGGCCTGGTGCTGGAGCGCGTGTTCAAGGTCGGCCTGGGCAGCGCGGTGGCGTCGCTGGCGGGCTTCGTCACGCTCATCATCGCGCACAACCTTGCGCTGGGCGGCGACACGATGGAGATGCTGCGCGCCGTGCTCGACACGAATTTCTGGCTGGCGACTCACGTCACCTGCGTGACGATTGGCTATGCCTCGACATTCGTGGCGGGGCTGCTTGGCATCGCGTACATTTTCCTCGGTTTGCTCACGCCGATTCTGAGTCAGAAACCCGGCGCCCGGGGCGCCGCGGCAATGGCGCTGCCGGTAACAGGAGTTGCTGGCGCGGCGGCGATGGCTTCGCACGTCTCCAAGGGCGGTGGCCAGATGGAAGTCGGCAAGGCCCTTACCAAAATGGTTTACGCCATTGTCTGCTTCGCCACGCTGTTCAGTTTTGTCGGCACGGTGCTCGGCGGAATATGGGCCGACCAATCGTGGGGCCGGTTCTGGGGCTGGGATCCGAAGGAGAACGGCGCGCTCATCATCGTCCTGTGGAACGCGCTGATCCTGCACGCGCGCTGGGGCGGCCTGGTGCGCGAGCGCGGGCTGATGAACCTGGCGGTCTTCGGCAACATCGTGACGAGCTTCTCGTGGTTCGGCGTGAACATGCTCAGCATCGGCCTGCACAGCTACGGCTTCACCGAATCGGGTTTCAACTGGCTGATGCTTTTCGTCGGCAGCCAGCTCGCCATCATCGCACTGGGCCTGTTGCCGGACCGTTTCTGGGCGAGCTTTCGCGATGCACGCCCAACGGCTGTCGCTCGTCCCTCTTAGCCGAACGTCGCCAGCATGAAGAAGGGCAAGCCGCTTTCGGCCGGGACGTGAACTCGTCCCGTCCCGCGCAGTTGCGGCTTGAAAGCCGGCCTTTTTCCGCTAATTTGCTGTCATGACTTGGTTGGATTTGTGCAAAGATAAAAAGCTGCAGGATTTGCCCTATCGTATCGAATTGAATCGGGCCGGGAAAATCATCATGAGTCCCACACGCAACCGTCACGGTCTTTTGCAGAGCAGAATTGCCCGCCTGCTGGGCGACCTGATGAAGAGCGGCGAAACCCTCGTCGAATGCGCCATTGAAACTGAAGATGCCACCAAAGTCGCTGATGTTGTCTGGGCCTCCGCGAAGACTTTTGCCCTCATTAAAGATGAAGTCAGTTGCTCCGTCGCGCCCGAAATTTGCGTGGAAGTCTGGTCGCCGTTCAACACCAAGGAGGAAATGGCCTTCAAACAGCGACTCCATCTCCGCGCTGGCGCGCAAGAATACTGGTTGTGCGATGAGGCCGGCCACCTGGAGTTTTTTGACGCCAAAGGCCGCCGGGAGCGTTCCGGCTTGTGCCCCGCCTTCCCCGCCCAACTGCCGCTGTAAGGCGACCCTTTTCACGCGCTTAGGGCGTCCCTAAATCCTTTGACGCTGCCCCGCCGTTCCCGTAGCGTTTCAACTTGAATTTTTTGCCATGATCGGATTCATCATCAAAAAGATTATCGGCTCGAAGAACGACCGTGAGGTGCGCAAGATGCGGCCCAAGGTTACTCAGATCAATCAGCTCGAAGCGTCGCTGCAATCCATTTCGCACGACGCCCTGCTGAAGAAGACCACTGACTGGAAGACCCGCCTCTCCGCCATCAAGGACAAGGAAGAACTTGCGGCGGCGCTCAATGAAATTCTCCCCGAAACTTTTGCCGTCGTCAAGAATGCCTGCCGCCGGCTCATCGGCGCGGAAATCACCGTCCGCGGCCATCCGATGAAGTGGGACATGATCCCGTTTGACGTGCAGCTCATCGGCGGCATGGCGTTGCACAGCGGCAAGATCGCCGAAATGGCCACCGGCGAAGGCAAGACCCTCGTCGCCACCCTGCCCGTCTATCTCAACGCGCTCACCGGCCGCGGCGTCCACGTCGTCACGGTGAACGATTACCTCGCCGCGCGCGACAGCGAGTGGATGGGCGCGGTCTATCGATTTCTCGGCCTGACGGTGGGCTGCATCCTGCACGACCAGTCGCCGTCCGAACGCCGCGAGCAGTACCATTGCGACATCACCTACGGCACCAACGCCGAGTTCGGCTTCGATTACCTGCGCGACAACGGCATGGCCACCCGCGCCGAGGAGCAGGTCCAGCGCGGCCACTCTTACGCCATCATTGACGAAGTGGACTCGATCCTGATTGATGAAGCGCGCACGCCCCTCATCATCAGCGGCCCGGCGGTCATCGCCGTCGAAAACAAGAACTACGAACAATTAAAACCGGCCGTCCATTCGCTCGTGCAGGCCCAGGAACGGCTCTGCCAGCGTTTCCTTGCCGAAGCCGAAGAGCTGATCAAAAAACTGCGCCCCGCCGACGGTTCCAATCCCAAAAGTCCCGAAGCGCTTGAACGGGAAATCGGCCTGCTCCTTTACCGCGTCAAGCTCGGCCAGCCCAGGTCCACCGGGCTGATGAAATTTCTCGAAGAGCCGGAAAATCTGCGCCTGATGAACCGGGCAGAATTGGAACTGCACGCCGACCAGTCGAAAAAGGACCTTTACGCGCAGAAGGAGGAGTTGTTTTTCGCCATCGAGGAGAAGAGCCACGACGCCGATCTGACTGAGAAGGGCCGCACTTTTCTCAGCCCGAAAGATCCCGACGCCTTCATGCTGCCGGACCTGATCACGATCTTTCATGAAATTGACGCCGGCCCCGAACCCGACGTGCGCAAGCGGCTGGAAGCCAAGACCAAAATCCAGGCCGACTTCGAAAACAAGGCGCAGACCATCCATTGCATCTCGCAACTGCTCAAGGCCTATTGCCTTTACGAAAAGGACGTGCAGTACGTCGTCCAGGAAAACAAGGTCATCATCGTGGACGAAAACACCGGCCGCCTGATGACCGGCCGGCGCTGGAGTGATGGCCTGCACCAGGCCGTCGAGGCCAAGGAAGGCGTCGAGATCGAGCGCGAAACCCAGACCCTGGCCACCATCACCATCCAGAATTATTTCCGCCTCTACCACAAACTCGCCGGCATGACCGGCACCGCCGAAACCGAGGCTTCCGAATTTTTTGACATCTACAAGCTGGGCGTGCTCGTCATCCCCACCAACAAGCCCGTCGCCCGCAAGGACGCGCACGACACGGTCTATAAAACCAAGCGCGAGAAATTCAACGCCGTGCTCGGCGAAATCCAGACCATCCACGGCCACGGCCGGCCCATCCTGGTCGGCACCGTCTCGGTGGAAACCAGCGAGCACCTCTCGCGTCTCCTGAAGAAGGCCGGGCTGATCCACTCCGTCCTCAACGCCAAGTACCATCAGCAGGAGGCCGAGATCGTCGCCCGCGCCGGCCAGCGCGGCGCCATCACCATCGCCACCAACATGGCCGGGCGCGGCACCGACATCAAACTCGGCTCCGGCATCGCCGATGCGGGGGGCCTGCACGTGCTCGCCACCGAACGCCACGAGGCCCGGCGCATTGACCGCCAGTTGCGCGGCCGTTGCGCGCGCCAGGGCGACCCCGGCTCTTCACATTTCTTCATTTCGCTCGAGGACGATCTGATGCGGCTCTTCGGTTCGGACAAAATTGTCAAGGTGATGGAGCGTGTCGGCCTGGAGGAAGGGCAGGAACTGGAGCATCCGTTGCTCAACCGTTCCATCCAGACGGCGCAAAAACGCGTCGAGCAGCACAATTTCCAGCAGCGCAAGCGCACGCTCGAATACGACGACGTGATGAACAAGCAGCGCGAAGTCATCTACGGCTTCCGCAATGAAATCATCCACGGCGAAGACGTTCAGGATCGCCTCATGGATGTCATGGAGGAAGTCGTCATTTCCAAGGTGGACGAGTTTTCCTCGCCCACAGCGGATCCGGCCGAATGGAACGTGCGCGGACTGGCCGACTGGGTGAACCTGAACTTTCCGCTCGGCCTGTCCGAGGAGGAAATCCGAAAGGCCGCCCACGCCGGGAACGAGGAACCGGTGCCCGGCTCCCTTTTCGACGGATTGAGTCCAGCGCAATTGTCCGTGTGCCGCTTTATCATCAAAAGCATCCGCGACGCCTACCACTTGAAGATCAGTTACGAGCAGCCGGACGCGCTCAAAGCCATCGAACGCTACACGATTCTCAGCGCCATTGACCGGCTCTGGCAGGAGCACCTTTACGGCATGGACAGCCTGCGCAACAGCATCGGCCTGCGCGCCTACGGCCAGCGCGATCCGCTCATCGAATACAAGGCCGAGGCCTTCAAAATTTTCGAAGAACTGATGGTCAACATCAAGACCGAGATCTGCCACAACATTTTCCGCAGCGCCTCCAGCCTGATGGCCTTCGACCAGTTCCTGCGCAACATGCCGAAACGCACCGTGCACCAGGAAACCAGCGCCTTCGGCGGCAGCAGCGGCACCGCCGCGCCCACCGGCAGCGACGTCGTAAGCGAAGCCGCCGCCGCGATGGAAAAAGCCAAACCCATCCGCTCCGGTCCCAAGGTCGGCCGCAACGATCCCTGCCCCTGCGGCAGCGGCAAGAAGTACAAGCATTGCTGCGGACGGCAATAGCCTGCGCGTGGCAGGCAAAAATGTTTTAGTTGAGGCCGGTGGGCAATACCAGGTCGGAATGAGAATCGGCATCTTGCGCACAGGAAATCCCCTCACCTTCCCCTACCCATTAACCCGTGGGGCAGACATCCTGTCTGCCGGTTGGGGCGGCATCCTGCCGCTCGAACCGCGGGGCACGGATGCCCCGTGAACCGGCAGGCTGGGAAGCCTGCCCTACGTGGTCGCGTTCATGGGCACGAATCCAGCTTGTAACGCCGCACGCCCGCGTCCACTTCCTGCGACCACGCGTCCACCCCGCCGCGTAGGGCGCGAACGTTTTCGTAGCCGTGGCCGAGAAAATACGCCGCACCGTCCAGCGCCGCTTTACCCAGATGATCCACAATGACGAACGCCACAGTCTTCGGCCAGCGGCCGAGGATTTCCTGCATCATCGTCTCGGTGAACAGCACCGAGCCCTCGATGCGCGCGGCCTCCCACTCCTCGCGCGAGCGGATGTCGATCACCTTGGGCAGTTGGGCGGACTTCAATTGCGCGGCCAGTTCGCCGGGCGCGATGAGGAGTTTCAGGTCCTGCTCATGACTGGCCTGGATGCTGGCGATGACCTCGTTCACGGGGAGGTTGCCGTTGCGCGCGCAAAGCTGGGCGAGTGATTCATCGGGCGAAAACCCGCAACTGCTGCACCCGCCGAGGTGATACTGCTTGAACAACGCCCGCCGCGCGCCGGGAAACGCTTCCAGCACGTCGCTCATCGGTGATTGAGTGCTGATGTTCATCATCGAAAAACTATCCCAACCATTCTTGTTTGTCGAAGTCAGTCTATCGAAGCTGGCGGTTCAACCAATCTGCGCGGCAAATCCCTTGCGCCGTGCATCAATCGCCACGCCTGCAAGGCGTCCTCTGTCGAGCGATAGAAGATCAGAATTCTTTGAAACGGAGGCTCGACCCGGAATGAACGCAGTCCTTGAAGCACTGGATGGCGAAAACGGCGAACACGTCCGAGGTCGGGTTGGCGGGCAAGGTTGAAAAGTGTCAGGTCAACAGATTTCAAGAATCGCCACGCCAGTTCTTGTCCGGCCTCGGCGAAATACCAGCCAAACTGATTCGTGACATCTGCGTGAAACAGCGGGGACTTTTCAATCGCGAGGCTCATCCGTGCTTTTCACGGATGACTCGTTCACACGCGGCCCGCATTTCTTCCGACGAATAGGGCGTGAACGGCCCGTTCGCCGCCTTCAACAATTCCGCCTCCAGTTCCGGGCTGTCCTCTTCGAGGTCGAGCGGCTTGCGTGGATCCAAAAACACGTGCTTGTCGCCGTCGGTGAGAACGATCACTTCACCGCGGCACGCCTCGGCGATAAGCTGGCCCAACTGCCCTTGCGCCTCCTGAACCGGAATCTCTTTCATGCCGGCACTTTAACTCCCGAAACACGACCCGGCAAGTGGCTTCCCGCCACGAAACCTGCGATGCCAGCGCCCCCCGAGGTTATACTGCTTGAACAACGCCCGCCGCGCGCCCGGATACGCGTCGAGTAGCTGCTGCATGGTTGAATTGGCGGCGATTGATGCAATTGCGATCATAAATCGAGTCACGAACAGTGTAGCGGTTGTGTGACGGTCTGTCGAACTCTCTCGCCCAAAGGGCGCACGCGGGTAGCGAACCTTGAACGCAATGAAACTCGTGGAACGTCGTGCGATTTCAAATCAATACGCCCCGGCGGGGCGGACGGAAAACCGTTGGAAGGATCCAACGACATTCCGTGCGCCCCGTTGGGGCGTTGAGAGAATTTCTGGGCGCCACTCACGTGTTCACTCTTTTCACCCGTGGATAATCACGCGCCGCTCCTCCGGAGCGCTGCGGTCACGGCACGCGCCGGGCCAATACGCCTTGAACAACGCCGTCACGTGTCTGGATTCGCGTCGAAGATCTGCTGTTGTAGTCAAGTTACGGGTCGTGAATCCACGCTCTACCACATCGCAAACAGAACCATGACTTCTGCCACCTGCGCACCAACTTCGGATAGTCCCGCCGCTGGCCGAAATGACCGGCTATGAGCAGTGCTGACATTGCAGCAAAGACAAGAGCCACCCCACCTAAAATGATGGCTTCCTTTCCGGTTCCCATGAATGCGCCAACCGCAAGTAGGAGCGTAACCAACGATAAAACGCCGGCCATATTTGAACTTGGAGGCTTTGGTGGTGCTACGCGTTTGGCCAATAGCGTCTGGCTCTTGGTGCTTCCCCCAAAGCCACCTACGCTCATGCCCGCTCCCAGAGAAAGTCCGATTCCCTCGAAGTCTCCTTGCGTTGTTCCCATCTCAAACAGGATTGGATACGTTTTCACTTCCTCGGATTTGCAATTTGGACAGTGCATGGCTTTTTCCTGTTTGCGGATTTGTGGCGTTCACGCCCCAAAAACCTCTGAATATCCTTCAGCACCTCGACCAGGCGGTCCACTTCGGCGCGGGTGTTGTAGAAGTAAAAGCTCGCGCGGGCGGTGCGACGCTTGTTCATAGTCCAGTCAATTCTCAACCAACTCACAGCGCCGGCGGCTTGTCTGTCGCTCGAAGGTGTCGCCGGCAACGAAGGATGACGGCCTTTTTGAAACTGCTCACGTCGGGCTTGGGCGTCGGCAAGGCATCATAGAGCCTGGCAACTTCCTGCTCGAAGAGCATTTCGGCCTGGTCCCGCTCCGGTGCGAAAGGGTCGAGCGCGTTGGCGAACCGGTCATAGAGCACCGCCAGTTGGGGAAGGCTCCCAGCCGGAACGCCGCCTAGCCGTGCATCTTCTGGAGACGAAGACATTTGCTGCGCAGTTCCAGCACCCGGTCGTAATATTGCTCCGCCCCACAATCAGGGTGCGCCTTCACCAGTCTGCTCAGCCGCACCGCGAACTCATCGCAGACGCGGACCATCGTTCCCCACCACTTGCTCACACGCTCCAAGTCCTCCTCGCGTTTCGTGCACAGAACCACGACGCGGTAAACGGTAAGCAACTCCGTTTCAAGCTGCCGCGCCTCCTCATGGAACGGGGCACAGAGGTCTTTAGGAATGGTCGCGATGCGCTGCTCAAAGGAATCCAGCGACACTTTCGACAGCTCAAGAAGGTCCGAGTTCGTCAGGCATTCTTTCATGGGTGTTAGCCTACACCACGAGAACAGCCAAGCCAAGCACTAACGCCGTTGTTTCGGCCAACGCCACCCGATGCCATCCTGGTTCACGCCCGAAAAAACTTCTGGATCTCCTTCAGCACCTTGACCAGGCGGTCCACTTCGGCGCGGGTGTTGTAGAAGTAGAAGCTCGCGCGGGCGGTGCCGGATGTGCGGGCGGCCGTTTTCATCGTTTCGCAAGTTCATCCAGCAGCATCTGAAGAAACAATCGGTACACGACACCGCGCCGTTCGACGAAGAGGCAGTCGAGTATTCGTGTCCCGCCTTTCGCGCGCTCCGCGTAGATGACGCGGTAGCCCGTGACGCGCAGCCGATGGTAGCCGGCCAGTTTCCCCTCCAGCACCTTTCGGTCGCCCTCGTCTCGCGCCAGAGCCTTGATGGCCAGCGTCAGCGCGCGACGCGGTTCGGGAGCGAGGGATTTGACGAAGGCTTTGACCTGCGGGGCGACCGCGACCCTAGTCTTCATCCAGGACCTCGACCGGTTCAAACTTCGTCTTGCCGGCCTCGTAGTCGCGAATGGCTTTCATCGCCTTGGGATTGGCCAGGATTTCCATGGTTTCCAACATCGCCTCCACGCGGTCGCGGGAAATCAGATACGCCACGGTGCGCCCGCGCCTGGAGATGGCGAGGGAGCCGGTTTTTTTCAAGCCTCGCACAAGGCGTGGCAGGTTTCGCTTCGCTTGGTCAATGTCCAGGGTGTCAATCATGACGTCAGTTTAACCCTTGAAGTAAGTTTGCCGCAAGGCACATCGCTCAGTTCACGCCCCAAAAAACTTCTGGATCTCCTTCAGCACCTCGACCAAGCGGTCCGCTTCGGCCTTCGTGTTGTAGAAGTAAAAGCTCGCGCGGGCGGTGCTCTCGACGCCCAGCTTGCGCATCAGCGGTTGCGTGCAGTGGTGGCCGCCGCGCAATGCCACGCCCTTTGTGTCGGCCACGGTCACCACGTCGTGCGCGTGCACGCCCTCCAACAGGAAACTCACCAACCCCGCCCGGCCCGTGCGCGGGCCGAAAAGGCGGATGCCACCGAGGTGCGCGAGTTGTTCGTAGCAGTAACCAGCCAGTTCCTGGTCGTGACGCCAGATGTTCTCGCGCCCAATCGCATCGAGGTAATCCATCGCCGCGTGCAGGCCGATGGGGCCGGAGATGTCGGGTGTGCCGGCCTCGAACCGGTGCGGCGCGTGTTTGTAGGTGGTTTTGAAATAGCCCGCCTCTAATATCATCTCGCCGCCACCGTGCCACGGAGGCATCGCTTCGAGAATCTCGCCCCGGCCGTAAAGGACGCCGATGCCGGTCGGGCCGCAAATCTTGTGGCCGGAGAACGCGAGAAAATCGCAACCGATGGCCTGCACGTCCACGGGCATGTGGCCGGCGCTTTGCGCGGCGTCCACGAGCGTGGTGACGCCCAGCTTGTGGGCGCGTTCGCAAAGTTCGTTGACGGGGTTCACCGTGCCGAGCGAGTTGGAGATGTGCACCAGCGCGAATAGCTTCACTTCGCGGGTGAGCACCTTGTCGAGTTGACTCAAGTCGAGCAGGCCCTCGTCGCCGCCGGTGATGGGGAGGTAACGCAGCGTTGCACCGGTGCGCCCGGCGAGGAGCTGCCAGGGCACGAGGTTGCTGTGGTGCTCCATCTCGGTGAGCAGGATGACGTCGCCGGGCTTCAGGTTTTTGTTGCCCCAGGCGTTGGCAACGAGGTTGATGCCCTCGGTCGTGCCGCGGGTGAAGATGATTTCATCGGCGCTGCGGGCGTTGATAAACTTTGCGGTTCGTTCGCGGGCAGCTTCGAACGCCGCGGTCGAACGATTGCTCAACTCATGGATGCCGCGATGGACGTTGGCGTTGTCGCGGAGGTAGTAGTTTTCCAGCGCCTTGATGACGGCGAGCGGTTTCTGGCTGGTGGCCGCGTTGTCGAAATAGACGAGCGGATGGCCGTGGACCTGTTGGTCGAGAATCGGGAAGTCGCGACGGAGCGCGGCCCAGTCGGTTTGGGGCTCGTCAGTCATCTTTGGCAAAGTCGCAGTGGACATATCGAACTTTCAAATCATTCACTCAATCACCGCTGAAACTTGAGCACGGTCACCATTACCCTCACCATGAACCTGTAGGGCAGACATCTTGTCTGCCGGTTGGAGCGGCATCCTGCCGCTCGGACCGCGGGGCACGGATGCCCCGAGAACCGGCAGGCTGGAAGCCTGCCCTACAGAGTGGGCGAAGGGCCGGCGCGTTTAGCACTTTTCCTGTCATCTGCCTCACTGCCTCAGCTCCTACACTTCCACTTTAACATCGTTGCCCTCGACCACGACTTTGTAACTTTTGACGCCTTCGAAGGCGGGCGGGCAGAGGACTTCGCCGGTTTTAAGATTGAAGTCGGCGCCGTGCCACGGGCAGGTGACCTTGTCGCCTTCGACCATGCCTTCGGACAACGGCCCGCCCGAATGCGGACAGGTATCGTCGAGCGCGAAGAAATTCCCTCCGACATTGAACACGGCGATGCGCTGGCCTTCGACCTCGAAGGCCGCTGCGCTGCCCGGTTGCAGGTCTTTGGTTTCCGCGACTTTGACGAGTTTAGCCATGACATGCCCTCCAGGTTGATAAGGAACTCATGAGTCCAGGAGAGAAAAACCGCTCTTGTTCCTGGCTTCCGGGTTTCCTGACTAATGACTTCTTCACATCAATCCCAGTTGCAGCTTCGCTGCCTCGCTCATCATGCCCTGGTTCCATTGCGGCTCCCAGACCAGTTCCACGTTGGCTTCCTCCACGTCTTCGAGGGAGAGGAGCTTGTTCGACACGTCCTGCTGGAGCACGGGACCCATGCCGCAGCCGGGCGCGGTGAGCGTCATCTTCACGTCCACGCGGTTTCGGCCGGGGGCGAGCGGCGTAATCCTGCTGTCGTAAACCAATCCGAGGTCCACGATGTTCACAGGGATTTCCGGGTCGTAACACGTGCGCATGGCGTCCCAAACCTGCTTCTCCAACTGCTCCGGCGTGGCCGGCTGGCCGGTGCCGGCTGGTGGGGCGGCGGCTTCAAGGCCGAGCGCGTCGGCGTCCTTGCCATCAATGCGGTACATGTTGCCGCGGACGACGACGGTGTAGGTGCCGCCGAGCGTCTGCGTGATTTGGGCCGTCTCGCCGGCCTGGAGCGTGACCTTGTCACCGGCCGGGATCAACACGGCCTCGACAGTGCGCTTGAGAGTGATGGTATCGCCAGTGTTCACGTTTTTTCTTCCTCGGTGGTCACGGGTTCCTGCGCGCCTTCCAACGCGGCCTTCAACGCGTGCCAGGACAAGATAGCGCACTTCACGCGGGCGGGGAACTTGTGCACGCCGGCAAACGCGGCCAGCTTGCCCGCGCCCTCGAGGTCCAATTTGCCGGTCATGATGACTTCGTGAAATTTGTCGAAAAGTTGCCTCGCCTCGCCCTTCGTCCTGCCCTTCACCGCGTCGGTCATCACCGAGGCGGAGGACTTGGAGATGGCGCAGCCGGAGCCTTGGAAGCCGATGTCTTCGATGCGGTCGCCGTTGAGCTTGACGAAGACCGTGTAGTTATCGCCGCAGATCGGATTGCGTCCCTGCGCGGTGGCGGCCGGTGGCGGCAGCACACGGAAGTTCCGCGGGCTTTTGCTGTGGTCGAGGATGACCTGCTGGTAGAGGTCGTTGAGGTCGTCGTCAATCATGGCGCAAGGGAAAATCCGAAATCCGAAGCTCTCCCGCCATGCGGGACGAAACAAATCCAAATGCAGAAATGCTAAAAGAGGAAAACCCGGTGGCGGACGTCGGACTCTGCTTCGTTTGGCTCATTTGAATTTCGTGCTTTGAATTTGTTTCGGATTTCGAGCTTCGGATTTCTGGCACACGCCGGTTACTTGCTCACGGCCACCGCCACATTCCGTTCAAGGCGCTCCCACATGATTTCGTCGAGGTGCTTGCGCGCCGGCTCGCACTGGATGCGGTCCATGATTTCGCTGGCGAACGCATGAATGAGCATCCGCCGCGCGGTCTCCAGCCCAAGGCCGCGCGTGCGCAGGTAGAAAATCGCCTCGTCGTTCAACTGGCCGATCGTCGCGCCGTGCGTGCACTTCACGTCGTCGGCGTAAATCTCCAGTTGCGGCTTGGTGTCAATGGCCGCGTCGTCGGAGAGCAGCAGGTTTTTGTTGGTCTGCTTGGCGTCGGTCTGCTGCGCGTCGGGACGGACGAGGATGCGGCCGTGGAAAACGCCCCTGGATTTGCCGTCGAGGATGCCGTTAAAATACTCGTGGCTGGCGCAGTGCGGCTTGGCGTGGTCCACGACCATGTGATGGTCGGCAAGCTGGTCGCCGTTGACGAGGTAGAGGCCGTTGAGGATGCACTCGACGCCTTCGCCGTTGAAAACGGTGTTGAGATTTGTGCGCGAGAGGCGCGCGCCGGTGACGAGGGAGTGGTAGCGGTAGTTCGCGCTGCGGCCAATCTGCGCCTGCAACGTGGCGACGTGGAACGCTTCGCGGCTCTCGTCCTGAAACTTGATGTGCTCGACGCGCGCGTTGTCGCCGATGACGGCTTCGCAAACGGTGTTCGTCACGGAAGCCTTGCCGTCGAGGCTCACGTAGCTCTCGATGATCGTGGCCTGACAACCGAGCTCGGCGAGGATGAGGTTGCGCGGGTGCGCGGCGAGGCCGTTTTCCTTGCCGCTCGAAATGAACAGCAGGTGAATTGGCGAAGGCGCCGCGCCGGGCGAAACGTGGATGAACGCGCCGTCGTGGAAGAAGGCGGTGTTGAGCGCGGTGAAGGGGTTGCGGTCGCCGTTAACATGGCGCGCCAGGTGTTTCTCCAGCAGCGCGAAGTCGCTGTTCAATGCTGTGGCGAGGTTCGTGATTTTCACGCCGGACTCCGGCTTGAGCGTGGAAAGCTCCAGCGCGAACAGGCCATCCACGAAAACGAGGCGGCTGCCGCCAAGGCCGGGGAAGCCCCACGGCTCGATCGCGCCGGCATCGAGGCCGTGGCGATGAAGTTGGAGCACGGGTTTGAAGGGCAGTTTGACGAGCGGGGCGACGTTGGTGAAGCGCCAGTCCTCGTCCTTGAGGGTGGGGAAGCCGAGTTCGGCGAACCGGGTGAGGCCGGCCTGGCGCAGCGGGAAAACCCAGGAGGGATGGCGCAGCGCGCCTTCCTTTTCGAGTCGCTCGAACAACGCCACGATGGGTTCGGCGTCCTTCACGGCGGGTTTTTGTTGCGTCGGATTCATGCCGGTTGCAACTCGTGCTTGATGATCCAGTCGTAACCCTTGGCTTCGAGTTCGACCGCGAGTTCCTTGCTGCCGGAGCGGACAATGCGGCCGTCCCACAGCACGTGCACGAAGTCGGGGATGATGTAGTTCAACAGCCGCTGGTAATGCGTGATGACCAGCTGCGCGTTGTCGGGCCGCTTGAGCTTGTTCACGCCGGCCGCCACGACGCGCAGCGCGTCAATGTCGAGGCCGGAGTCCGTTTCGTCGAGCACGGCGAGTTTGGGTTCGAGCACGGCCATCTGGAAAATCTCGTTGCGCTTTTTCTCGCCGCCGGAGAAGCCTTCGTTGACGGGGCGCTTGAGCAGGTCTTCCTTGAGTTCGAGCAGTTTGATCCGGTCCTTCACGATGGTGAGGAATTCCATCGCGTCCACTTCGGGCAGGCCGCGGTGCTTGCGGATTTCGTTGTAGGCGGCCTTGAGGAAGTAGGTGCTGTTGACGCCAGGGATTTCGACGGGATACTGAAAGGCCAGGAAGAGGCCCGCGCGCGCGCGCTCCTCGGGAGCAAGTTCCAGCAGGTCCTTGCCGCAATAAAACACCTCGCCGCCGGTGATATCGTAGCCGACGCGGCCGGCGAGGATGCCGGCGAGCGTGCTTTTGCCGCTGCCGTTGGGGCCCATGACGGCGTGGACTTCGCCGGCGTGAATGGTGAGGTTGATGCCTTTGAGAATCTGGCGGTCTTTCACGCCGGCAGTCAGATTTTTGATTTCGAGGATGGGTTGGGTCATGGGGGAAGTATTCAGTAATCAGTAATCGTTTTCAGTTTTCCGAAATGGTTGACGCGAATTCCGCGAATTGACGCTGATTCAATTCGCGATAATTCGCGCAATTCGCGTCTTCATCCGACGCTCCCCTCCAAACTCACCCCCAGCAGCTTCTGCGCTTCGACGGCGAATTCCATCGGCAACTGCTTGAAGACCTCCTTGCAGTAGCCGTTGACAATCATGTTCACCGCGTCCTGCGTCGAGAGGCCGCGCGAGTTGCAGTAAAAAATCTGGTCCTCGCCGATCTTCGAGGTCGAGGCCTCGTGCTCGACGCGTCCGGTGGAGTTCTTCACCTCGATGTAAGGAAACGTGTGCGCGCCGCACTTGTCACCAATCAACAGCGAGTCGCACTGCGAGAAGTTGCGCGCGTGGGCGGCACTCTTCTGGATTTTCACCAGGCCGCGATAGCTGTTCTGTCCGCGGCCGGCGGAGATGCCCTTGGAAATAATCGTGCTGCGCGTGTTCTTGCCGAGGTGGACCATCTTCGTGCCGGTGTCGGCCTGTTGACAGTTGTTCGTGAGCGCCACGGAGTAGAACTCGCCGACCGAATTGTCACCTTGCAGAATGCAGCTCGGATACTTCCACGTGATGGCCGAGCCGGTCTCGACCTGTGTCCAGGAGATTTTCGAGTTCTTCCCTTTGCAGAGGCCACGCTTGGTCACGAAGTTGTAGATGCCGCCGCGGCCCTGCTCGTCGCCCGGATACCAGTTTTGCACGGTCGAGTATTTGATCTGGGCGTTGTCGAGCGCGATGAGTTCGACCACGGCGGCGTGGAGTTGGTTCTCATCGCGCATCGGCGCGGTGCAGCCTTCGAGGTAGCTCACGTAACTGCCTTCGTCGGCGACGATGAGCGTGCGTTCGAACTGGCCGCTCTTGGCCGCGTTGATGCGGAAGTAGGTGGAAAGCTCCATCGGGCAGCGCACACCCTTGGGGATGTAACAGAATGAGCCGTCGGTGAAGACCGCGGAGTTCAGCGAGGCGTAAAAGTTGTCGGTGTAAGGCACCACCGTGCCGAGGTATTTCTTCACCAGGTCCGGGTGTTCCTGCACCGCCTCGCTGAACGAGCAAAAGATGATGCCCTTCTCGCCGAGTTGCTTCTTGAACGTGGTGCCGACCGACACGCTGTCAAACACCGCGTCCACGGCCACGCCCGCCAGGCGGTTGCGCTCATGCAGGGGAATGCCGAGCTTCTCGTAGGTTTCGAGCAGTTTGGGATCAATTTCGTCGAGGCTCCGGGGGCCTTCATTTCCGCGCTTGGGCGCCGAGTAGTAGGTGATGCCCTGAAAGTCAATGGGTGGGTGATGCACGTGCGGCCAGGCCGGTTCTTGCATCGAGAGCCAATGACGATAGGCCTTGAGGCGCCAGTCGGTCAGCCATTCCGGCTCCTGCTTCTTGTGCGAGATGAACCGGATGATGTCTTCGTTCAGGCCCGGCGGCGCGGCATCGGCTTCGATATCGGTGACGAAGCCGTATTTGTATTCCTGTTGGACAAAGCCTTCGATGGTTTCAGTCGAAGTGGGCATGGGAGGTTCGGGTTTGGGGTCTGGCGTTCAGGGTTTGGGGAAATGGGTTTCAGCCAGTGATTACTTTTTCTTCTTCGCCACGCAATCGGGACAGAGGCCGCGGATGGCGATCTCGTAACGCTCGGCCTTGAAGCCGAGGGGCATTTTGATGGCCGGTTTGGTCTTCGCGTCGGCCTCAATGTCAAACGCGCCGCCGCACTCGTCGCAGTAAAAATGGTGATGGTCCTGCATGTTCGAACAGTAGCGGGTGGCGCCCCGGTCCTGGATGACCAGCTTCACCAACTCGGACTGCACGAGGGCGTCCAGACAGTTATAGACGGTCGCCATGGAAATGTCGGGCATCCCCTGCTTGGCGCGGATGAAAACTTCTTCGGCGGTCGGGTGATCGCGCTTGGCCAGCAGCGTTTTATAGACGTTCTGCCGCTGGGGCGTCATGCGAAACCCGCTTCGTTCGAGTTGCTCGGTCAGTCGAACCTCGACCGGTTTGGTTTTTACGGCACGCATCGCAAGGCAACCTAGCCAACCTCTTTTTACTTGTCAACACTTAGAATAATTCTAAATATCGGATACACCGTACCAAAAAAAGAAGGAATCCTCCGGGTTGCGCGCCGGGCCGGCCGCGGGAAACAATGCGGGCACATTTTTCCGAACGCGGGCTGAGCGAAGCACCAAGCACCAGAGAAGCTGCAAATCTCAAACACCAAGCAACGCTTCGGACGCCCTTTGAGACTTGGTGTTCGATGTTTCTCTGGAGGTTGGAGCTTGGAATCTGGAGCTTTCGACCCCCGTGCGGCGGACATTCTTTGGCTGACAAAGTCTTCAGGTTGTGTGTAATCTTGTCTTGATTCATTCATGGCAGATGAACTTTAGCAACACACGAACACGCTTCGGCCTGGCAACGCTGGCGGCCCTGACCGGCCTGGCCCTTCCGTACGGTGCGGCGGCTGCGCCAGCCGACGGCCAGGAGCTTTTCGAGAAGCAGGTGCAGCCCCTCCTTGCGGCGCGCTGCTACAAATGCCACAGCCATTCGGCGGATAAAATCAAAGGCGGCCTGGTGCTCGATTCGGTCAACGCCATGCTGGCCGGCGGCGACACCGGGCCAGCCATCGTTCCAGGTCATCCTGAGAAAAGTCTGCTCGTCGTAGCCGTCAAGCAGACCGGGGATCTAAAGATGCCGGACAAGGGTGAGAAGCTTGCCGTTGAAGAAATCGCCGCGCTCGAAGAGTGGATCAGGCTGGGCGCGCCGGCGCCCGTGACCTCTTCGACTCCGCCGAATGGCCCGGCCAAACGGGCTGGCAAAATCACGGAAGGCGACCGCCAGTGGTGGGCGTTTCAACCCGTGCGCGAGCCGCCCGTGCCGGCAGTTCAAAACTCAAAACTGGGAACTCAAAACGCCATTGATAACTTTATTTTCGCCCGCCTCGAAGCCGAGGGTCTCACGCCGTCTCCCGAAGCCTCGCGCACGGCATTGATCCGCCGCGTTTACTTCGACCTTTGGGGACTGCCGCCCTCGCCGGAGGACGTGGAAGCATTTCTCGCGGACCCATCGCCAAACGCCTACGGGAGACTCATTGACCGACTGCTCGCCAGTCCACACTACGGCGAGAAGTGGGCCCGGCATTGGCTGGACCTGGTTCGCTACGCCGACTCCGACGGCTACAAAGCCGACGACTACCGGCCCGACGCGTGGCGGTATCGCGACTATGTCATCCACGCCTTCAATACCGACAAACCCTACGACCGGTTCATCCAGGAGCAGCTCGCGGGTGACGAGTTGTTCCCGGACAACCCCGAGGCGCTCATCGCCACCGGTTATCTGCGCCACGGGATTTACGAATACAACAACCGCGACGCCGAAGGCCAGTGGCGCACCATGCTTAACGACCTCACTGACACGACGGGCGATGTCTTCCTCGGGCTGGGCATGCAGTGCGCCCGCTGCCACGACCACAAGTTCGACCCGATAGCGCAAAAGGAATACTACCAGCTCATGGCGTTCCTGACGCCGGGGTACAATCCCAAGAACTGGCGAGCCGTTTATCCGTGGAAGCCGGAAGTGAAGGATCGAAGTTTGCCCGACGTTTCGCCCGCCGAACAGGCCGAAATTGAGCGTCACAACAGGGAGATCAACCGCCAGGCGGCGGAAGGCGCCAAGCAACTCGCGGCGCTTCGCCGGCCGTATGAAGTCCGCCTGCAAGAAGCCAAGCTCCAGAGCCTGCCGGCGCCCATTCGGGCCGACACCAAGGCGGCGATCGAAACGCCAGCGGCCAAGCGGAACGAGGTTCAGAAATACTTGGCCGGCAAGTTTGAACAGGCCCTTCGCGTCACACCGGCCGAAGTCCACGCCGTGCTGCCCGCCGCGGACCGGGAAGCAGCGGCGCGAATTGAAAAAGAGCTTGCCGCGCTGCAAAAGCAGCGGCGTTCCTGGGGCAAAATCCAAGCGCTCTTCGACATCGGCGCGCCGCCGCCCACCCACTTCCTGAAACGGGGCAACCACGAAACGCCGGGCGCGGAGGTTCAGCCGGGATTCCTGAAAACCCTGAGTGACCCCGATCGCGCCATGCCCACGTCGCGCCAGGCGCCGGGGTCCAGTGGCCGCCGTCTCGCCCTCGCGCACTGGGTGACCGAGCCGAATTCGCGTGCCAGCGGCCTCTTGGCACGTGTCATGGTCAACCGGCTCTGGCAACATCTCTACGGCGAAGGAATCGTCGCGACGCCTGAAAACTTTGGCCAGAGCGGCGAGCCCCCGACCCATCCGGAATTGTTGGAGTGGCTGAGCAGCGAATTCGCCCGAACCGGCTGGCGGATCAAGCCCATGCTCAAGCTCATGATGGCTTCGACGGCTTAC
>CAZIFU010000040.1:0-50187 GCA_964539075.1 uncultured Verrucomicrobiota bacterium | reverse complement strand
CTTCTCGTCCAGTTCCGACAACTTGAAGCGCACACTGACGATGAACGGCTGTTCGCCTTCAATCCAGTGGCCGTAAGTCGTCGTGACGAACGTGCCGTCGGGCAACACCTCCACGCCGGGATATGCGCAGTCGGCGCCCTGATGGTTTTTCATCAGCCGCACGCGATACTGGCCCTCGCGCCCGTTCACAATGTCCTCGTAACGCCCCACCCAGCCGACCCAATCGCCCTTGGTCGGGCTGACGTGCGTGGTGTCGCGGAAGGAAATGAACAGCCTGCCGTCCGGAGCATATTTCGCCGTGTGGCGGTCGCCGGTCAACGCGGCGGGCAACTCGCGCGGCTCCGTCCATCTCTGGCCTTCATCGTCGCTGAAAATGACAAACGCATTGTATTGCCGGCTGTTCTCGCGCAGCAGCACGGCGATTTGTTTGCCGTCCGGCGAACGCACCGCGCCCGGTTCGCAAAGGTGCGCCTGGGGATGCCGCGCAATCGCCACCGGCTCGCCCCACGTCAGGCCGCCGTCGGTCGAGAGCGATTTGTAAACGATGAACTGCGGCGGGCCTTTCGGCTTCGTGGCCGGCGAACCGTGGATGTCGTCCGGACCGCCGCGCAGGAAACGCCCGTCGTCGTGGAACAAAACCATGTAATGACCGCGACCGGTTTTCAGTTCGACGCAACTCGCCATCGCCACCACGCCGCCAAACTTGCCGATGGGGTTCAACTCGCTCCAGATTTTCCCGTCATCTGCGCTCACCGCCAGGCGCACCGGATAAAGACCGGAGAACATGATGAGACGTTTCTTCCCTTGGGCGTCCACCACCCGATACAGCGCCGGCACTTCCTTCGAGGTCGCCCAACTGGCCGGCACGGGCAGGCGCTCCGACCAGGTGAGGCCGGTGTCGGTGCTGCGCTTATAGACAATCGCCCCGCGCCCGTGGCCCTTGGGATAAACGGCGAGCATGGTATTGTTGTCTTCCAACAACACCGTTGTGGGATGGCCCAGGTACTGGCCCGGTTCCTTGTCCACGATGATTTGCCGTTGGGTTTCTCCCGCCAGGTCAATCATGGGAATCGTGTAAGCCAACTGGCGGGCAAACTTCGGCGGAGCCGCCGGCAAGGAAACTTTTGGCGCGACCGCGGCTGCGCCAACCGCCAGCGTGACGCCGGAGGCGAACCACCCGCTGACAAACCATTTCGCTGCGGGACTCACGACCCGGAAGATAGCTGGCTGGCCGCGCAATGCCACGCCGAAAATGGCTTGCCAGCGCCGTCCGCTTCCTGCAAACACAATTCACCCATGAACACACGATTTTTGCTGGCCGCGCTTTTCCTCGCCGCTGCGCCGGCCCTCCGCGCCGATGGCCCGAAGGACAACATTTCCGAAAATGTCCGGCGCATTCCACCGCCGGGAATTGCCGTGCCCGAAATCGACCGGGCCGAACTCAGCCGCGGCCTGGTGGCGCTGGGAAAGGAAATCGAATCGTTGCCGGGCGCGCTCAAGAACAAACCCGGTCTGCTCGAACTGCTCCCCGACGTGCAGATTTTCCACAAGGCCGTCCATTACGCGCTGGACTACGACGAGTTTTTCAAGCCCGCCGAAATCGCCACCGCCAAAGCCTTGCTTCAGCAGGGGCTGGAGCGCGCCCGCGCGTTGCGTGAAGGAAAAGCGCCGTGGACCAATGCCACCGGGTTGGTCGTGCGCGGGTTCCTGTCGCGCATTGACGGCTCCGTGCAACCGTATGGCCTGGTCGTGCCGGAGTCGTTCCAGCCCGGCGGCGCGCCGCGGCGTCTGGACTTCTGGTTCCACGGCCGCGGCGAGACGTTGAGTGAAGTGAACTTCATCGCCGACCGCCAGAAAACCCCCGGCCAGTTCACGCCGCCCAACACCCTTGTGCTTCACCTTTACAATCGCTACTGCAACCCCGCGCGCTTCGCCGGCGAGACGGACGTCTTCGAGGCCTGGGCGCACGTGAAAAAGTTTTATCCCGTGGACGACAACCGCGTCGTCGTGCGCGGGTTCTCGATGGGCGGCGCGTCGTGCTGGAATTTCGCCACGCACCACGCGGGGCTTTGGGCCGCCGCGGCGCCGGGCGCGGGCTTTTCCGAAACGGCGGAGTTCCTCAAAGTTTTCCAGGACGAAACACTCAAGCCGACGTGGTGGGAGCGGAAACTCTGGCACCTCTACGACGCGACCGATTACGCGCTCAACCTCTACAACTGCCCGACCGTCGCCTACAGCGGCGAGAACGACAAACAAAAGCAGGCCGCCGACGCGATGGAGAAGGCGCTGGCCAAAGAAGGTCTCCGGCTGACGCACCTCATTGGCCCGAAAACCGCGCACGCCTACGAACCGCAGGCCAAACTCGAAGTGGCGCGGCGCATTGACGCCCTCGCCGCGAAAGGCCGCAATCCCGTGCCGGAAAAAGTAAAGTTCACCACGTTCACGCTCCGCTACAACCGGATGTTCTGGGTCACCGTGGACGGCCTCGAGCAGCATTGGGAGCGCGCCCGCGTGGACGCCGCGTTCTACGACGACACGAACAGGATCGAGGTCACCACAAAAAATGTTTCGGCGCTCATGCTGTCGTTCGAGCCGGGCCAGTATCCGCTCGACCTCACCAAGCACGCCAAGGTGATTCTTGATGGCCAGGCACTCGAAGCGCCGCTCGCCTTCTCCGACCGCTCCTTTACCGCGAGTTTTCATAAGGAGGGCCGGAGTTGGAAATCTGCCGATTCCGCACTCCGCACTCCGCATTCCGCACTTGCCAAGCGCCACGGCCTGCAAGGCCCGATTGACGACGCGTTCATGGACAGTTTCCTGATGGTCCTGCCCACCGGCGAACCGCTCAACGCCGCCGTCGGCAAGTGGGCGCAGAGCGAGCGTCACCACGCGGTGGAACAGTGGCGGCAACAGTTCCGCGGCGACGCCCCCATCCGCGACGACGATGAAGTCTCCGCCGCGGACATCGCCAGCCACAACCTCATCCTGTGGGGCGACCCGCGCAGCAACGAGGTGCTCAAGCGCATCGCCGACAAACTGCCGATTCACTGGGACGCGCAGACGATCCGCGTGGGCAAGGAAACCTTCAACGCCGGCCATCATGTGCCGGTGCTGATTTATCCCAATCCGCTCAACCCGCAGCGTTACGTCGTCATCAACAGCGGCTTCACCTACCGCGAATACGATTACCTCAACAACGCCCGCCAGACGCCCAAGCTGCCCGACTGGGCGGTCATTGACATCCAGCGGCCGGTGACGTCCCGCGCGCCCGGCGGCATCGCCGCGGCGGGTTTCTTCGGCGAGCGGTGGGAGTTGATGAGCAAACCTGACTTATGAACGCGCGTCTTGTTTTCGTCCTGACTCTGTCACTGGTTCTCTCCGCGGCGGCTGCCACACCCAAATCGGCCAAAGCTTCCAAAGCCGCCAAGCCGGCCAAAACAGGCCTCGTCCCGCCTGCCGGCACCAACATCCCGCCCGCCATCAGGACCGAACTGGAAAGCGGCGTGGCCGCGCTCGGCAGGGAAATTGAGTCGTTGCGCGCGGCGCTGAAATCCAAACCGCAATTGTTCGATCTGCTGCCCGACGTGCAGATTTTCCACAACGCCGTCCGCTACGCGCTCGAGGACAGTATTTTTTACAAGACCACCGAGTTCGCCTCGGCGCGCAATCTCCTCAAGCTCGGCCAGGAACGCGCCGCGCAACTTCGCGCCGGTCAGGCGCCGTGGACCACGGCCACCGGCAGCGTCGTGCGCGGCTACATTTCCAAGCTCGACGGCTCGGTGCAACCCTACGGCCTGGTCGTGCCGCCGGGCTTCAAGACCGGCGCGGGCCATGCGCATCGGCTCGATTTCTGGTTCCACGGGCGCGGCGACACGTTGAGCGAAGTCAATTTCCTCAACGGCCGGTTAAACGCGCGGCTGACGAACGAGTTCACGCCCGCCGACGCGTTCGTCCTCCATCCCTACGGACGGTATTGCAACGCCTACCATTTCGCCGGCGAAGTGGACGCCTTCGAGGCGCTCGACCACGCGAAGAAACACTACCCGATTGATAACAACAAAATTTCCGTGCGCGGCTTCTCGATGGGCGGCGCGGCGACGTGGCACATGGCGTCGCACCACGCCGGCTTGTGGGTCGCCGCCAATCCGGGCGCGGGTTTCACCGACGTTTACGTCTATCAAAACATGGCCGGGAAGGAACCGAAACCCGCCTGGTATGAGCAGAAACTCTGGCGGCTCTACGACGCGACCAACTACGCCGCGAATTTTTTCAACACGACGCTCATCGCCTACAGCGGCGAACTCGACAAGCAAAAGGCCGCCGCCGACATGATGGAACGCGCTCTCGCCGCCGAGGGGATGAAGATGACCCACATCATCGGCCCCGGTGTAGAGCACAAATACGAGCCGAACGCGAAGTTGGAAGTCGCCAGACTCTTGGACGCCACCGCCAACAAGGGCCGCGAATCGTTACCGAAGAAAGTCCGCTTCGTCACCTTTTCGCTTCGTTACAACCAGATGGAATGGGTCACGGTGGATGCGCTGGAGCGGCATTGGGAGCGCGTGACCGTCGAAGCCGAATATGACGGAGCCACGGCCAAAGTTTCCACGAAGGGTGTCGCCGGCCTGACTCTCTCGCTTCCCAGCGGGACGGCCGTCGTGCTCGACGGTACAACGGTCAAAGGTGAAAAATCCGCGCCACTTTCGTTCGCCAAGTCCAACGGTCAATGGCTGCGCTCTGACCATTCCGCACTCCGCACTCCGCATTCCGCACTCGCCAAACGCCACAGCCTCCAAGGCCCGATTGACGACGCCCTCATGGACAGTTTCATGTTCGTGAAACCCTCCGGCCAGCCGTTGAACGCGAAGATCGGCGCGTGGGCCAGCACCGAAGCCGCCGACGCCATCCTGCAATGGCGCCGCCAGTTCCGCGGCCAGCCGCGCGTGAAGACCGACACCGCTGTCACCGACGCCGACATCGCGAACCACAATCTCATCCTCTTCGGCGACCCCCAGAGCAACCAGCTCCTGGCCCGCATCGCGGACAAACTTCCGATCAAGTGGACGGCGGCGGGCGTCGTCGTGGGCGGCAAAACTTACGCGGCGGACAAGCACGTGCCGGTCTTCATCTTCCCGAATCCGCTCAACCCGCAACGCTACGTCGTCATCAACAGCGGCTTCACCTTCGCGGAATTCGGCACCGCCAGCAATTCGCTGCAAACGCCCAAGTTGCCGGACTGGGCGGTCGTGGACATCACCGTCCCGCGCGCGGCTCGCCTGGCGAACGGCATCGTCGCGGCAAACTTTTTCGGCGAACAATGGGAGCTGTTGCCAGACACAAACAAATAGACCCTTTCCCGGCAATGTGAAGACCGCGCCCACGCGGTCCCCCCCCAGCGACACTGGTCGCAACCTGGTTTGGTGCGGAGAAAATTGAGCGGCACCCGGCTTGTCCTTTCCATCAACCGACCGTACCGCCGGCAGGTCTTGGAGTGCGCCAGTCCTCTGGCGCTGTCGAGGTGCCAGCTCCGTCCAAAAAGCGCCAGAGGACTGGCGCACTCCAAGACGCTGCCGCGATGTCCCAAGCTCCCTGCTTGGTTCACGGCCCAGATGGCGTCCAACGTTGGAGATCAAGACTACCCACACCAGTGCGGACACGCTGCCGCGAGTCCCGAATTCACTCCGCGTTCGCCCTGGCCACGACTTCCACCCAAAACCGCTCCGCCTGATCGTGGTAAGCGAGCACTTCAGCCAGTTGGCGGGGGTCCTCGAGCTTCACCCGCTGGCGGCGCTCGCGGACCCAATCCAGGAAAAATTGCGCCGAGGTTTTGCTGATCCGCTGCTTCGTTTTCCCGATCTCGACGTAAAACGGCGCGGTTGAGGCAAACCGAAACGTCTTCGCGTCATCGGCAATCGCGCGCACCAGGAACCAGCCGCTTTCCTTGAACTGCAATGTCCCCAGTTTGCCGGTGCGCTGCCATTCGGCGAACGGCACGGCGCGTTCCACCTGCCCGTTGCGGATGATTTCGATGGTTGAGATGGTGTCGCGCGAGAAAAGTTCGGCGCTAAGTTCCACTTTGACCTCCTTTCCTTCCCGTCCCGTGAAGACGTGGCCCGGCCATTGCCCGTTGGCCCGGCAGCGCAGCAACGGGCCGTTGGAGACGAACGAGCGCCCGGCGCGCAGACCGTCCCACCATTTTTCGCAGCTCAATGTCTTGCCGAGATAAACATAAACGCGGTTGTAACCGACCGGGTTCGGCAACACGCCCGAAGCGCTCCCGGCGGAAGGCGGCAGGCGCAGCCCGCAATTGAGGATGTGATGGTAAATCTCCTGCGACCAAAAACCGTTCCCGCGCGGGGGCGGCAGGCGTTGCGCGTCGCGCGGCCGGCCCCAGGCTTCGTCTTCGAGCATCTGACTCCGGCACATGTGATTGTTCGCCAGCCCGATGGAATCCACCTGCCCGCTGGCCAGCCAGACCGGCACGTCCCACCAAAACGGCTTCTCGATGTCAATCCACGCGTCGCGTTTTTTTTTGGCCCCGGCCAAAAACTTCATGGGCGAGGGATACTCGCGGCTCGAACCGGCGATGGGTAGAGGTCGCTGCAAATTAAAAAACAACAACGCGCCGCCTTCGCGTTCATCCTCTCCGCCCATGACGTGGTAAAACCGGTTGTGATCGAACGGGACCAGCAGATTGTCCGGCGGCTTCTGCGCGGCCCAGAGGTTCCGGTCGCGCCACCAGGTGATGACGGGCGCCACGTGCAGGTCCTCGGCCTGCATCAACAACTCCATGTCTTCGATCGGCCGATGCACGTGCAACTCGCCCGACCACCAGCCCTCAGCCGCCAGGTCCGCGAGCCGCTTCAGGCGAAAAGTGAAATTCGTTCGACCCGTGATGGTGAAGTTACCTGTGCTGGCCGAAAATTCCGGGCCACGTTCGATGGCGTAAGTGTAATCTCCAACGGGAAGCTCCAAGGCGACGTTGCCGGGACAAACAAAATGATCGCGCCAGAAGGGAAGCCTGCCCGCCCGCACCGGCTTGCCTGACTCGTCGCTCAGATGGACGCGGCATGGCACAGGCTGGCTGGTGGCGTCATCCAAAATGGTGAGTTGCACCGGGATAGGGCCGGTTTGGGCGACAACCTGACTGGCATGGAAAAATCCTGCTACCGCCACAAGTGACGATGTAATGCACTTGATCAGAACTGCGGAATATCGTGACCAACGCCCGCCCTCACCTCCAGCCCGGGGCCATTGATTAAAGCCAAGGTCTGGGCGAAGACACCCCTCACCCTGACCCTCTCCCCTCATCCGATGAGGGGAGAGGGAATCTCTCGCTCCGCCGTTCCAGAGGCCAGCTCTGCGGCCACCGGCCGCGCGGTTTCCCTCTCCCCATCCGATGGGGAGAGGGTCAGGGTGAGGGGTTGGTTTGATGCGCTTCATTTCGCATTTATCCAATGGCAGCAGGGCGGGGGTGACGGCGGTTTTCGGCCGCTTTATTTGCAGGCCCAATAAACAATCACTTCCACATCGGGTGGCATCATTCAGAGCCTCATCACCTTGGCTCCTACGAGGGACATTATGCCGCCGGCAGCACGAGCAGTCTGTCCAGGCTCACCTTCCGCCACAACTTGCGGCTGATCCCGGAATAAATCTTCGCCTCCACGCGCCGGCCGTTCACCGTGACCACGGCGTAGCCCGGCAGGTCGGCGTACTCGAACGCTTTCACAAACGGTCGCTCGACTTCATACACCGCGCGGCGTTCTTTCTCTGTGCCGGGCGAGTGGTTGGGTTCCACGCGGATCTGGTCGCCGTTGTAACTTTTCACGCCGCTCAACAGGTCCTTGGGCTTCACGTCGGACGCGTTGATGACGCTGCTGATGGCGAGTTGCGCAAAGCGGCCGCGGCCCGCCGTGCGCACGAGCGTGTTGAACTTGTGGATGTGTCCGCCGAGCACGAACGATTGCTGGCGCGCGAGCAGTTCGAGCAGCTTCTCGCGCTTCGCCTTGTCCCGGTCACTGGAGAACACGTGCCAGGTCGCGCGCGCGCCGTAGGGCACCACCGGCGGATGGATGACGACGAAGAAATGCTGCGCCGACCGCCGTGCCACGACCGCCTCGAACCACGCCAGGCTTTCCTTGTCGTAGGCATCGAAGAACACGAACTGCGCGCTGCCAGACTCGACCGTGTAACACGCGTTCTGCAACCCGGCAAAGTCCGGCGCAAGCTTTCGCGCCTCCCCCGTGAGGAACGGATGGAGCACGCGGCCGAAGGCCCCGACCGCGCCGGGGCCGGTCACGTCGTGGTTGCCCTTGGTGAACAGAAATGGCGCGCCGAGGTTCGCCGCCTGCACGAACTCGACGGCCTCACCGTTCTGGCGCGTCGCCAGTTCCTCCGAACCACACAAGCCTTCGACGAGGTCGCCCACGTGCAACACGAACGCCACGTGCGTCTCGGGCGAGCGGTTCAGATCGGCGATGGTTTCGCGCACGGTGGCGAACAGGTGGGGCATGATGTCAGCCGTGATGCGGCTGTAGTTCACGGACTGCCGGACATCATCGGGCTTGTCGTTCAGCCACGTCATGTCGTGATGCTCCGGTTTGTCAAAATGCAGGTCGCCCAATAGAACGAAGGAAAATGCGTCCCGCCTCGATGGCCCGAAGGATGCGCCCAGGGAACGCGGTATACAGGCAAGCCCCGCCGCCGCGAGCGCGGAAGCCTTGACGAACTGTCGTCTGGTAATTTTCAAACTCATAAAGAGTGTTGTGTTATCCTGACAGAATCACGCGCTGAAGCCAACAGACTTTCCGGCACACAAAACCCCGCACTTCACTCTACTCGTCGCCCCCGGTGTGTGATAGAATACTACATAAATTTACAACATTCTCTATGGCTTGTCTGACCCGGTTCGATTATTGTAAAGGTCAATTGATGTTCCTTCGTTGGCATTCGAGTTTTTGGCTCGCGCTGGCGCTCGGCAGCGCCCGGTTGAGCCAGGCCGCGCCCGCCGCGCCGCAGAACGAAGCGCGCCCGGAACAACCGCCCGTGCCCGCCCTGCAATCGCTGGTCCTCGAACCGGCCTCACTCGCGCTGGAGGATGGCCGCGACGCGCGGCGCGTGCTGGTTTTTGGCAAAACCAAAGCGGGCGAAAAAATTGATCTCACCACGCAAGCCATTTTCGAGGCCGGCTCGCCGCTCATCGAAGTGGACGAGAGCGGTTACATTCATCCGCGCAACACCGGCGAGGCGAAGGTTACGGTGAAAGCCGGCGGATTGCAGGCCGCGTTGCCGGTCAAGGTGCTCAACGCGGAAACCGGCCCGGTGCAGTTCGTGCGCGACGTGATGCCCGTCCTTAGCAAGACGGGCTGCAACGCGGGAACCTGCCACGGCTCGGCGCAAGGCAAGAATGGCTTCAAGCTCTCGCTGCGCGGCTACGACCCGGACTACGATTACCAGGCGCTCATCAACGACATCTCCGGCCGCCGTTTCAACCGCGTGAATCCCGACCAGAGTCTCATGCTGCTCAAGCCGGTCGCTGCCGTGCCGCACGAGGGCGGCCAGGTCATCAAGACCGACTCGCGCGCCTACCAGATCATCCGCGATTGGATCGCCCAGGGCGCGAAATTTGAAGACCCCGCCAGGGCCCGCACGGTAAAACTCGACCTCGCGCCCAAGGCTGCCGACCTCGCGTTGCCCGGCCGGACGCAGCAAATCCTCGTGCTGGCGACCTACCCCGACGGCACGGTGCGCGAGGTCACGCGCGACGCCATTTTCACCTCGAACAATCCCGAAGTCGCCGAAGTCAGGGACGGCCTGGTGACTGCTGTGCGGCGCGGCGAAGCCGCCGTGCTGGTCCGTTACGAAGGCAATTACGCCACCAAGGAAGTCACCGTGATGGGCGACCGCGCCGGATTCAAATGGGCCGCAATGCCGGAATACAATTTCATTGACCGCCACGTGAACGCCAAGCTGCAACGGATGAAAATCCTGCCGTCGGAACTTTGCACCGACACCGACTTCATCCGCCGCGCCGCGCTGGATTTGACGGGCATGCCGCCAACGCCGGAGCGCGTGCGCGCTTTTCTGGCGGACAAAACTCTCAAAAGACAGAAGCGCGAAAAACTGGTGGAGGAACTGCTCGCGAGCAACGATTACATTGATAACTGGGCGAACAAATGGGCCGACCTGCTCCAGTGCAGCAGCGTCACGCTGGGCGACAAGGGCGTGTGGGTGTTCCGCAACTGGATTCGCCAGGCGGTGGCCGAGAACCGGCCCTACGACCAGTTCGTCCGCGCGCTGCTCACCAGCGAGGGCAGCGCGTTCAGTGAGCCGGCGGTCAATTACCTCCGCTCGCTGCGCGAAACCGGCAAGATGGGCGAAGACGTGAGCCAGACTTTCCTCGGCGTGCGTTTCAACTGCAACAAGTGCCACGATCATCCGTTCGAGCGCTGGACGCAGAACCAGTATTACCAGTTCGGCGCCTACTTCGCACAGGTGGCTTTCAAGAAGGGCCAGGTGCCGGGCGAGGAAATCGTCTATCGCAACTACCTGGGCGGCGAAGTGAAGCATCCCAAGACCGACATGGAAGTCGCGCCGCGCGTGCCCTATGGCCAGGCGCAGGAAGCGGGTCCGGCGGCCGACCGCCGCGCGGTGTTCACCGACTGGCTGGCCTCGAAGGAGAATCCGTTCTTCGCGAAATCCTACGCCAACCGCGCGTGGAGTTATTTCTTCGGGCGCGGCATCATTGATCCGGTGGACGACATTCGCGGCAGCAACCCGGCGAGCAACGCGGAGCTGCTCGACGCGCTGACCGAGGAGTTCGTCAAATTGAAATTCGACATGAAGAAACTGATGCGCGCCATCTGCGTCTCGCGCACCTACCAGATGTCCATCGTGACGAACCCGTGGAACGCGGACGACAAGATCAATTTCTCGCACGCGCTGCCGCGCCGGTTGAGCGCCGAGCAGATGCTCGACGCGCTGTACGTGGCCACGGGCAGCCGGACCAAAATCACGACCGTGCCGGCCTTCAAGCGCGCGGTGGAAGTGCCCGATGGCATGGTGGCGAACAACGATTTCCTGGCACTGTTCGGCCGGCCCGCGCGCAAGTCGGCCTGCGAATGCGAGCGCACCAGCAACCTGAGCCTGTCGCACGCGATGAACCTCATCAACGGCGCGACCTTCAGCGATGCCGTCAACGCGCCGGACAACCGCATCGCCAGACTGGTCGCGAACGAGCCGGACGACCGCAAAGTCATCGAGGAGATTTACCTGGCAACCCTTGGCCGCCTGCCGGTCGAGAAGGAAATCGCGGCGGTGGATTTGTCCAAGGGCGACCGTTTGGAAGTCGCGCAGGATTTGACCTGGGCGCTCCTGAACAGCCCGGCATTTTTGTTTAATAGATAAAACCAAAGAGGAGAAAACCTATGCTATCCATCCCCGGTCAATCAGGCGCCACGTGCGACGGTTTCAGCCGTCGCGAGTTCCTGCGCGTCGGCGGCGCAGGCATGCTCGGCGTCAGCCTCGGCGACATCCTCCAACTTCAGGCCCTCGCCGAAACCAACCCCACGCCCGCCAAGCTCTCCCCCGGTTGGGGCAAGGCCAAATCGGTCATCTTCGTCTTCCTCCAGGGCGGCCCCAGCCACATTGACATCTGGGACCCCAAGCCGGAAGCGCCATCGAACATCCGCGGTGAATTCAAGCCGCTCAAGTCGAACGTCCCAGGCATCTGGCTCAGCGAAGTCATGCCCAAGCTTGCGCAGCAGATGGACAAGGCCACGCTCATCCGCTCGGTCAGCTACACGCCCGCCGGCCTGTTCAACCACACCGCCGCCATTTACCAGATGATGACCGGTTACACGCCCGACCGCGTCTCGCCTTCCGGCCAGCTGGAGCCGCCGTCGCCGAGCGATTTCCCGCACATGGGATCGCAGATCGTGAAGCAAAAGAAATACGACCTGCCCATGCTGCCCTTCGTGCTGCTGCCGCGCCCGTTACAGGAGAGCAACGTTGTCGGCAAAGGCGGCACCGCCGGCT
The DNA here is from genome assembly GCA_964539075.1 of uncultured Verrucomicrobiota bacterium. GTDB lineage: Bacteria > Verrucomicrobiota > Verrucomicrobiia > Limisphaerales > CAZIFU01 > CAZIFU01. The sequence continues at coordinate 38,151 of CAZIFU010000040.1, read as the reverse complement.
TCCTGGGCGCGGCCTACGATCCGTATTATTTTTACCAGGACCCGAACTCGGACTTCAAACTGGACGATCTGGCGCTGCGCAAGGACGTTACGAAAGAGCGCTTGGAACGCCGCGAAACGCTGCTGCAAAAGGTCAACGCCTCGATGCCGGAAATCGAGAAAGCCGTCGAGAACTACGCGCTCAACAGCTACCAGCAAAAGGCCTTCGACCTTGTCCTCTCCGGCCGCGCGCGCAACGCCTTCGATCTGAAAGCGGAGCCGGACAAAGTGCGCGACCGTTACGGCCGGCACACGTTCGGCCAGGGCCTGCTGCTGGCGCGCCGATTGATCGAAGCCGGCACGCGCTTCGTGCAGATGAACTGGCCCGCGGTGGCCAACGGCAATCCGACCGTGGACGCCTTCGACACGCACGCCGCGAATTTCGGTCCGTTGCGCGATCTGCATTGTCCGAAACTTGACAGCGGTTTGTCGGCCCTGTTGGAGGATTTGGATCAACGCGGTTTGCTCAAGGAAACGCTCGTCGTGGCGATTGGCGAGTTTGGCCGCAGCCCGCGTCTGGGCGTGAGCACCTCCGGCAACAACAATTCGCCCGATGGCCGCGACCACTGGCCGTATTGCTACACCGCGCTCACCGCCGGCGCGGGCATCCGGCGCGGCGCGCTCTACGGCAAGTCCGACGCCACCGCCTCCGCACCGGCCGAGAACCCGGTGCATCCGACGCAACTTCTGGCAACGATTTACCACGCGCTCGGCATTGACCCGAAGACCATCGTTTATAACCACCTCAACCAGCCGCGCGAACTGGTGCAGGCCGAGCCGGTGACGGCGTTGTTTGGTTGAGCGGAGTTTCCAGTCGTGGCTAAAATAAATTTGACCCTTTTGGCCCTTGCGTTCGGCTGGTCCGCTGCTTGCGCCCAGCCGGTCCCCAAAATCACTTCGCTCTCCACCGAATGGGTCCAGCGCGGCGCCACGGCGGAGGTCACCTTCGCCGGGGAAAACCTGGCGGGCGTCGGCAAGGTTTTGTTCAGCGGGGAACGCGGTCTCACGGCCACGATCACCACGGCGAATAAAATCAAAACCGTCCCCGCGGCCGGCAAGAAAAAAGCGCCGCCGGCCGACCGGCTCACCGCCCGCCTGGCCATCGCGATGGATGCCCCGCTTGGCCCCCGCGAAGTGCGCGTAGCCGGGCCCAATGGCGTCTCCAATCCACTCATCCTGAACGTGTCGAGCCTCCCGGAAATCTCCGAAACCAAAACCAACACCGCGCTTGATCAGGCGCAAGGGATCGAACTGCCCGCCGGCATCAGCGGCAAAATCCTCGAGATGGGCCAGAGCGATTTCTACGAATTCCGCGCGCAAAAAGGCCAGCAACTCATCTTCGACGTGACCGCCGCCCGCAACGGCTCGACGCTCGACTCGACGCTCGTCCTGCTGGACGCCGCCGGCAAGGAACTGGCCCGCAACGAAGACGCCAACGGCCTCGATTCGCTGCTCGAATTCACTCCGCCGGCGGACGGCGAGTATGTCCTGCAAGTGCGCGACTTCCGTTATCAAGGCGGTGCCACCTACGGCTACCATCTGACGGCCGGCGCCGTGCCCCACCTCGACGGCATTTTCCCCTTCGGCGGCCGGCGCGGAACGAAGGTGGACCTCGTGCTGCGCGGGCGCAATCTCGACGGCCCGACGTTCGCGCATGAGATTCCCAAATCCGCGCCCCTCGGCCAGCAGGACTTCCGGGCCGTCGTGGCCCAGGGCGTTTCCAATCCGCTCCCGTTCGACGTGGGCGATCTGCCGGAATTGCTGGAAGCGAACCTCACGAAAGAATTGCCGGCGCCGGCGGCCAGCGCGCCGGCCAAACCGACTAGCGAAGACCAACCCGGCCAATCGGAGAGCGCGAAAGCAAAACCAGCCGCCCGTCCCAAAAAATCCGCCGGCAAGAAAGCCAAATCCAGCCCCTTCGCCCCCGCCACGACGGTCCTGTCCGACAAAGCTCCGACAATTGAAATCGCGCCCGCGGCGACCGTCTCCGTTCCGTCGGTCATCAATGGCTGCATTGCCGCGCCGAAAGAATCCGACGCCTACCGGTTCAAGGCCGCGAAGAACCAGACGCTGGTCTTCGAGGTTCTGGCCAGCCGCTTTGGTTCGCCGCTCGACGCGCTGCTGACCTTGAGCGACGCGCAGGGAAAAATCCTTCAGCAAAACGACGATGCCGCCGGCGCCGACGCGCGGATTCAATTCAAGTTTGCCGACGCGGGCGAATACGTGGTTGCCGTGCGCGACCTCGTGGAGCGCGGCGGGGAGGATTTCGGCTACCGCCTGGCCATCAAGCCGCCGGCGCGCGAGGCGGATTTTGAAGTGATTTTCTTCCCCGACGCGCCGCGCCTGGGCCGCGGCGGCCAGACGACGGTGCGGGCGGAAGTCACGCGCAAAGGCGGGTTTGCCGGCGACGTCCGGGTAACGCTGGAAAATCCTCCGCCCGGCGTGAGCAGCGCGCCGCTGGTGATCCCCGCCACCGCCAACAGCGGCCACTTTGTCATCACTGCCGCCGACAACGCGCCTCTTGGAAACTTCCCGCTCAAGCTTTCCGCCAAAGGCACCCTCAGCGGTCAACTGGCTGCGCGCGAAGCCGAGCCCGTGATCGTCGGGCAGCCGGCCGCCGGGCGGCGCCGCGCGCGGGCCGCCGCAGCGAACGACCGTCCGGTGGAGGAGGCATTCCTGACGATCCTTCCCGCCCAGCCGTTCACGCTGGAATTGCTCACCCTCACGGCGCGGTTGGAGCAGAATGCGTCCACGACCATTGACGTCCAGGCCGCGCGCCGCAAAGGGTTCATGGGCGACATCGAAATTTCCGCCGACGGGTTCATCGCCGGGCGCGACACCATGTCCAACAGCATCGTCATCCCGCCGGTCACGCTGAAGTCCAACCAGAGCCGCGCCACCCTCAACGTCAAGGCCAAGGTCGAGTCTGAACTGGGCACGCGCGACCTCATCCTCCGGGCCAGCGCCGTGGTGGACGGACAGACCAATATGCCGGTCAGCCGCGTGTTGTCGCTGACCGTGACGGAAATTCCTTTCACCGTCACCAATTCCTTGCCGCGTTTGTCGCTGACCGCACAGCCGTCGGGCATGAAAACGGCGGCGGGCGAGGCCGTGTTCACCGTCAAGGCCGGGCGGCGCGGCTGGTTCACCGATGAAATCAAACTCCAGGCCGAAGGCCTGCCGGCGGGCATCGAGGTGACTGCGGAAAACATCCCGGCCCGGACGGAAGAAGCCACGTTCAAACTGACCGCCACCGACAAGGCTGAAATTGGCAAAACCAACAAGTTCACCATCGTCGGCTCGGCGGAGTTGAATGGCCGGGAATACAGACAAAGCACGGCGGCGATTTCGCTCGTCGTCAATGCCCCGGAAGCAATGGAAACAGCGCCGGCGAAATCGGCGGCCAAGTGATGGCCAGTTTGGAGTTCCGCCTTCAGGCGGTCAGGACCGGCTAAAGCCGGAACTCCGGACAAAAACTTTATGCGCAGGACGACTGAATTTGAAGAAAAGATGAGAGCGAAAGAAAAATTTCTTTTGCCCCCGCTGGGCCTGGCGCTTCTCTGCCTGTGCCCGTTGCTGGCCGGCGCCGAAGATAAGTCGGTCAGCTATTTCAAAGACGTCGTTCCGGTCCTCAAGCGGAGTTGCTACGGCTGCCACAATCCGAACAAGGCCAAAGGCAAACTCGACATGTCCACCTACGCCGGGTTTTTGAAGGGTGGCAAGGAACGGCCGGGATTCGTCCCCGGCGACACGGCCAAAAGCCACGTGCTCGAACAAATCTCCGGCGACAAACCGGCGATGCCCGACGAAGGCGAACCGCTCACGAAAATCGAAGTCGCGCTCGTCGAACGCTGGATCCGCGAAGGCGCGCGGGACGATTCCCCGCCGCCGCTGCCCAAGGAGACCGCGCCCGCGGTTTATCCCGCGCCGCCGATTGTTTCCGCGCTGGCCTACTCGCCGGACGGAGATTTTCTCGCCGTCTCCGGTTATTATGAAATTTTGCTGCACCACGCCGATGGCTCCGGGCTGGCCGCGCGTCTGGCCGGTGAATCGCCGCGCCTGGAAGCGTTCGCCTTTTCGCCCGACGGCAAGCTGCTCGCCGCTTGCGGCGGGATGCCGACGCAGTATGGCGAGATTCAAATCTGGGACGTGGCCGCGCGCAAGCTGTTCCGGGCGCACAAGGTGGCCAGCGACTCGCTGTTCGGCATTTCGTTTTCGCCCGATGGCCAGGCGGTGGCCGTCGGCGGCGCGGACAAGGCCGTGCGCGTCATCGCCATCGAGGACGGGAAGGAACTGATGCGTTTTGACGGCCACACCGACTGGGTGTTTGGCACCACGTTCACCCGCGACGGGAAACGGCTCGTCACCGCCAGCCGCGACAAGGCGATGAAACTGCTCAATCTCGCCAACGGGCAGTTCGTTGACGATGTGAACAAGAACCTGGAAAGCGCGCTTTGCCTGGCGCGCCACCCGAAACAGGAGATGCTGGCCTACGGCGGCGCGCTCGGCGTGGCCCGCCTCTATCGCATCTCGGACAATCAACAGCGCGGCACCGGCAACACGGCGCGCGACGCCAACCTGCTGCGCGAATTCGAGCGGCAATCGGGCGCGGTCCATGCCCTGGCCTTCAGCCCGGACGGCAGCCTGCTGGCCGTCGGTTCGACGGGTGGCGAAGTCCGTCTCTACCGCACCAGCGACGGCAGCCGCGCAGCCACGTTGAGCGGCATTGACGGCGCGGTCTTCGCGCTCGCGTTTCATCCGGCAAAAAATCAAATCAGCGTCGGCGGTTACGACGGCAAAGTGCGCCTTTACGAAACGGATTCCGGCAAACTGCTGGCGGCGTTCGTGCCGGTGCCGTTGAAAGGCGGCGAGAAGCTGGCCGACGCGGCGAAGTAATTTAGGCGTTCTGTAACGCTACCACTCAACGAGCGGGTGAGGCCGTTTGGAGTCCCGTCCCGCCTTGCGGGGCGGGACTCCAAACCATGACACCCTCCAGTTGCGCTCAAATAGTTCCGCTTGCGGGGTTTCGCGCTTTACAGCGTCCGTGCCCGGGTCAATGCTGGGTCGCACCGGACTTATGAAAAAGTATCTCTGGCTGCTGTTCTCCCTCGCGCTCGCCGGCACGCTGCTGCTGGCGCAAGCCGCCACCTCCCGGACGAGCGATAGTTCGATCAAGACTTCCGGCAAATCGCCCGGTCTTGAGCTGGCGCAATCCATATCCCTGGTGACCGGCGTGGCCATCTCGCCGTTGCTCGGCGTGAGCGCTGTGGGCGCGTGGCAATACTTTTCCACCGACAAGGACCAGCGCGCCGGCCTGTCGTGGTATGCGCAACCGTGGTTCTGGCTGTGCGGCCTGTTGCTCGTCGGCGGGGTGGCGGCGAAGGATACTTTCGGCGTGGCGACGCCGCCCGGGATGAAGAAGCCGCTGGATGTCCTGGAGGTGTTCGAGAACAAAGTCAGCGGGCTGGTGGCCGCCGGCGCGTTGCTGCCGATGCTCACGACTCTGCTGCACCGCGCGCACGCGGGTGACGGCGCGATGAGTTTGTCCGGCCTGGGCTTCGCAGCGGTGGACGGCTCCGGCCTCATGGCGGCACTGGCCCTGCCTTTTGCGCTGGCGGCCTTCGCAGTCGTCTGGCTGGTTTCGCACGTCATCCACGTTTTGATTCTGATCAGCCCGTGGGGCGGCATTGACGCCGCGCTCAAATCGGTGCGGACCGCCCTGCTCGCCGCGCTGGCCGGCGTCTCGATGATCGAGCCGTGGGCCGGCGCATTTTTCTCGCTGCTCATCATCGTCGTTGCGTGGCTGCTGGCCGGGTGGTCGTTCCGTCTGATGATTTTCGGGACCGTGTTCGGCTGGGATTTTCTGACGCTACGCCGGAAACGCTTCACGCCCGGCGTGGAATTCGACCGGGCGTTCACCGCACGCAAAATCGGGAAGGTGCCGATCCGCACTTACGGCCGGTTGCAGAAAGACGAGCAAGGCCTTTTCAAACTGATCCATCGTCCGTGGCTCGTCCGGGCGCCGCGCGTCCTCGAAATTCCCGCCGGTTCGTTCGCCATCGGCAACGGGCTTTTTTACCCGTCGTTCGAGCGCGTCGAGGGCGAGACGTCCAGGGCGCTGCTGAGTTTCCCACCGCGTTATGCGTCGCACGAGGCGGCGCTGGCGAAGATGTATGGAATTTCCGTCCGCGACGTGGGCCTGGTGAAGGGGTTCAAGGCCGCCTGGCGCTGGCTCAAGGAATTGTTCGGCTTCGGCAGCCGGGCCGCCGCGGCGCCGCCCGCGCCCGCCTGAGCGGACTTTCAAGAAGAGCGGAGCACAGTGACGAATGCCCACTCTCGGTGGGGCGAGACTCCGTTGAGCCGTGTTGGAACGGGTTTTCTTCGGCTCGACGGCTCCGAAAACTTTCGCGAGATCAGTCTCGCCCCACCTGGTGATCGCTTGCCCATTACTTCGGATCGCACCCGGACGAAAGGGAATCCGCCCGTTATTGGGAAAACTTCTTCCACTCCTTGAGCTGGCCGTCCGGCCCGAACGTCAGCCGCAGCACGCGCTCGTAATACCCGGAGCCAACCGAACTGCCCACCGCCACGCCCGTGCCGCCGCCGTAAAAGCCGGTGCCGAACCCGATCGAAGTGTGCGATTGCTGCGGTCGAATCCATTCGGCCAGCATCGCCCCATCGGTGAATTTGAAGGTTTTATCCGGCGGCCCCTGTTCGGCCACGGCCTGGTCGAAGGTGAAATTGCCGACGCGCGCGCTCCAATCAATCTTGGGTTCCGTCGCGCAACCCATCAGCAACCACCCGGCCAGCAGGGACGTGATCGTCAGAGCAGCCGGCCACACGAAAGGGAAAGAATGTTTCATACCGCAAATTTAGCCGGGTCCGAACAGAATGCAATTCAAGCCGTGGCGCGTTTTCGGAAAGTCAACCGATGGGGCGGGACTCCGTCGAGCCGTGTCGGTATCGGACGGACTTGGCCCGACGGAGTCTCGCCCCACCCAGCTTCACCGCGCTCGCCAAAGTCACACGCCGCCGCTAAAATCGCCGCCCATGACACCGCTTGATTTGACCCGCACACCGAACACCGATCCGACGGAGATTTACCGCTACCGCGACGGCCTCCACGCCGTGGACCTGTTGATCACCGGGATTGTCCGGCTGGATTTTTTTACCTGGCTTTCACGGAATCCCTCGAACAAGGCAGCGATTTGCCGCGCGCTGGAAATCGCCGACCGGCCCACCGACGTGATGCTCACGCTGTTCACCGCGATGGGGCTGATCGAAACGGAGGAGGGCGTCTTCTGCGTGACCGAACTGGCGCAAGAACATCTGGTCAAGGATTCGCCCTGGAACCTCGCGCCGTATTACGCCTCACTCAAGGATCGGCCCGTGGCCAAAGACTATCTCGCCGTGCTCAAGACCGACAAACCGGCCAACTGGGGCAGCTTGAAAACCGAACAGGACTGGCACAAGGCGATGGAAACCGAGGCATTCGCCAGCCCGTTCACCGCCGCGATGGATTGTCGGGGCGTTTATCTGGCGCAGGCGATGGCCTGGCAATTGAACCTGCGTCCCTACACGCGCCTGCTGGACATCGCCGGCGGTTCGGGCATCTACGCCTGTTCGCTCATGGCCCACCATCCCCACCTGCAAGCCACGGTGTTTGAAAAGCCGCCCGTGGACCGGATCGCACGCGAGCAGATCTCCAGACGCGGCTTTGCCGGGCGCGTTTCCGTGGCGGCCGGCGACCTGTTCAAAGACGCGCTGCCGGGCGATTGCGACGTGCATCTGCTTTCCAACGTGCTGCACGACTGGGACGTGCCGGTGGTGAAACAGCTTCTGGCCGGCTCCTTTCGCGCTCTGCGGCCGGGCGGGATGCTGGTCGTCCACGATGCGTTCATCAACGCGGCCAAGACCGGCCCGCTGCCGGTGGCGGCCTATTCGGCGCTGCTGATGCACACGACGCAGGGCAAGTGCTATTCCACCTCCGAGATGGAGGAACATCTGACCGGGGCCGGTTTTCGGTCGGTGAATTATTTCTCCACCGCCGCCGACCGCGGCGTGATGACGGCCAGCAAGGAAAAATGAGAAGCCAACCTTGTAGCCGCCGACGTGAGGAGGCGGATTCGGCGGGACTGAGCAAAGGTCCGCCTCCTCACGTCGGCGGCTACGCGGCGGGGCTACTCGCTTGGTGAGGGCGGGGGTTGGAGAGGCGGCTCGGCTTCGCGGGCAGTGACGTACCGTTTCCAGAACAGTTCCCAGAAATCATCCGCGAGGGGGACGCAGGGTCGGATAGCCAGGAATCACCGCCCCACTATAAAACCAGTCGCTTTCCCGTTTTACCAACTCCTCACGCACCGGGTTGGCAAGGGTGTAGAAGCAGAACCTCGCAAAAGCATTGCGTCGTCGCTCCTCTTCGCGCAAGACGTGGTCGTGCGGCTGATGTTGCCACTCGCGACCGTTGCCCAGCGCCGGCTCGAGGTGCGTCCGCAGAAACTTCATGGCGTTGAGTTGATCGCTCTCCCGTCGCAAACCCATCCAGAGGAAATGCAAATGGTCAGGCATCAGACAGTATGCGGGGCAGAAAAGTTGTTCGCGCGCGGCGGTGTGGAGCATGAGTTCGCGGAACGTCGCGTGAAAAGCAGGCGTGAGCCAGCCCCGGGCACGTTCTTCCAGTGTGTTGGTCCAGAAAACCACGGCGTGGCCTCGATAATGATCCCGATCCAGTCGGGGAAGTTTCCCTTTGCGCGGCGGGGTCATGGGCCGCTATATGAAAGGGTCGCCGAGGTGGGTCAAGAGTGGATCGTAGCCGCCGAAGTAAGGAGGCGGATTTTTCCGACCGGATGATTGGATGTTGCCGTCCCCCTCCTCACGTCGGCGGCTACGCCTGAAGCCTGCTCAATGGCGAGAGCGCCTGACGCCGATTTCCGTTCGTAACTATTTGCTTGCGGCGCGCGTCAAGCTGCTGCGTGATTCCACCTCAAACCCAACCCTGCCCCATGAAAACCAAACTGTCATTTCTCCATTGGACCGCCGTGGCAACCTTGCTCCTCGTGTCGGGCGCGCTCGCCGTTTCAGCCGCCGACGCCGATGCCCAAAAGAAAAAACGCCGCGAAACGCCGCCGCCCGTCGCGGCGGACGCAGCCGTCCAGCGGGATATTCCCTATTCCACCAACGGCGGCGTTGTGCTCAAGCTCGACATTTATTCTCCCAAAACGAAGCCGGACAAACCCGCGCCCGTGGCTGTTTACATTCACGGCGGCGGCTGGCGCAGTGGCGACAAATCTTCCGGCGCCTGGATCACCGATGTGACGGCGGAACTCGTCGGGCGCGGCTACGTCGTCGTGGCGGTGGATTACCGGCTGGCGCCTGACGCCCAATGGCCGGCGTTCATCCACGACGTGAAAGCGGCCGTCCGCTTTTTGCGCGCGCACGCGGCACAGTATCAAATTGACCCGAACCGCATCGGCACGTGGGGCAGCAGCGCGGGCGGCCACCTGGTCGCGCTGCTCGGCACGACGGACGCCAGCGCGAAACTTGAAGGCGAGGACGGGTGGGCCGGCGAATCCAGCCGCGTGCAGGCGGTCGTGGATTTGTTCGGCCCGTCGGACCTGCCGCAGATGATGCGCGACGCCGGCCGTGCATCGCAGGCCTTCGGCACCGCGCCGGACGCGCTCCAGCAGGCCAGCCCGGTGAACTACGTTTCCAGGGACGATCCGCCGTTTCTGATCCTGCAAGGCGACGCGGACAAGACCGTGCCGCCGGAACAATCGCAAATCCTCCACGACAAACTCAAGGCCGCCGGCGTGCCCTCGACGCTGGTGATGGTGAAAAACGGCGGGCACGGCCTGGGCGGCGGGAACATCACGCCGACCAAACCGGAAATGGTGAAAATGATCGGCGATTTTTTCGACGATCACCTCCGCCAACCGGCGGGGAAATAACCGCGAGCCGCGAGGAATTCCCGCACGAACATTAAACGCCCGAGATCGAATGGGGCGCACTCAACCCGGCCCGCTCCCGGAGGGGAGAGATTCCACGGACGTGCGTCCGCGAGTTGCGCCCTTGAACCGGATGGAGCCTTTGCGCGCGTCAGCGTTTGGAGTGCGCCGACGCGAGTCGGCGCTGTGGCTGACTGGGAAAGCGCCGGCTGGGGCCGGCGCACTCCATACGCTTTGCGCCTTCGCTGGCCCGTTTGGATGCCGCCTCGCTGCAGGGCCAACGAGGATCATCCGTAGGCTCAACCTCGGACTTTGGACGCGCATTGAACCCCTGAACCCACCGAAAGCGCCCAACATTCGACCTCGAACGCTTCCGGAAACTCGCATTGGTGCGTTCCTTGGATTTTGAGCGTTGAAAGTTGAATGTCTCTCCGGGGTTCAAGGGGAGGGAATTTACTGTGCGCAATCCACCGATTCCCATTCCGAACTGGATTAATCCAACGCCACCTGCCCGCTGGCGACGCGCGCGTAGTAGCCGCCTCGGGCGATCAGTTCGTCGTGGCTGCCCATTTCGGTCAACCGCCCGTCTTCGAGCACCAGGATTTTATTCACGCGGCGGATGGTGCTCAGGCGATGCGCCACAATGAGCGTGGTGCGCCCTTTCATCAACTCGAACACGCTTGCCACCGCCAGCGCCTCGCTTTCGGCGTCCAGGGCGCTGGTGGGTTCGTCGAGCAGCAGGATCGGCGCGTCCTTGAGAAAGGCGCGGGCGAGGTTGAGCCGCTGCTTCTCGCCGACGCTCAGGCGCACGGCGCCTTCGCCGACCGGCGTGTCGTATTTCTGCGCGAGCTTATGGATGAACGCGTCGGCATTGGCGGCGCGCGCGGCGGCTTCGATCTCCGCGGGCAACGCACCCGGTTTGCCGTAGGCGATATTTTCAGCAATCGTCGCCGGCAACAGGATCGGCTCCTGCAACACCAGGGAAATCTGCGCGCGCAAATCTTTCAAGCGCAGCCCGCACAAGTCGGCGCCGTCGAGCTTCACCGCGCCGACGGTGGGATCGTAGAAGCGCGGGAGCAGGTTCAAGAGCGTGGATTTGCCCACACCGCTCGGGCCGATGATCGCCGCGGATTCTCCGGGCGCGAGCGTGAAGTTGATGCCGCTGAGGATTTCGCGGTCCTCCTGATAGCGGAAGGAAATGTTCTCAAAGCGGATTTCGCCGTGGACGACGAGCGGACCGGAATCTGAAAACTTTGAACTTTGAACCTTGAACTTTGAACTTTGAACCGGCCTCGCGTTCGCCGCCTCCTTCACCTCCTCGGGGCTGTCGAGAATCTCGAAGACGCGTTTCACACCCGCGCGAGCGGTCGAGATGGTGGCGCCGACGTGCGAGAGCTGGTTGAGCGGCTCGTAGAGTTGCGCCAGGTAGGCCAGGAATATCAGCAATGCGCCCACGGAGAGTTTGCCGTCCAGCACCTGCCGGCCGCCGAAGTAAAGGATCCCCGCCGTGCCCAGTGCGAAGACCACCGTGACGGCCAGCCCATAGGCCAGCTCCCAGCCGTGCTGCGCCAGCCGCCGCTCCTGCGCGGCGGCGGTCTGCGCGGTGAACTTGCGCTCCTCGTGCGCCTCGCGCGTATAGCTCTGGATCAGTGGCAGCGCGGCGATGTTTTGTTGCACCAGCGACGTAACCTGGCTGTCGGCTTCTTGCGCCAGCGCGCCGCGCGCGGTCATTTTCCGGCCGTAGATTTTGATCGCGGCCAGCAACAGCGGCACGGTCGCCACGGCCACGAGGGTGAGCGGCCCGTTCACGCGCGCCATCACTCCGGCCATCAGCAGCAGCGACACCGCGGCGCTCGTGGCGTTCATCACGCCCTGCTGGAAGAGCGTCTGGAACGAACAGGTGTCCCACGCGGCGCGGTAGATCAGGTCGCCGCTTTGCGCGCCCTGGTGGAACTTCAGCGAGAGTCGTTGCAGGCAGGCGAAGACTTCGTTGCGCACGCGTTGCAAACCGCGCAGGCCCACGCCGATGGCGAGATAATTCTGCGCCGCCGAAAGCGCGCCCTGACCGGCGTGGAGGACCAGGATCGCGACGCTCAACAGCAAAACCAGCCCGGTCTTGCCCGCCGCGCCGGCGTCCCACGTGCCCAGCCAGGCCGGCGGCGGTTTATTGCCCAGCGCGCAGTCCACCATCAGCGCCAGCGGCCAGGGTTTGAGGAGGCTGGCGCCGATGCTGACGAGCATCAACGCGAGCACCAACCCGATGCGCGAGCGGTCGGGCCGGAAGAAACGCAGCGCGCGCAGGAAGTCTTTCATTAGCGCGGCCCATGTTAGGCCGTGCGGCCGGCATGAGCGATTCTAAAATAAAAGCGCCGGAGCCGTCGTCCAAGAAACGGCCTGCCGGGCACGCCGAAAAGTGATGGTAAAAAACCCGTGTCCGTGGCAAACTGGAACCTGAATCCTGAATTTGATGAATGCCCGATGAAAACAACCCGGCTGATTTCAGCAGTGCTCTCGACTGCGGTGCTTTTGGTGACCGTTGGCGCGTGGTCCCTGAAGCTGTCCGCCCAGGTTGACCGGGCTGCCGCGGCGAAGACCGTCACGCCGGTCGCAGCGGAACAATTGTTCCAGCAGCGCGTCCAGCCCTTGCTCAAGGAGAAGTGCCTCGCCTGCCACGGCGACGATCCCAAAAAAATCAAGGCCGAATACGACATGCGCACCCGCGCCGGACTGGTCAAGGGCGGGGAAAGCGGCGTCGCGGCCATCGTGCCGGGCGTTCCCGAAAAAAGCCCGTTTTACGCCGCCGTCACGCGCAAGGACGAAGACTTCCAGATGCCGCCCAAGGCGAATGACAGGCTTTCCGCGGAACAAATCGAGTGGGTCAGGCAATGGATCGCCGGCGGCGCGCCCTGGCCCGACGAGAAACGGATGAAAGAACTGGCCCAGGCGCCGGCGGGCAAATGGGACGCGGACTATGGTGTGACCGTGCAGACGAGCGGCGGGCTCAAGGACGAATGGACGAGCCGCAAATATAAACCGGAAAATCTGTGGGCCTATCAGCCGCTCAAGAAGCCCTCGGTGCCAGTAATCAGTAATCAGCCTTCAGTAATCAGTGGTCAGATTCCGGGGGCGCGGTCCCGGAACGGGAAGCTGATTACTGACTCACTGATCACTGATTACTCCATCCGAAACCCCATTGACGCCTTCCTCGCCGCCAAACTCCCCGCCGGTCTCACGCCCGCCCCGCCCGCCGACCGCCGCACACTCATCCGCCGCGCGACCTTCGACCTCCTGGGCCTGCCGCCCACGCCGGAGGAAGTCGAAGCGTTCGTGAAGGACAGAAACCCGGACGGGCAGGCGTTCGCCCGGGTTGTGGAGCGCCTGCTCGCTTCGCCGCACTACGGCGAGCAGTGGGGACGCCACTGGCTGGACGTGGTGCGTTACGCCGATTCGAGCGGTTTTGCCAACGATTTTGTGCGCGGCAACACCTGGCGTTACCGTGACTATGTCATCCGCGCCTTCAACAACAACAAACCCTACGATCAGTTCATCGTGGAGCAAATCGCAGGGGATGAACTCGCGCTACTGCTGGCGGCAAATCCGAAATCCGAAACTCGAAATCCGAAACAAATCCAAAATCCGAATGACCAGAAGACTGAAACGCAGACGCCGGGTTTTGGAAATTCGGGCCTTGGTCATTCTAATTTGTTTCGAGCTTCGGATTTCGGATTTCGGATTTCCAGCGACCCGCCACAGGCGGAGTTGCTGGTGGCCGCCGGCTTCCTGCGCATGGGTCCGTGGGAATTGACCGGCATGGAAGTCGCCAAGGTGGCGCGCCAGCGGTTCCTCGACGACGTGACGGACAGCGTGGGCCAGGTGTTCCTCGCGCACCCGCTGCAATGCGCCCGCTGCCACGACCACAAGTTCGACCCGATTCCGACGCGCGACTATTACAGTTTGCAGGCAGTATTCTCGACGACGCAGTTTGTCGAACGCGAGGCGCCGTTCCTCGACGTGGAGAACAAGTCCGGCTTCGAGGAAAGCCGTTACCTGGACCAACGCCGCCAGGAATATCTCGCGGTGCTCAAGCAACTCGATGAGAAGTCGCTCAAGGCCGCGGACGAATGGTTCAAGCAAAAGGGGATTGACCCCGCCGAATGGAACAAGGCCGTCGCCGAAGCGCGCGAACAGGAGGGTGGCGGCAAGCGGCGCGAATTCACGGGCGCCTTCGGCGGCGCCCGCAACAAGCTTCTGGCGCGCGGTATTCCGGAAGACCAGTTCCCGCCCAAGCTCCACGGCTTCACGCCGGAGGATTTCGGCCGGGAGCGCGTTGCGCGCAAAGGCCTCGAACGCTTGAAGTGGGAGTTCGACCGTTACCAGCCGATGGCGTTTTCGGTTTACAGCGGACGCACGCCGGACGTGAAAGCGGTGCTCGCGCCGGTGCGCATGCCGAAGGACCGGATGGGTTCGGGCGATCTGGAGCAACCCGCCATCCTCGCCGGCGGTGATCCGTTTTCGCCGACGAAACCCGTGGAGCCAGGCGTATTGAGCATCATCGAAGGAATGCGAAATGCGGATCGCGGAGTGCGCAATGAGAAGGAATCCGCCACACCGCATTCCGAACCCGGCATTCCGAATTCGATTGAGGGCCGCCGCCTCGCGCTGGCCGGGTGGATTGCATCGCCGCAAAACCCACTCACCGCGCGCGTGATGGTGAACCGCCTCTGGCAATGGCATTTTGGCCAGGCGCTGGCGGGCAATCCGAACAACTTCGGCGCGATGGGCAAAAAGCCGACGCACCCGGAATTGCTCGACTGGCTCGCCGCGACGTTCGTGGATGGGAGTGCGGGCGGTTCGCCCGCCGGTTCCGGAGACTCGCCGAAACCCTGGTCCATCAAAGCGATGCACCGACTTATCATGAACTCGGAAGCCTATCGCCGCTCGGCGAGTTATCCCGACCTCAAGCTCCTCGCGGAGAAAGATCCGAACGGGACGAGCTGCGCCGTGTTCAAACCGCGCCCTCTTGCGGCCGAGGAATTGCGCGACGCGATGTTGCGCGTGTCCGGCGAATTGAACCCCGCGCTGGGCGGCGTGCCGATCCGTCCGGAGATGAACCTCGAGGCCGCCTTCCAGCCGCGCCAGGTGATGGGCACCTTCGCTGAAGCGTGGCAGCCGTCGCCCATGCCGGAACAGCGGCATCGACGCTCGGTTTATGCGCTGCACATCCGCGGCCAGCGCGACCCGTTCATGGAAGTGTTCAACGAGCCAAGCCCCGACCTCTCCTGCGAGGGGCGTGAGGCGTCCACCGTCACGCCGCAGGTCTTCGCGATGTTCAACAGCCAGGCCAGCTCCGACCGCGCCCTCGCCTTCGCCGCGCGGGTGCTGAAGGAAACGAAGTCGCGCGACGCGGCGGTGATGCGCGCGTTCCAACTCGCTTTCGGCCGCACTCCGAAGCCTGACGAACTGAAGTCCTGCCTGGCCCACTGGGACACCATGACGGCGCGGCATCGCACGCTGAAATTTGAGAAACCCAGCACGCCCAGGGAAATCGTCCGCGAGGCGGTCGAGGAAAACACCGGCGAAAAATTCAAGTTCACCGAGCCGCTGGAAGCCTACGCCGATTTCGTCCCCGACCTGAAACCCGCCGACGTGGACGCCCGGACGCGCGGCCTCGCCGAGGTCTGCCTCGTGTTGTTTAACTCGAACGAGTTTGCTTACCTCTACTAACAGGCCGTTGAAAAAGTCCATGGCGCTCGCAGCCCCGAACCCCGAAGGCTTTCGGGGGAGAGCTGTTGGGGTAGCCGCCGACGTAAGGAGGCGGATTTTGCCCCAATTCTCTTCGACGGGTTCCGCCTCCTCACGTCGGCGGCTACTCTTTTTCTTTGTTCTTTTCGTTTCCTTTTGTTGCTCGTCCCTGCGTGCCGCCGACTGGCCGCATTGGCGCGGGCCGGACCGCAACGGCATCTCCCGCGAAACCGGCTGGCTGGACCATTGGCCTGCCAACGGCCCGCCGGTCGCGTGGAAGGCCAAGGTCGGCGCCGGCTTCTCGTCCGTCGCGGTCGCGTCCGGCCGGCTCTACACGATGGGCCACGCGAATGACCACGACACCGTCTGGTGCCTCGATACCGCCACCGGAAAAGTGCTCTGGCAACACGCCTACCCCGCCGACCTGGGCGACAAGTATTTCGAGGGCGGCACCACCGGCACACCCACCGTGGAGGGTGATCGCGTGTTCACGCTCAGCCGCTGGGGCGACGTCTTCTGCTTCGAGGCCACGACCGGGAAAATCGTCTGGTCGAAAAATGTCCAGCAGGAGACCGGCCTGCCCGTTCCCGGCTGGGGTTTCAGCGGCTCGCCGCTTGTTCATGAGAAATTGCTCGTGTTGAACGTCGGCGATGCCGGTCTCGCGCTCGACAAAGACACAGGGGCCATCGTCTGGAAATCCGCCGACACGGACTCCGGCTACTCGACGCCGCTGCCGGTTCAACGCGACGGCCAATGGCTTGCGCTGTTAGGTTCCGGCTCGTCGTACGTGGCTGTGAATCTCCAGACCGGCGCGGAGCTATGGCGCGTCCACTGGCTCACCGAATTCGGTGTCAACGCCGCCGACCCGATTGTGGCGGGCGACCGCGTGTTCCTCTCCACCGGCTACGGCAAGGGCGGCGCGCTGCTGCAGACCGGCGCTGCCGGGCCGAAAACAATCTGGAAGACCAAGGCGCTCCACACCCAGATGAATCCCGCCGTCCTGCTCGACGGCTGCCTCTACGGCGTGGACGGCGACACGACCGGGACGGCGTCGCTCAAGTGCCTGGACCTGGCGACCGGCGCGGAGAAATGGTCGTGGCCGGGCCTCGGTTCCGGCGCGTTGATGGCGGCGGACGGCAAACTGATCGTGTTAAGCGCCAGGGGCGAGTTGATGGTTGCACCCGTGTCGCCCGCGGCATTCAAGCCGACCGCGCGCGCGCAGGTGCTGGGGGGCAAGTGCTGGACTGCGCCGGTGCTGGCCAACGGCTTGATCTACTGTCGCAACTCACGTGGCGACCTTGTGGCTGTGGACGTGGGTAGGAAATGACGAATGACGAATGACGAATGACGAATGACGAATGACGAATGACGGAATGACGAAGGAAGCCCGAATAACGAGAGGCAAATGCCGAAGTGCTGTGAGTTACTCAAGGAGGTCGTTCGGACGTATTTCAGGCTGGACCATTCGGGCATTCGAGCTTAGTCATTCTTTCGTCATTCGTCATTGGTAATTAGTCATTCATCATGCTCCTCACCCGCCGCCGTTTCCTCCACACCACCACCTTCGCTGGCGCCGCTTTCACCGCCGCCCCGTTCGTTCGCGCGGCAGACCCTAACCGCAAATTTCGCACCGCCCTCATCGGCACGGGCTGGTGGGGCAAGAACATTCTCAAGGAGGCGCTGGCCTCCGGACGCTGCCAGATTGTCGCGCTCTGCGACGTGGACGCGCGCGCTCTCGAAGTCGCCGCCGAGCAGGTCAACGATCTTAGCGGCGACCAGCCCTGGACCTGCAAGGACTATCGCGAGTTGCTGGCGAAGGAAAAGCCGGACATCGCCATCATTGCCACGCCCGACCACTGGCACGCGCTCAACACAATCGAGGCGCTCAAGGCCGGCGCGCATGTGTACGTCGAAAAGCCCACCGGCCACACCGTCAATGAAAGCCGCGCCATGCTCGCCGTCGCGCGCGCCAGCGGCCGCGTGGTGCAGGCCGGCCTCCACCGCCGCATCGGCCCGCACCACGTCTCGGCGATGAAGTTCCTCAAGTCCGGCGCGGTGGGCGACGTCGGCATGGTCCGACTCTTCGCGCACGGCGGTGGCGGCAAGGAATTTCCTTCACCCAACGCCAGGCCGCCCGACGGCATGGATTGGGATCTTTGGTGTGGCCCCGCGCCGTTGCGGCCGTTCAACACAAAGATTCATCCCGGCGGCTGGCGCCACTTCCTCGATTACGGCAACGGCCAGCTTGGCGATTGGGGTGTGCATTGGCTCGACCAGGTGCTTTGGTGGAGCGGGGAAAAATATCCGAAACGCATCTTCTCCACGGCCGGCCGCCCCGTGCGCGGCCCCGCGGTGCTCAACGAAAAGGAGCAGACGAGCGATGCGCCTGATCATCAGATCGTGGTGTATGACTTCGAGTCGTTCACCTGCGTCTGGGAGCACCGCCGCTTCGCCGAGAACAACACGGAGAAGCACAAGATTGGCGCCTACTTTTACGGCACCCGAGGCACGCTGCACATCGGCTGGCGCGACGGTTGGACGTTTTACCCGGCCAACGCGAGAGACAAAGTGTTGCACGAGGGCGCGCAATTGCAGGAGCCGGACGGCCACAACATCAAACTGCTCTGGGCCGATTTTCTCGCCGCCGTCGAGGGCCGCGGGAAGGGCGTCGCGAACATCGAGATCGCCCATCGCGCCTCGGTGCTGCCGTTGCTCGGCATGATCTCGTGGCGCGTGGGCCGCAGCCTCGAGTGGGACGCGGCGAAAGAGCAAATCGTCGGTGACGCGGACGCGAACAAACTTCTCAGCCGGCCCTACCGCCCGCCGTGGGAATACCCGGTGGGCTGATGTACGCGGCGACGTTGATGACCTGAAGCATATTCAGTCGTCTCGTTCGGAGGGACGAGCTACGCGAGTCCCAAACTTCTCCCGCGTTTCCGGAAAAAACGGGGACTCGCGTAGCTCGTCCCTCCGAACGAAAAGATTTGCTCGACACGCCCTCAAGCGGTGCCCACCCCAAACACCACGTCGAAAAAGGAGAGACACGAGCGCCGCGACTTTGTAGAATCATTGCCATGTCCCAGCATTCTTCACCGGCAACTTCCCTCACGCGCCGCCAGTTCGTCCGGCGCAGCGCCCTGGCCGGCGCGGTCCTTTCCACCAGCGCCCTCTCGGCGTCGCGCGTGCTCGGCGCGAACGAGCGCGTCAACCTCGGCGTCATCGGTTTCGGCCTCGTCGGGCGCATTCACACGCGCAACTTTCACGCGCTGCCGGAGGCGCGCGTCGTCGCGGTGGCCGACACGTATCAACCGCGGCTCGACGCCGCGGGCATGGTCGTGGGCAGCGGCGCGAAGTTGCACCGCGATTTCCGCCGCGTGCTCGAAGACAAAAACGTGGACGCCGTCATCGTCGCCACACCCGACCACTGGCACGCATTGATGACGATGATGGCCTGCGGCGCGGGCAAGGACGTGTATGTCGAGAAGCCGCTGCACCTCTTCGTGCGCGAAGGCCGCTGGATGATGGACGTGGCGAAGCGGCACAAGCGCGTCGTGCAGGTCGGCACGCAGCAGCGTTCGGGGCCGCATTATCACCGCGCGAAGGAACTCCTGCTCCAGGGCGCCATCGGTGACATCGTTTCCGTGCAGTGCAATTTTTTCCGCAACGTCTCGCCCGGCATCGGCCACCCGCCCGACGCCGCGCCGCCGCCCGAGATTGATTACGATTTGTGGCTCGGCCCCGCGCCGCAGCGGCCCTACAACCCCAACCGCGCCGTTTACCACTTCCGCTGGTTCTGGGATTATTCCGGCGGCCAGATGACCAACCTCGGCCATCATTCGCTCGACGTGGTGCATTGGATTTTCGGCATCAAGGGGCCGCGCGCCGTGTCGAGCGCGGGCGGGCGTTTTTTCCTCAAGGACAACGGCGAGGTGCCCGACGTTCAGGACGCCCTCATCGAGTATCCGAAATTCCCCGCCGTGGTGCAGTTCCGCGAGTGCGCTTCGGGCGGCGGCGCGTCGAGCATGGGCTCGCTCACGTTCATGGGCACCAAGGGCACGATGCTGCTGGGCCGCGACGGATACGAAATTTTGCCGGACAAAAAGGTGAATCCGGTGAACACGTTCGCGAAAATCATCGGCGGCCATCCGGTGGGCGGGCCGCAACCCGTGGACGAGCCGGAGGGCGCGTTGTGGTGCGCGGCGGCGCAGGATAAATCGGGCGACTGGAAGGCGCAATACGTGGACCACGCAAAGAATTTCCTCGCCTGCGTGAAGTCGCGCCACACGCCGAACTCCGACCTGGAAAGCAGCCATTACGTCTCGACGACGTGCCATCTGGCGAACCTTTCGCTCAAGCTTGGCCGCAAACTCCGCTGGGACGACGCAACTGATGATGTCATCGGTGACCGGGAGGCGAGCGCGATGTTGCGCCGCCCGTATCGCGCGCCGTGGGACAAGGAACTCAAGTCGCTGGGAGTGGCGTAACGGAAGCGATGAACAACGAAGTCCCAGCGCGGCGATGCAGCAACCGAGTCGGAGTGCGCCCGTCCTCGGGCGCAGCAATGTCCGAAAACTGTGGGCGCCGGATTATTCCATCCTCTGCCCTACGTCGCCGCCCGCTGCGCCCGAGGACGGGCGCACTCCATCCCGTTGGCAAATCCTCGCAGGTCGCAACCATGTTGGCCTATTGCACCGCGCAGGCGCGAAGTTTATGAATGATTCATCCTCTTCCGCCTTCGCAGTGCCATCTCCCAACTTCATCACGACCTGCGAAGATTTTCGGGCGTACGACTTTCCCTCTCCCCGTCCCGCAAGGCGGGAAGCGGGGAGAGGGGCGAGGCAAGAAGACGTTCCTCCTCTCCCCGACCCTCTCCTCCATCCAATGGAGGAGAGGGAGTCTCTTTGGTTGCGCCTTGGTCGCGTTAAGCCTTCGCACTTTCGCTGTTCAATCAGCTGCCGGGAAATGCTCGCACGGACGGATCTGTTCAGCGTTAGTCCAGGCGATTCCGCTTCCCAAAGCGCCAGAGGACTGGCGCAGTCCAAGACGCTTCGCGAATTCGTGGCCGATCCGGGCAAGCGCCAGCTTTTGGACTGCGCCAGTCCTCTGGCGCTTTCGGGTGACGTTCGCGGCGCGCAGAGCAATGACTCGCGAGAGGCCACGGCCATCCCGTTGCTTGCCGGGGCAGCGTCCGTTCCCGGCGCCAATCATCCGCGCGACCGACAGCTCGGCATTGGAATGCACTCCTACGGTTTCGCCTGGAAGGCGGCGACGGAGGGCAAGCCCGGTGCGAAGTTCACCGGCGCGCTGTCATTCCTCGAATACGCCCACCAGATCGGCGCCGCGGGCGTGCAGGTCGTGATCCGGCCCGATGAGCAGGAAGACGCGCCGCGCATCCGCACCCGCGCCGAAGCGTTGGGCGTGTTTTTCGAGGGCCAGCTCAACGTGCCGAAAGAGAACGCGGATCTGGCGCGGTTCGAGAGCGAAGTGAAGACGATCCGGCAGGCGGGCGCAACGGTGGCGCGCACCGCGGTCTCCGGCGCGCGGCGGTACGAGACCTTCAAGTCCGCGGCCGAGTTCCGCGATTTCAAGGAGCGCGGCTGGCGTTCGCTCACGCTCGCCGAGCCGGTGTTGAAGCAGCACGGTTTGCGGCTTGCCATCGAGAACCACAAGGACTGGCTCGCGCCGGAGCTGGTTGAAATCCTGCGCCGCCTGGACAGCGAGTGGGTCGGCGCGTGCGTGGACACCGGCAACAGCCTCGCGTTGCTCGAAGACCCTTACGCCGTGGTTGAGGCGCTCGCGCCCTTCGCGTTCAGCACGCACCTCAAGGACATGGTCGTGCAGGAATACGCCGACGGCTTTCTGCTCAGCGAAGTGCCGCTGGGCGAGGGTTTCCTCGACATGCCGCGCATCGTGTCCGCGCTGCGCCGCGCCCGGCCGCGCGTTGCGCTGGTTCTGGAGATGATCACGCGCGACCCGCTCCGGATTCCGTGCCTCACTCCGGCGTATTGGGCGACCTTCGGCGAGATGAAGGCCGCGCAGCTCGCCGACAGCCTCGCGCGTGTGAAACAAAACACAGCGCCCAAGCCGCTGCCGCACACGACCGGCCTCGACCTCGCGCAGCAACTCGAACTCGAAGACACCCACGTCCGCCGATGCGTCGCGTGGGCGCGTGCCCATCTGGAGTGACGTGAATGTTTCAGGACCCTGGTAGCCGCCGACGTGAGGAAGCGGATTCGGCGAGGGGTTGGAAAGTTCCGCCTCCTCACGTCGGTAGCGACGAAGTTGAAGTGAAGTTTCGATGCGATTCTGGCGTCAGAATGGAGGGTGACAGAATGAAGAAATTGGTTAAACTATCCGTGCAGCCATGAATCCGCGATTTCCTTGTGCCGGCCGCCGGGCGCTTTGGGCGCCGACGCGCCGCGAGTTTCTCTACTCGCTGGGTGCCAGCATCGGCAGCGTGGCGTTCACGAGTTTCCTCGCGCGCGATCTGCACGCCGTTGAAATCGAAAATCGAAAATTGAAAATTGAAAATTCTTCCGGCCCTCTCGCGCCGAAAGAAGGTCATTTGCCGGCGAAGGCCAAAAGCTGCATTTTCCTCATGATGGAGGGCGGGCCGTCGCACATTGACACGTTCGATCCGAAACCCAAGCTCGTTGACCTCCACCTCAAGGAGTTCACGCGCGCAGAAGACAAGCAACAGTCGGCGATGGCCAGCGGCAAACGCTATTTCGTGCAAAGCCCGTTCAAGTTCCGCAAGGCCGGTCAGAGCGGCGCGGACATCGCGGAAAACTGGGAACACCTCGCGCACGTCGCCGACGACCTCTGCTTCTACCGCGGCTGCCAGGTGGACTCGGTCAATCATCCGACCGCGATGTATCAGATGAATTGCGGCAACCGTTTCGGCGGCGACCCGGCCATCGGCTCGTGGGTGACCTACGGCCTCGGCTCGATCAACCAGGATTTGCCCGGCTTCATCGTGCTGCCCGAGGTCTCCTATCCGCAGGGCGGCGCGGCGAACTGGGGCAACGGTTATCTGCCCGCGCATTTCCAGGGCACGTCGCTGCGCCCGAAAGGTTCCCCGATTCTCGACCTCGAACCGCCCCCGGGCATCACGCGCGAACACCAGCGGCAAAACCTCGACCTGCTGGCGAAGCTCAACACCGCGCATCTCGCCGGGCATCCCGGCCACAGCGAACTGGCCGCGCGCATGGACAATTACGAACTCGCCTTCCGCATGCAGATGCAGGTGCCCGGCATCCTCGACCTCGAAAAGGAGGATGCGCAGTTGAAGGAGTCCTATGGCATTGGCAAGGACCCGACCGATGCGTTCGGCCGCAAGTGCCTGCTGGCGCGCCGGCTGGTCGAGCGCGGCGTGCGTTTCGTGCAACTCTACGCCGGCACATGGGACTCGCACGACTACATCGAACGCGCCCACGGCAATCTCGTGCGCGCCGTGGACCAGCCCATCGCCGCGCTGCTGGCCGACCTCAAACAACGCGGTCTGCTCGACAGCACGCTTGTCATCTGGTGCGGCGAATTCGGCCGCTCCCCCGACAACGGCGTGCGCGGCGGCGTCGCCTATGGCCGCGATCACAATCCCAAGGCGATGACCATCTGGTTCGCCGGCGGCGGTGTGAGCGCGGGCCACACCGTCGGCAAGACCGACGAGACCGGCGCCGAAGCCATCGAATGCGTCCACCACGTTCGCGACCTGCATGTCACCGTGCTGCGGCTGCTCGGTCTCGACGACAACAAGCTCACTTATTTTCACGCCGGCCGCTTCAAGCAACTCAGCCAGTTCGGCGGGCAGGTCATCAAGGAGTTGGTCGCCTGACAGGCCGTTCAAAAACCCGTTTGATCAGAACCTGCCAATGAACGGTTGTGTGTAAGCGTTTATTTTTTGCTTTTGTTCAACGAGTTATGCCGTTTGGGGCACGAGATCATATTTCAAGGTTCGGGCCAGCTTTTTCAGTGCTCGCAGTTGGGTGGCACGAACCCGTTGCTGGTGCTTCGCAATGCCTTCTTCGACATATTCCCAGCCTTTGGTCAGCACCAGATAGATCAGCTTGGCCAGCTTGTAAGCTGTCGCCTTGATTGCCAGGTGTGCTTGCCCACGGCCATGCATTGCACGGCGCGGCAGAGAATCCGCCCGGCGGCGGTCAAATGCCGCTTCTCGCGCCGCCGCCGCTTGCCACTCTGCGCGCTGCCGGGCGCTAATGCCAGCCAACTCCCAAAATGGCGTGCGCTTTTCCACAGACTCATGTCCGCTCCGATCTCGGCCAACAACATCGCGGCGGTGGATTCATTGAGGCAAGGAAGCTTCGTCAGGTCCTTGCCAAAGATTTGCCCCATCTGCACCCGCAGTTGATCGAGCTGCGGCGCGTTGTGCCGAAGTTCTTTGGCCTTGCCCAGATCGGGAACGGGTTTGCCGGCGCTCATCTCCCGCAGCACTTGGGCGATCTGCTCGTCGCATTGCTCAATCTGTTTCTGATACGCTTCATCACTCTCCACCGCCAAGCGCAACGCGAACAAAGGCTCCTGGCGCCACAGGCCGGCCTGGGCCTCGATCATCCGCCCGCGTTTGGTCTTGAGAATTTGCGGATCGCATATTTCGACCAGTTTTTCCGGACCCCTGTCCCCTGCCAGAATCGCCTGGATGATCCGCATCCCACTGACCCCAGTGAGGTCGCTGATCACCACCTGCACCTTGACGTCGAGCCGATCCAGTGCCTTTTGCATGTGTTGTACGTGCTTGGCCGCCAGACTTGCCCGATCGCCGCGCAACCGCATATTGTCGCGCAAACGCCGAATGTCCGCCGGGGGCACCCCCCCCCCGCTGGTCAACAGACCCTGGGCATGGAGCACCGCCAGCCATTGGCAGTCCTTCATGTCAGTCTTGCGTCCGGGGAAGTTGCGGCAATGCGCGACACTGACCACCACCTCAGACCCCGCCTCCTCCAGCCTCGGGTAGAGGTTGATCCAATAGACGCCCGTGGCCTCCATCGCCACCGAACGCACCCCTTGGGCTTTGAAGGGTTCGCACAAATCCTGCATTTGCCCGGTGACGGTGAGAGACACTTTGGGGACTTTGCCTTCAACGGAAGCAAAAAACTTCTCACTACCGGCATCGACGCCGGCGGCGTTGGGTTGAACGATCGGAAGGTCCAATGAATTGTTCATGGTTTGGATCGCCCGTTGGCCGTGCGTGCCCGGCGCGTATTTTGTTCTTGGAACAAGACAAACCTACCAAGCGGGATAGGCAGCCAAGGTTGCCTGCCTTCACCAGATCATGCCTCTGCGACGCGCCGAAGCCAATCTCCTCAACTGGTTGTTAACACCAAGGCTCTTGCGACAACTCTGCACTCTCGACCCACGAGCATGGCCAGGATACCAAGTTCATTGGCTTCATACCGCACTTTTTTAAGGGTTCTGAATCTCCTCCCGTCGGCTCCTACGGTTCAATGGCACAAATCGCGAGCCTTGACTCGTGAGGTCTCCCCGCAAGCCTCTCTTGGCTTGGAGTTTGGTCCCGTCTCTGCGCGGACGGTTCCGTCTTTCCCGCCGTCGCGCCTCTTTTTTGATGCCATCGGCGGGCGGTTGGCCCATACTGCCCCCATGATTCTGACTCCAGAGGAACTAGCCAGTCTGGTCGAGGTCCAGCACCGCTCGCCGCATCAATTGCTCGGCATGCACCCGCTCGGCGACGGCTCAGGCCTCGTCGTACGCGCCTGTCTGCCCAATGCCTCCCGGGTCGAGGCCGTTCCGACTCACGAAAAAAACAAACCGCGGATTCCTCTCACCCGCCTGCACGAATCGGGCCTCTACGAAGGCACCACCACCAAGGCCGCCAAGGTCTATGCCTACGACCTGCTGATCACCGACTATCAGGGACGCGAACGGCGGATGCGCGACGCTTACTCCTTCCTGCCCACCCTCGGCGAAACCGACCTGTATCTCTTCGGCCAGGGCAACGAACGCCGGATTTATGAAAAGCTCGGCGCCCAACTGCGCGCCCCCGACGGCGTGGCGGGGACCAGTTTCGCCGTCTGGGCGCCCAACGCGCAGCGCGTCAGCGTGGTGGGCGATTTCAACGGCTGGGACGGCCGTTATCACCCCATGCGCTCGCTCGGTCCTTCCGGTGTCTGGGAATTGTTCGTCCCAGGCGTCGGCGAAGGCGCGCATTACAAATATGAAATCAAGGACGCGCGCGACGCCACCGTCCTCAAAACGGATCCTTACGGTTTTTTCTTCGAGGCCGCGCCGAAGAACGCCTCCATCGTCTGGAACAACCGCAAGTTCGCCTGGACCGACGCCGATTGGCTGGAAGCCCGCCGCGGGCAAAACGCCTTGCGCGCGCCCGTCAGCATCTACGAAATCCATCTCGGCTCCTGGATGAAAAAATCGGCGACCGAATCGTTCAGCTACCGCGAGGTGGCGCCGACGCTCGTCCAGTACATCAAACAACTCGGCTTCACGCACGTCGAGTTCCTGCCGGTGCTCGAACACGCTTTTTATCCCTCGTGGGGCTACCAGGTGACCGGCTTTTATTCGCCCACCAGCCGGTTCGGGACGCCGGATGATTTTCAATACCTCGTCAACGCGCTGCACCAGGCCGGCATCGGCGTGCTGGTGGACTGGGTCCCGGCGCATTTTCCGCGCGACGATTGGGCGCTGGCCAGCTTCGACGGCACCGCGCTTTACGAACACGAGGACCCGCGCAAGGGCGCGCACCAGGATTGGGGCACGCTGATTTTTAATTACGGCCGCCACGAGGTCTCCAACTTTCTGACCGCCAATGCGCTTTTCTGGTGCGACCGCTTTCACATTGACGGCCTGCGCGTGGACGCCGTCGCCTCGATGCTTTACCTCGATTACTCGCGCAAGGAAGGCGAATGGGTCCCCAACCAGTACGGCGGCCGCGAGAACATCGAGGCCGTCGAGTTCCTCAAAAAATTCAATCACCTCGTCCACACCGAGTGCCCGGGCGTGATCACCGTGGCCGAGGAATCCACCGCCTGGCCGCAGGTCACGCGCCCGCCGTACATCGGCGGCCTGGGCTTCTCCTTCAAGTGGAACATGGGCTGGATGCACGACACGCTTGGATACTTCAGCCGCGATCCGGTCTATCGCAAGTATCACCAGAACGACCTCACCTTCGCGATGCTCTACCATCACAACGAAAATTTCATCCTGCCGCTCTCGCACGACGAAGTCGTGCACGGCAAAGGCTCGTTGCTCGGCAAAATGCCGGGCGACGACTGGCAGAAGTTCGCCAACCTGCGCGCGCTGCTCGGTTATCAGTGGCTGTTCCCCGGCAAGAAACTTCTCATCATGGGCAGCGAGTTCGGCCAGCGCGCCGAATGGAACGCCAACGCCAGCCTTGACTGGTCGCTGCTCGACCAGGGGCCGTTTCATCGCGGCCTGCAACGGTTCATGGGCGATCTCAACAAATTCTACCGGAACAACCCCGCGCTCTGGCAGGCCGACTACGACGTGGACGGTTTTTTCTGGATGGATTGCAACGACCGCGAGGGCAGCGTGCTGTCCTTCGTGCGCCAGGACCAGGAACGGACCCGCAAGCTGCTGGTCATCCTGAACCTGACGCCGGTCTGGCGGACGAATTACCGGATCGGCCTGCCGCAGGCCGGCTGGTGGCGCGAAGTGCTCAACAGCGATGCGGAAATCTACGGCGGCAGCAACAAGGGCAACTGGGGCGGCGTCCAGGCCCAGGATTACCAGGTGCATTTCCAGTCACACTCCGCCGAGTTCACCCTCCCGCCGATGAGCGTCGTCGTGTTTGAACCGGGAAAATGACGGCGGACACCGTTCACTTGCAGTTTGTCGTTCATCGCGTAGTTTGACCCGCAGTCGTTATGCAAGACCACTTTCTGAGCGGCCCGCCGCCGCCCGAAGAATTCCAGCGCCAGCTTCAGGAGTTCATGCGCCAGCATTTGTCCGGCGGCCAGGCCGCCGTTTTCCCCAGGCCCGATTCGACCGGCCCCACGGAGGGCGTCGCGGATGATGCCAGGTCGGAACCGTTCCAATTCGACTACAAGCCGCGCGACGTGAAGGCCCACCTCGACCGCTTCGTCATCAAACAGGAGGAGGCCAAGAAAGTCCTCAGCGTGGCCTTGTGTGACCATTACCATCACGTCCGGCTCGCCTTCGAGGGCCGGGAAATGCCCAACTACGCCAAGCAAAATATCATCCTCGTCGGGCCGACCGGCGTGGGCAAAACCTACCTCATCCGCAGCATGGCCGACTTGATCGGCGTCCCTTTCGTCAAGGGCGACGCCACCAAATTTTCCGAGACCGGCTACGTCGGCGGCGATGTCGAGGACCTCGTGCGCGAGCTGGTCCGCCAGGCGGATGGCGATATCGCCCGCGCCCAATACGGCATCATCTACCTCGACGAGATTGACAAAATCGCCGCCGCCAGCAACAGCACGGGGCGCGACGTCAGCGGCCGCGGCGTGCAGACCAACCTGCTGAAATTGATGGAGGACACCGAGGTGCCCGCCCGCTCGCCCAACGACATCGCCGGGCAAATCCAGGCGATGATGGACCTGACCCAGCGCGGGAAAAAGACGCCGGCCACGATCAATACCAGACATATTCTGTTCGTCGTCAGCGGCGCTTTCGACGGTTTGGAGAAAATTGTGCGCCGCCGTCTGCGCGAAGCCACGATTGGCTTCGCCGCCAAAGAACGGGCGCTGGCGGACGCCGAGCGCTGGCTGGAGGAGGCGCAGACGCGCGACTTCATTGATTTCGGTTTTGAGCCGGAATTCATCGGCCGCCTGCCGGTGCGGGTGGTTTGTCATCCGCTCAACGTGGAGGACCTCTTCCACATCCTGAAAAATTCCGAGGGCAGCATCATCCGCCAGTACGAGCAGGACTTCGCGGCTTATGGCGTCGAGGTGTTCTTCCAGGACGACGGCTTGTGGCGGATCGCCGAGCTGGCCGGCGACGAAAAAACCGGCGCGCGCGGTCTGATGACGGTGTGCGAGCGGGTCTTCCGCGATTTCAAGTTCGAACTTCCCTCCACCGTGGTGAAACGATTCATGGTGTCGCGCGAACTGGTGGACCAGCCGGCTGACACGTTGCGAAAACTGCTGGCTGAGCACGCCGGCCAGGAGCGCGTCGTGGCCCGGCAAATGGTCCACGCCTACGCGCACCGTTTTGAGGAGGAGCACAAGCTGGCCCTGCGCTTCACCGACGCGGCGGCGGACGAACTGGTCGCGCTGGCGTTGCAGGAGTCAAAGCCAGTGCGCGAGTTTTGCGCCGGGCGCTTCAAGGACTACCAGTTCGGCCTCAAACTGATTGCCCGGAACATCGGCCGGCAGGAATTCATCCTCGATGTTGACGCGGTGCAAGCGCCAGACAAGGTGTTGAGCGATTGGGTGGTGGCCAGCTACCGCCCCACGCCCTCCCTTCTGACGTGACGTAAAAATGTTACACGTGTAACATATTTGTGTCAGATGGCAAGGGGATGGGGTTGTCCAGGGCTAAGGTTCGGGACTGGCCGGCAGCTTGAATAATTCCTTCGCCTGCCGGGCAATGTAGGCCGGGATTTCACGGTCCTTCTCCTCCGGCAGCCAGGCCGGCGGATTTTTCGGATCAAGCGGTTTGGTGATCAACGCGTCATTGAGCCGGACGACGGGCACACCGCCGTGGAGGGCCAGGTTGACCATGTGGATGGCGTGCGTGTTGTCGGGTTGTGCGTGGTCGCGTTCGGATTGCAGGCGCAGGTACGGGACGCGGATTTTTCCGATGAAACCGGCGGCCTCGTGTTCGGCCCAGAATTCTTCATCGTCGCAGCGGGCCACTTGTCGCAGATGCCCGCCGCGCGAGCCGTCGCAACCGGCCGTGTCATTGCGGTCGGCCGGGCCTTCCCAGTCGATGAAGAAGCGCACCGGCAGCTTCGGATAGCGCGCGAGCACGCCACTGGCGAGCGTCACACCGTAGGAGTAGGAAACGAGTGCAATCTGTTTCGCGTCCACTTCCGGCCGGGTGACGGCCCAGCGGATAACGGCGGCCAGGCCGTCCTGTTGCGTAAAGCCGCAATAATTCTCCTTGCCCTCGCTCTGGCCGCGGCCGTCGGGGTCGAAGCAAATCACCGTGAAGCGGGCCCCGGCGAGTTCCGCCGCGATGGGCCGGCGACCGGTGAACGTCTGGCTGTCGCCGTTGCCGCCGGGGATCATCACCAGCGTGGGATTTTTCGCCGCCGGCTGGCCTTTGGCAGTGACGATCTGAACCGACAGGCGCGCCTGGCTGGTGGTGTTGATGACCCAATGTGTCGAAACCTGTGCCTCGAGGCGTGTCGTGTTGACGGGCGGCTGCGGGCGCTGCTGGGTGGATGGCGTTTCTTGACCGTTGGCTGTCGCAACAAGAAACAGGAGCGGCACAATGGAGTGAAGCCAGCAGAACAGTCTCGGCGATTTTTTCATGAATGGTTTTCGTCAGGAGGTTTCCGTAACGGCAAATGTTTCACCCAGCCAGACGCGCCGGCGTTGGTCAAGGTGACAGCCAGTGCGTCCGGTAAAACCGGCGCGTGAAGTTCGTGGTCAAAAGATCGGTGAAGCCAAAAGTCCCGTTGGTGTTGACCTGGTTGGTTACGGTCACCCAATCCATCATGTTGGTGGACGCCTCGATGGCGTAGCTGCTGCCCGTGTCGCCGCTCCAGACCAGTTGCAGTTGGTTGACAGACAGGAAGGCGATTGACTGCAACAGGACCGGCAGCGGCAGGTTGACGGTCAAGAGTGCGTTGGAACTGGTCACCGCGCCCGCCACGTTTGTAATGGAAACGGAGTAATTGCCGGCGTCGGCCGGCTGCGCGTTGGTCCGCAGGAAGCTGGCGTTGGTCGCGCCCGCGAGGTTCGTGGTATTCAACCGCCACTGGTAGCTGAAGGGGGTGGTGCCGGTATTCGTGACGGCGAAGGTCACGTCGGCGCCGAGTTTCACCGCCTGGCTTTGCGGCTGGCCGGTAATCGCGGGCGGGTCGGGCGCGAAAAACGCCAGGACGTTGGCCAGGTAATTGTTGCGGCGCGTGGCGCTGGTGATTGTTTCGAAGGGGAAACCAAAATAGACCACTTTGCCACCGCCCGCTGAGCCGTCGTATTGGACGGCGGCCGCTCCGGCGCCGTTGGTGTAATTCATGGCCACCGTCGCGCCGGCGCCGTAAGGCACGATCACATCGGGCGCCTGCACCCAGTAAATGCCTTTCGTGCCGTCGTCCATCGTCACGGTGTTGCGGCCATCAAAGATCGAGCCGGTGGCCGCGCCTGCCACGTAACCGCCCGAATCGTCATTGGTGTAGGCCGCGTGCAATTGGTTGTGCAGAAAATTCCGCTCGGCGTTCGACGGGCCGGAGGGCCGGTCGAGGTCCCAGGCGATTTCGGCGCCGGACACGAACAGGTTGCCGCCGCCGGCCAGGAACGCGGTGATTTTACTGCGCTCGATGCTGTTGAACGTTTGGTCGTCGGTGGACTCGTTGCCGCAGGCCCAGAGGACAATGGGGTAATTGGTGAGTTGGATCTGGTTGTTGGTGATCGCCTCGTTCTGGCAGGAGTCGAACGCCATGCCGAACGCGTCGAGGGCCTTGCCGTGTTGGACGACGTAGTCGAAGGAGTTGATCGTCCGCGGAATCACGCGCACCATCGAGCCGCTGTTGTCGGGCGGATCGTAACTCTGGGCCGCCGGCGTCTGGCGCAATTCCAACGTGCGGTCAAACCGATCGAATCCGTTCACGAAAAGCGCCCGGGGCGCCGCCGGATTGGAAGAGCGGCGGCAGCCGACGGTTTCGGAAGGAAACGATTCGCCGCCCGCGTTCGTTGCCGCCACGCGGAAATAAAAATCGGTGTCGACGGCCAGGTCCGTCATGGTCAGGGACAGCGTGCCACCGCCGCTTACGTTCGTCGGATTGCCAAACCCGTAGCCATCGGTGGAACGATAAACCACATAACCCATGGCCGCGTCGCTGCCGCCCTGGGCGACGGGGACCGACCAGGAGATCGTGATGCCATTGGTGGCGGCGATGGCGCGGACGTTGCCCGGCGGTTCGGGCAGAAAATCCAGGGGCAGGCTGTCGAATTCGTTGAAGTAACGGATCACGCCTTGATAAACAGCGCGGGCAATCCAGTTGCGGCCTTTGGGGTCACGCAAAATCTTGGAGTCGTCCACCTGGTCGTGGAAGGCCACTTCGATGATGGTGGCGTCCATTTCGCCATTGATGACCGAATTGTTGATTTCGCCATAGATGCCGCTGATGGTGTAGCCGGCGCGGTCGGAGTCCCAGGGCACTTCGAGCGGCGGCGAGCCAACGGCCGTCAGGTCGTCATCAATCTCCTTGGCCAGCAGACGCGCCAGTTCCTGCTGGTTGGGCGTCTTTTCACTGTCGCTCCGAACCAGTCCGACGCAGCCGCGCCCGCCGCCGGCATTGGAATGGAACCCGACGTAAACGCGTTTGAAGATGTTGGTTTCGGTGGTGGTGGAATTCATCTCCGCCGCCATGCGGGGCGGAGTGCCCACGTTGTCGTCCTGGTCGCTGAGACCGCTTTGGTTGTAAAGGCTGGAGGATTGGCCCTGCCCCAGACTCTTTTGCACCCAATAGCGCGAGCATTCCTCCTCGCGCGGGTAGCTGGAAGTGGTGGGCGTCTCCGTGTCCTTGGGCGTCGGCACAATGCTGCCCATGCCGTTGCCGAACCGGATGGCATCCGCGATCACCACAGTGCCAATGCTCGGCGTCGGCTGCAAATTGCTGATCACGACCGCGCCGTTTGTGGAATTCGACCCCGCGTTGAAATAATAGGAGCCGAGGTAAACCCAGCCGTTGCCCACGAGGTAATGCGGCACGCGAACCCGGGATTCCCCGCCCATGTGTCGGATGCGATAAAGCTGGCTGGTGCGGTCGTTGCCATGCCGCACCCACGTGTAAACCGGGTAAAATCCCGCCACCGGAATGTTGGGCGTATAAGTCGCCGTGGCCGTCTCGGTGGCGGCGAGCGAGGCAAAACGATACGGCACATCACCGGCGCTGCCGTAATAAATGGTGGAGACGCTGTCGCTCCAACTGCCAGAAAAAGTCACTGCCGCCGCATCGTTGTCCAGCACCACTTCGTTGGTTTGATGTCCGACCGGACGAAACGTGACCACCGTGGCGCCGGCATTAAAACAGTAAAAGGCGAACATCGTCATCTGATCGAGGTTGCCAAAGTCCTCGCAGATTTCGTTGTTCACGCCGCGCTGGGTGATCCAGCCGCCCGCGAGGGGACTGTCGGGATCGTTGTTGTAAGTCCATCCGTGCCCGCCGCTGGTGAAGACGAGGCGGCCGGAAAGCGCGCCCTCAGGCTGGCCGGCGGCGGGGGCGATGGGGCCGGAAACGCCGGGAGGTTCCGCCTCCTTGCCGGTGGCCGGGACGGGACGCGAGCCGTCGGGATAGGTTTCAAAAAAATCCGGGGATTGCGGCGCCGGGAGAGAATCGGTGTGCGACGATTCATCTCCGGGCGCCCGGAATGTCAAAGCGAGAAACAGGATCGCGAAACCGAGACCGTATGCCGTGAGTGATGTGAACCCGGGGGCCATGATTCTCCCGTGGGCCAGTCTCATGATTGCGCCGGTTTCATTGGCAAACTTTTGTGGAAAAAGCAAACGACAGCATACCGGTTTGGCAGAAAAATACAATTGGATTCCGTGGCAATTTGTGCGTCGCGCCGAACGCCGGCGCGTCAGCCCATCGCGGATTCGGCGATGCTGAAAAGGTTTTGCGGAACGCCGGGGTGCCGGTTGTCACCGAGAAACATTCGGATCAACGGACGCTGGGCGGTAAACCCGCAGCTTTTGATCAGATCCACCGCGCCGTTGTTCACATCGGGGATATTGCAAAAAACCGGCCGGCCCGCGGCTTGGGCCAGCAGCGCGCTCATCAACGCCGTGCCGCCCTTGACTGATTCGGCCACGACCGGCCCCAGATACGCGGCGCGCGATCCGTTCCGCAACATGCCATAGCCGTCCACACGGCCCGCCTCCGAAAGATGGATCAGCCCGCGGGAACTCCGCCGGGCCAATCGCTCCAGGATCTCGTGGCGCGCGACTCCAAAGGCCAGGTCATCAATTTTCCTCACGGCTTCCCAATCCGCGGCGGCGAGTGGTCGGACGGTTTCGCCGGCAGCAGTGGCGGTGTTGCGCGCGGCGGACGTTTCCCACCGGGTCAGTGTCCATTCGTCCCGAAAGCCTGACTGGTCATAAAGCGTTTTACCCAACGGCGTGGCATCCAGTTTCACGCAGCGAATCTGACGGCGGCGCAAATGATCCAGGCAATGCTGAAGCAGCGCTTTGCCGATGCCGCGCCGGCGAAAATCCGGGTGGACCAATACCATGCCGATCCAGGCGAGTTCCGTTCCGTAACACGTGGTGGTGGCGGTGCCGGCGGGGGCGCCGTTCCATTCGGCGACGAAGCAGCCGTCGGGTTCGCTCGCGAGCAACAGCCGCCAATCTTCGGGCGTCTGGTTCCAGCCGGCCAGCGCGCGCACGGCGTCGGCAAAAGCCAGATCGGACGATTGCATCCGGCGCAGATGGAGGGGCGTGTTCATAATGCCGGGGCCGGGCCAACGGTGGCATTTCCACCCGGCGCGGACAAGCCCATCACCTCAAGGGAAGTGTCCTAATTCAATTTCCCGGAGCGCGGTTGTGTCGCAGCGACCAGCCGCAGCATATTGAAATTCACACGCTGCGGCTGGTCGCCCAGCGCGACACAGCCGCGCTCCGAGCAAATTAGGACACTGCCGCCTCAAGCGGCCTGCGCCTCGACGCCGGCCATGAGGCGCAGGAGGTTGGCCTGCGAAAAGTCGGCTCGCGCCAGTTCCCCCGCCACCCCGCCGGCGCGCAACACGAGGATGCGGCGGCTCAAATTCATGACTTCGGGCAGCTCCGACGAAATCACCAGCAACGCCAATCCCTGGCAGGCCAGCTCGTCGAGCAGTTGGTGGATTTCCGCCTTGGCGCCGACGTCAATGCCGCGCGTGGGTTCGTCCACGATGAGAATGTCGCACTCGCGTGCCAGCCACTTGGCCAGGGCCACCTTCTGCTGATTGCCGCCGCTCAGGCCGGCGATGACGGTTTCGAGCGTTGGCGTTTTCACACGGAGGCGCCCGGCGTATCGCTGCGCGAGCGATTGCTCGGCGCGGCGGCGCACGAAGCCGAGGCGCGTGAGCCGCGGCAGCGTGGCCAGCGAAGTGTTTTCGCGACAGTTCATCGAAAGCACCAGACCGAGTCGCTTGCGGTCCTCCGGCAAAAGGCCGATGCCCGCGGCGAGCGCAGCGTTCACGTCGCCAGGCGGGAGTTCGCGACCATGAACCAGAACTTTGCCGGTGGCGTTGGGATCGAGGCCGAAGATGGCCTGGGCCACTTCGCTGCGGCCCGCGCCGATGAGGCCGGCGAAACCGAGCACTTCGCCCTGGCGGAGAGTGAAGCTGATGTTCTCGAACTTGCCGGGTGAGGAAAGGTTTTCGACGCGCAGGACTTCCTCGCCGAGGTCGCGTTCCAGATGCTTCGGCGTGACGGCCACGACTTCGCGGCCGACCATCTGGTGGATGAGCCGGTCGTGGTCTGTCCCGGAAATGTTCTCCGTCGCCACGTGGCGGCCGTCGCGCAGCA
This sequence comes from uncultured Verrucomicrobiota bacterium, assembly GCA_964539075.1. GTDB lineage: Bacteria > Verrucomicrobiota > Verrucomicrobiia > Limisphaerales > CAZIFU01 > CAZIFU01. The sequence goes on along the minus strand of CAZIFU010000040.1, from coordinate 2,780 downwards.
CGGTGACGGCGTCGCAAAGGCGGAAGATTTCCTCGAGGCGGTGCGAGACGTAGAGGACGGTGATGCCGCGCTGCCTGAGTTGCGCGAGCAGGTGGAAGAGATGCTCGCTTTCGGCGACGGACAATGAACTCGTCGGTTCGTCCATCACGATGACCTGGGCGTTGACGCCGAGCGCGGCGGCGACCTGAACAATCTGTTCCTGAGCGGTGGAGAGCCGGCTCATTGGCGCATCCAGATCAAGATCGGCCTCGATTTCTGCGAGCATCGCGCGGGCTTTCTCGCGCATCTTCGCGCGGTCCACCCAGCCGAGGCGCCGGGGAAAATCGCCGAGGCACAGGTTCTCCGCGACGGTGAGGTTCGGGCAGAAGGCCAGTTCCTGGTGCACCATCGCGATGCCAAGCTGTCGCGCGGCGAGCGGAGTCCCCGGCTGGATGAGTTTGCCGTCGAGTCGGATTTCGCCGGCGTCCGCCGTCTCGACACCGGCGAGGATTTTGCCGAGCGTGCTTTTACCCGCGCCGTTCTCACCGACGAGCGCGTGACAAGCGCCGCGCTCGACCGCGAAGCTCACGCCGTTCAGCGCCAGCACGCCGGGGAAGCGCTTCGTGATGCCGTCAAAGGTGATGAAAGACATTTTTAGCCGCGAAAGAACGCACAGGACGCAAAGAAGAAAAGCAGGGAGGAGACTTTGCCGAGCAAGCTGGCGCGCCCGCTGGGGGAGAGGACGTATTTTTTGATCTGAAACTTGGCCGAGCCAAAGTTGATGAGCAGACCCTGCTCGCTGCGTGAGGACTTCAGGTCGCCGAGAAGCTGCGCGAGATGTTCATCCGCGAGCGCTTTGCAGGCCTTGAGTTCGACGATCAGGCAATCCTCGACCAGCAGGTCCGTTTGAAACTCGCCGAGGAGCGTCCCGTCCTCGTCATAAACCTTGAGCGCGTGCTGCTGCTTCACGTTCAGGCCGGCCTTGCCGAACCGGTGGACCAGCGCGTTCTCATAAACTTTCTCGACGTGACCGTGCCCGTGATAAACGTGGATGTCGTAGGCCGTCTGGCGGATCATGTTGCACGACTCCATGATGTCTTTCATAATTTTTCAGTGGGCAGGTTGTTTTTGTTGGCCGCGAAAGAACGCAACGGACACAAAGTTTTTTCCTCTATGTGTTCTCTGCGTCCTTTCGCGGCAAAATCTTCTCCATCTTCTTGCGGCCTATCGCGGTAACCACTTGTCCCAATTCTTCGCAAACTCGTCGAGGTTCTCCTTCGACACAGGCACGAGTTCGCTCACGTCCTTCACCGCGGGCGGGTCTTTTTTGAAGTGGACCTTGTTGATGAGGTGTTCGACCGAGCGGTAGCCCCACTCGAAACATTGCTGGGCAAGGAGCATCTGCACGTGGCCGCTGCGCAGGTAGCCGAGTTGCTGCGGGAGCGCGTCCACGCTGACGCACTTCACGGCGCCGGGCGGCCACTTGAGAGCGTTGTCGGTGAACAGCGGCCAGCCGCCGACCATCGCCCAGCCGGTGATGTCCGGGTTGGCCTGCATCACCTGCTCGACCTTCGCGGCGGCGTCCTGCGGCGTCTCCTTGTGGTAGTAGGTGTCGCGGATGCTGAGCCCGGGAAATTTCTTCGCGGCCTGCTTCACCCCCGCGACACGCTTCTGGAGATTGGGCGCGTTGGGGTTGCCGGCGAGAATGGCGACCACGCCTTTGCCGCCCATTTCTTTGGCGAGTTCTTCGAGCACGCGCTCGCCGCAGCGCTCGTCGTCAATGGCATAGGTGACGAAACGCCGGCTGGCGGGGGCGTCCGAATCGAAGGTCGCGACGGGCACGCCGTTTTTCACGGCGGCATTGATGGCGTCGGTGAGCTTGTTGGCGTCCGAGCAACTGACGGCGATGCCATCGGCACCGGCAAGGACGAGCTGCTCGATGGCTTCGGCCTGCTTCTGGGCGTCCTCTTCGTTGGGGGTGCGCCAGTCAATTTTGATCGTGAGGCCGTGCTTGGCGCCGAGTTCCCTGGCAGCGGCCTCGGCCCCGACGCGCGCGGCCTGGAAGACGGGGTTGCCCTGTGACTTGGCGACGAGGCCAAGGGTGTAGGATTTTTTGGATTGGGCTTGAGCGCTGACGGCGAGCGTCATTGTTGCGCAAATGCTGAATAGGAGAGTGCAAAGTTTCATGGCGGAAATTGCTGGCAGCTTAGGAAGGACCCCTTCGAGTGGCAAGCCTCAAACCCGGTTACACCAGTATTACGGAGACAAGGAATCCGACGAAATGCTCCGTGACTCCGCGGTTAAAGCCCGCCCCGCTGCCCCACGGGCGTTGGATTAACGAGCCGACCGCGGAAAGGGGACACGCTAAAGCGTGGACACCAAGCGGGTTTCCGCGCGTTCGGTGTCCACGCTTTAGCGTGCCTTGGGCTTAATTCAATGGCAGTGCCCCGCTGCCCTCCGCCCGGCCGAATTGCCTGTCGATTTGCCTTGCCCGCCGCCCCGATGGAGGGCATCATCGCAGCGACAGACCGTTCTCCTTCGGATGCCGGCGGTTTGCGCCTTGCCGTTCTTGGGGAAACCCAAAACATGCCCCGACTTCCTGTCCATGAAACATCCGAATGGCCGCAAGGTTTTGGACTGCGCCAGTCCTCTGGCGCTTTGACTGCGGCCGTCCCGGTTCCGAAAGCGCCAGAGGACTGGCGCAGTCCACGACGCCGGCGCGCGGATGCCACCCCCGCGGCCACCCGGCAAGCCAGCTCCAGATCACTACCCATCACGACAAAGCCAGCCCCCCCCCACCG
>CAZIFU010000039.1:0-21332 GCA_964539075.1 uncultured Verrucomicrobiota bacterium | reverse complement strand
ATCACTGGATGCCCAGCAATTCCATGTCGAAAATTAATGCGGTATTCGGGCCGATGTCGGGCCCGGTGCCATTTTCCCCGTACGCCAGCCTGGCCGGGATGAATAGCTGCCACTTGTCGCCCACCTTCATCAGTTGCAAAGCCTCCTGCCACCCGGGGATCAGACGGTTGACCGGGAAGGTGGCCGGCTCGTCTTTGGCGGCCGGCGCGTCGCCCGCGTAGGAGCTGTCGAATTTTTTGCCGTTGATCAGCGTGCCGCGATAGTGGGTCTTGACCGTGTCGGTGGCCTGGGGAGACTTGCCCGTCCCCGCGTGCAGGACTTTGTACTGCAAACCGCTGGGCAGGGTCTTGACGCCTTCCTTCTTGGCGTTCGCGGCCAGAAACTCCTGGCCTTCCTTGAGGTTCTTTTCGCCCGATGCCGCCAATTCCTTTTGCAAGTCGCCTTGCTTGGCCATCATTTCGGCCTGGAACGCCTCCATGACCGCCCGGATTTCAGTTTCATTCAATAAAGGTTTGGCCCCGGCCACTGCGTCGGCGACTCCCGCCGCCAGCGTGGCGGCGTCCAGGTCAACCGCCTGGCGCTTGAAATTGGCGCTGACGTCGGAGCCGATGCTCAGACCGATGCTGTAACTGAGTTTTTGCTTTTGATCTTTCAGGACGATTTTGTCTTCGGCCCGGGCCTGGGTGGCCAGGAGTGCGACGGCAAGCGTGATCAGGAGGTATGATTTCATCAAATGTTGGTTATTTTACCGCGTTGAATCCGCAGAAAGTAACACCCAAACCCGGTTCGTCAAGGCGGGGAATTTGTGCGGCCGGCTTGCGGTTTCCTGGACGGGTCATGGACGGGTCACCCATTAACCTGAGTCGTCACTCCCAAGAATCCTTCACCTGGAGTTAATTTGCTCTTTTATGATGGAAAGTTGTGATACACTCGCGGCCATGAAGAACATGACACAAAAGAACCGGACGCCTCTGCAACCCTTACAAAGCGGTCAAGTCTGGGAACTGGAGGATTCCAATCTGCATATCGGCATCATTGGCAAAACGCTGGTGCATTATAAACATTACAAGGCGAACGCCAAAAGAGCGGGCATTTCACTGGTGGGCAAAAAAGTGTTGGAGAAATATCTCGCAGCGAACAAGGCCATTTTGGTCCAGGCATCACCGCCCGCGGCTTTCCCGATCCGCTCGCCGGCCTGATCAGCTTTGGCCGTAACCATTCATGTCTGCGCAGACTTTTTAACGCAAAGATGCAAAGACGCGAAGGCGCGGAGAGAATTGTCCTGGATCGGTTCCAGTCGCCAGACAGCGACCGTTGGTGGAAGTCAGCCAACTTGCGGTTTTTCAACCGGAAGAATTGTTGCGGGTCTGAGACCGGCAGCGCGACCGTGTTCGACGAGCCGGGAATGTTTGTCGGGGCCGAAACACCGGCCCACGACGGCGCGCTCCCGGGGTTGGTGTTCGCTTCCAGGGCGAAGCCGGCCGGCGCCGCCGGCCAGGACAAGTTGGCGTTGGTTCCGGTCAAAGAGATTTTCAACGCCGGATATGCGAACACCAGCACGCTGGCCACGGAACTGGTCATGCCGCCAATATTGGTTACCACGACGGAATAGTCGCCGGCGTGGCTGGTCTGCACATTCGTCAGGTTCAAGTTGAAATTCGTCGCGTCCGGGAGGTTCGTGCCGTTGAAGAGCCAGTTGTAACTCAGCGGCGGCGTGCGCTGTTAGTGTGGAGTTTGTTCATCGGGTCAAAGTCGCGCCTTTCTTACGCGGCTCTGAAACCGATTTCGACTCCGTAAGAGACGGCTGTCTTCTGAAAATGCGTCGGGCCGGGCCGATGTTTTTTTAACGCAAAGGGCGCGGAGGATTCACAAAGATCGCAGCGCAGCACAGCCGCAACCAAACTGCCACCCAGCCTGATTAAACGCAGAGGACATGGGGCGGCAGAGCCGCAACCAAAACGAATTGACCACGGATTACGCGGATGAACACGGATAAGATTTCTGAAATGCTGATTCTTCCGCATCCGTGTTCATCCGCGTAATCCGTGGTTAAAAACCTTCTCAGAACGGAACGATGTCAAGGGTCAGCACTGCAGAGAGGAAGCATGGACAACTCCGCAGTAGTGCCATCTGTGAGAATCGTCGCGTCCCGCGAAGTTTTCATTCGAACAAACATCCAACATCGGACTCCGAACCGGTGGCCGCCGTGGGCGCAGGACGTTGGATGTTGGATGTTGGATGTTTTAGTTGCGGCCCCGCCACGCGGGCATCGCGTCAAAGAAACGTTTGCACCCCAAAGCCCGACAAGGCATAAATCCCAATCATGGTTGAAACCGGTGTCAGCCGCGCAGAGGCGATGGAAGCGTCTCCAGCCGTCCGGGAATATCTCACCGCCTACCGGTGGATGCTGCTGGCCCGCACGCTGGACGACAAATTCGCCAGCCTCTACCGGGGCGGCAAAATTCACGGCGGCGTCTTCCTGGGCCGCGGCCAGGAGGCGCTCAGTGTGTCGCTCGGACTGGCGTTGCGCAAAGGCGATGTGTACGCGCCGCTCATCCGCGATGGCGCGGGCCGGCTGGCATTCGGCGAGCCGATCCTCGATGGCGTGCGCACCTACCTGGGTTCGCGGTTGGGACCGATGCGCAGCCGCGACGGGAACATTCATCGCGGCCGGCCTCGCGACGGGTTGCTGGCGATGATCAGCCACCTGGGGGCGATGATTTCCGTCGTCAACGGCGTGTTGTTCGCGCGGCGTTTCAAAGGCGTCACGGGCATCGTGGGCGGCGCCTGCGTCGGCGAAGGGGCCACGTCCACCGGCTCCTTTCACGAAGCGCTCAATCAGGCGGCCGTGGAAAAACTGCCGCTGGTGCTGGTGGTGGCCAACAATCAATACGCCTACTCCACCCCCAGCTCGCGCCAGTTTGCCTGCCGCTCGCTGGCCGACAAGGCGGCGGGCTACGGCGTCGAATGCCAGACGGTGGACGGCACGGACCTCGCGCCCTGTCTGAGCGTCGTGGGCCGGGCCGTCGAAGCAGCCCGCGCCGGCCACGGCCCGCAACTGGTTGTGGCGCGCCTGCTCCGGCTCTGCGGTCACGGCGAGCATGACGACGCCAGCTACATTGATCCGAAGTTGAAAAATTCTCCGCTGGGCCGTGATTGTTTGAAAGTGGCGGAGGAACAGTTGCTCGCGCTGAAATGGGCTGATCGCCGGACGCTGGAGAGCTGGCGCGAGGAAGCGGTTCAAAAAGTGGAGGAGGCGGTCGCCAAAGTGCAGCGCGAGCCGGGGCCGGACCCGTTCAAGGAGGAATGGTGCGCGCTGGCCGCCAAACATCTGCTGGAGATGCACGAGGAATCATGAGCATCACCTACCTCGAAGCCATCCGCGCCGCCCAAGCCAAGGCGCTCGCCGACGACCCGCGCGTCTTCATCTACGGGCAGGATGTGGGCGCTTTCGGCGGCGCGTTCAAGGCGACCAAAAACCTGGCGCAGGAATTTCCCGGCCGCGTGCTCGATGCGCCGATCAGCGAAGATGCGATGGTCGGTCTGGCCATTGGCGCGGCGATTGAAGGGATGCGGCCGATCATCGAGATGCAGTTCGCGGATTTTTCCACCGCCGGCTTCAACCAGATCGTCAACCACGCGGCGACGCTCCATTGGCGGACCAACGTGCCCTGCCCCATCACCATCCGGCTGCCCTCGGGAGGCACCTCCGGCAGCGGGCCTTTCCACAGCCAGAGCATGGAAACGATCTACGCGCATTACCCCGGCCTGGTGGTGATGACGCCGGCGACGGTCGAGGACGCCTATAGCATGTTGCTCGAAGCAGTGGCGATTGATGACCCCGTGATTTTTTGCGAGCACAAATATCTTTATTACCACCTCAAGGCCGACCGGCTGCCGACCGAGGCCATGCCGGTGGGCAAGGCGCGCATCGCCCGGCCGGGGCGCGACATGACCCTTGTGGCCTATAGCGCGATGGTGCACGAAGCGCTGGCCGTCGCCGAGGAACTCGCCACGGAAGGCAACGAAGTGGAGGTCGTGGATTTGCGCTCGGTGAAGCCGCTGGACACAGACACGGTCATGGCGTCGGTGGCGCGCACGGGCCGGTTGCTGGCGGTGGGCGAGGCCTGGCCGTGGGGCGGGGTGACGGCGGAGGTCGTCGCACGGGTGGCGACGGAGGGATTTGCTCTGCTGGACGCGCCGCCGCAACGGCTCAACGCCAAAGACACGCCGGTTCCCTATCATCCCAACCTCTGGGCGGCGCACCGCCCCACGGCGCGAAGCATTGCCGCGGCCGCGCGGAATCTGCTGCGGCTTTGAAGGCTGCCGCATGGCCCGCGCAACGCACCTGGATTTCGCTGGGCGGCATCAAGTTTTGTTGCTGGCGGAGCCGCCCGCGGGCTTCGCGGATTTCCAGAAGCGCAATTCCTCCGGCAAACATGTTCTCAGCAGCGGCCCGGTCATGGCCGTCGTCAGCAGCGCCATGATGACGAACATGGTGAACAGTTCGCGCGGGAGCAGCTTCAGTTCGTAGCCGATATTGATCGCCACCAGTCCCATCAACGCCCGCGTGTTCATCAGCCCCGCAATGCAAATGGAATCGCGTGCCGATTGGCCGGTGAGTCGGGCGCCCGCGAAGCAGCCGCCCAGCTTGCCCGCCGCGGCCACCCCCATCACCAGCGCGCAACCCAACCAGGCCAGCGGCGTGTCGAGCGACCCCACTTCGGTGCGCAGACCCGTGTTGGTGAAAAAAATCGGCACCAGCGCCACCAGTACAAAATCGGAAAATTTCTCGCGCCAGGCCCGGACCAGTCCGGTTTCCCGGTGCAGCGACACGCCCAGCAGAAATGCGCCAAAAATTGAGAACACACCCAGCAGATTGGTGATCAGGCAACAGGTGAACAGCGCGATCAACAGCAAGGCCAGGTAGGAGAGGGAAATTTCCCGCGCGCCATGGGAGGCGACGCTTTTCCGCCACAGCACCATCAGCCCCGGCCCCACCGCGTAAAGCAGCGTGAGAAACAACAGCAGCACCCCGGCGGCCTGTCCGATCACCGGCCCCCAACGGAAGTGGGACGTCGCCAGCGCCGTGACCACGGCGAGACCGATCCAGCCGATCACATCATCAATGGCCGCCGCGCTGATGGAGACGGCTCCCAGCGCCGTCCGTTCCAGTTTCATTTCCAACAAAATCCGGCCCATGATCGGCAGTGCCGTGATCGCCAGCGCGATGCAGACAAAGAGTTGAAAGCCGGGGAAGTTTGTCTCAGCCGCAAAATGGTGGTGTAGCCACGGCCCAATGAGGACCCCGCCCAGCACCGGCGCCACAATCCCCATCAGAGAAACCGCTGTGACCGTCCGCGAGCGCGAGCGCAGGTGGCCGAAATCAAATTCCATCCCCACCTGGAACAAGAGCAGGATCAACCCCAGCTTGCCCAGCAACTGAAGGGACTGCTGGGTTTCGTCGGGGAACAGCGGCGGCCAATCCTTCGGCCAGATCAGCCCCAGCGCCGACGGTCCGAGCAACAACCCGGCGAGGATTTCGCCCACGGCCAGCGGCTGGCCAACTTTTTTGCCCAGGCGACCGAAGAGCCAGGCCACCGCAATGATGATCACCCATTGCACCAGCACCAACTTGAGATGATTTTCAATCGCACCGGGATTCATGTCGTGAACCTGTCCTCGCAGTAAAATCCTGGAAAACGCGGCGTTAAATAATCCGCTGGCCGTCCGCTGTCTCTAAAAGAGTGGCCGCATGTCTTTGGCGGCAACAAACGTCCCGAAAATATGCCGCCGACCACTCAACCCTTTTGCTGAAGTTTCTTCAGGTCTTCGGCGAGAAATTGAGCGACGTCCTTGAACTTGGGAACGTTGGCAGGGTTGAGTTCCATCAGCAGCTGATGCGCCTCAAGGCAGGTGCGGGAAATTTCCTCGCGCGACGGCGCTTGCTCCAGCGCGGCCACGCCTTCAAAGCGCGACGACGACGGCGCCGGGTCCTGGATGATTTTGAAAAACTGGTTCACGCCCAGGTTTTCCAAAAGGTCCACGATGCGCGGGTTGGGCCGGATGAGGCAGACCGGGCAACCGTCGCGCTCGGCGCCGGCTTCGGCCAGTTTGAGGCCCAACCCGGCGAGCACGCCCAGAAACGTGCTGTCCATGATGAGGCACTCGGAGAGTTCGAGGGCGAATTGCCGGTAGCCGCGCTGGCGGAGTTCGTTGACGAGGGTCTTGAATTGCACGCTGCAGGCGACGTTGGCGCGCCCGGTAACCTTGACGACCACCACCGGGTCCAGAAGCGCCACCATCAATTGGGGAGCAGTGACATTCATTTCAAAACGCCGGTTGCCGGCCATGCTTCAGGGAAATAAACTGATGGACAAACCCGCCCGGTGCATTGAGCCGGAATCGTGCGGGAGAGAATGCCCCGCCCACCTGCACCACTCGTAATCCTCGTAGCAGCCGAGGTAAGGAGGCTCTGACCTTCCTGGTTCGAGAAAAAGTGAGCCTCCTTACGTCGGCTGCTACGAGGTTCATGGAGAGTTTCGACCTCCAACTTTGGACGCGCATTCGGGACCACGATCCGGTTAGCGCTTCCGTGGTCGCGCCACCGTCTTGGACTGCGCCGGCCTCTGGCGCTTTGGCTGGGCCGCTGCCCGTTCTCACAGCGCCAGAGGACTGGCGCAGTCCAAAACCTTGCGGGGCTTCGGACGGTTCATGGAAAGAAATGTTCACAAGGGCATGGTCACGCAGGGAACGGCGCGGCTTCGGCGCCTTTGACAATTTGCACGAGGACTTGCTGAAGGATCAACCGTTCGTCCAGGTTGCGCGAGACCAGCCGCTGGTTGCACTCCAACAACAGACCCATCGCCCGGATGAGTTCCGCCCCGCGGTAACGGCCCGCCTGCGGCAGCGCTTTGAACAACACGTAGGGGTTCATCGCCAGCGGATTGAAACGCTTGTCCTCGGGCAACTGCGCGGCCGGGACTTTTTCCAGTTGCGCCTTGAACCGGTGGTAGTCGGCTTCAACCTTCAGCCAGCCGGCCTTGAGCATTTCCTTTAAAAACATCAGGACGCGCACCTTGGTGATCAGGCCGTAGAGCAAACCGATCTCGGACCGCCGTTTGTCGAACTTCAACTCCCACAACTCTTCATCGAGCCGCCGCAACAGGCATGGCAGATCGCGGTCGCCCAGCGCGTCGCCCAGCGCGAACGACCGGGCCTGTTTGTTGCGGGTGACCACGGCGTCCACGTCGGCGACGGTGATTTCCTCGCGCGCGCCGGTATAGAGGCTCAACTTTTCGATCTCACTGTTCAGCTGCCGCGCGTGCGGCCCCACGCAAGCCACCAGACGGGCGAGCGCTTCATCGGAAATCTGCTTTTTCAAGGCGCGCAACTGTTTGAGCGCCGCCGTTTCGGCGGTCGCGGCCCAGTCGCGATCATCCACCGACCAGGCGGCCAAGGCTTCCACGGTGCCGAGTTTTTCGAGCGTTTTGTAGAAGGTTTTCCGCTTGTCCACTTTGCCGGCGCTGAGGAGCAACCGGACATTGTCCCAGGGAAATTTTTTCAACTCCTGCGCCAGGCCGGCGAGATTGTCCGTCACGGCCTGCGCGCTGGCGGTGCGTTCGTCACCCAGGAAATTGCAACTCTGAAACCAGATGGCCTTGCCGCTGCCGAAGAAGGGCAGGGTCTGCAGCGCCTCGCGCAACCGGGCCAGCGCTTGGAGGGCTTCACCGCTGTTGGCCACGCTGGCGTCAATGATCTCGTGGTCCAGGCCGCCCAGTTCCTCGCACCAGTGCTGGTAAATCTGCCGGGCTCGCTGCTTGACCGCGAAATCGTCGTCGCCACAAATCAACACGACGGGAGCAAGGGAAATGGCAACGGGAGCCGGCATCGGGCTTATTCGGGTTCGCTGCCGGATTCGCCGCCCGCTTCGCCGCCCGCTTCGCCGCCGGATTCGCCGCCCGTTTCGTTGATGCGTTGGAGCACCTCGGTCATGTCCTCGACCTGTTCGAAGAGGGAGCTGGCGACGAAGATGGGGCGTTTCTGGGCCGAGGCGATGGCCAGACAATCGCTGGGCCGGGAATCAATCTCGACGATCTTGCGGCCCAGTTCATTTTCCTGCTGGAGGATGATGCGGGCGAAATAGGTCGAGTTTTTCAGCTCGGTGATGACGACGCGTTCGACGCTGATGTTGAAGCCTTTCAACATGTGGGCGATCAAATCGTGCGTCAGCGGGCGTTCCTTGGGCGTGTCGCGCAAAAACATGCCGATGACGGCCCCCATGTTGTGCTCGACCTGGATGACAAAGACCTTCTCATCGTTGCCGACGAAAATGGCGCACCCGCTGTTGGCGGGCAGGATCCCGCGAATCTGCACGGGCACGACATCTTTCTTCATACCGACACTCTACGGGGTGGCGCCAAAAAAACAAGCCCGGAGGAGGGAGGGGAAAAGCTCCAAATTCCAAGCTCCAACATCCAGAGAAGCACCATCCACCAAATCTTGAAAAGCGACCTGGCACAGTTTGGTGTTTGAGATTTGTAGCTTCTCTGGTGCTTGGAGGTTGGTGCTTGGTGCTTCGCTCCGCGATTTGCGGGTTGCTCCCCGTGCCGGCCGTCCGGCAGAATGACGCGCGTGAATTACCGGGCGAAAATTCTCTCCCTCGACGCCTTGCCCGCCTGGCGAAACACTCTGCGCGCCACCGGCAAAAAACTGGTGGTGACCAACGGCTGCTTCGACCTGTTGCACGCCGGGCATGTCAGCTACCTCGCGGCCGCGCGCAACCACGGCGACGCCTTGCTGGTCGGCCTCAACGGCGACGCCGGCGTGCGGGAATTGAAAGGCCCCGGCCGGCCGATCAACAACGAAGCCGACCGCGCCGCGGTGCTGGCGGGACTGGCGTCGGTGGATGTCGTTTGTATTTTTACCGAACCCCGCGCCGCGCGCTTCCTGTCGCTGGCGCAACCCGACCTCTACGCCAAGGGCGGCGACTACACGCTGGCGACCATTGATCAGGAAGAACGCCGCGCCGTCGAGAGCGCCGGCGGGAAAATCGTTTTCATTCCATTCGTGGCCGGCAAGTCCACGAGCGCGTTGCTGGAAAAAATCAGCCGCTTGTGAAAGGCCACGGCGGCGCGTGGTCTAAGCCGGAACGATTCAGACCGGAAAACCACGAATGGACACGAATGGACACGAATTCCGACAAACAGATGGGAAAATCAGGTGTCAATTGCCCTCACCGTCCCGTGTGCCGACTGAGCCAGCTGCAAGTTCTGCATCAGGCCGCTCCCTATTGGTGTTCATTCGTGTCCATTCGTGGTTAAACCGCGTCGTTCCGGCTAAGGCACCGCTGGTTTGCGGCCGATCAGTGAAAAATCCCCCACCCGGCCGAGCGTCTGCCATTCGGCGGACGGGAATTCCTTGAACCGCGCGGTCAAGATCAGTCCGTAAACCGGCGCGCCCGCGGCTCCCAGACGCCCGCAATCCTCCACCGAGCGCAGCAGCCGGGATTGCTGTTGCGCGTCTGGCGGCAGAATCAGATCGGCCTCGGTCTCGCTCAGGTTGACCAGGCGTCGCAGATAAAACTCCAGGCCATGCGCCCGCACTTCGTAGGCAAAAACCGGCACCCGGGCCGCACCCAGGGATTGAAGTTGCCGCGCCAACGGACGGATCGAGGCCTGTCTCCGCAAGAGCGGGTTTACCTTTTCGAACTGTGCGGTAATCCCCAGCCAGAAAACCACCGCCGCTCCGGCCAGGGCAAGCGGGACCGAAGCCGGGCCGCGTCGGGTGAAGCAGACTGACAGCAGCGCCAGGCCGCCCACGACGCCCAAGGTCACGAAAAAGGTGGCGGAAAATGGCAGACCAAGTTCGGGGAAAAACCCGGGGAGCAGCAGCAGCGCGCCGGGCAAGACCAGAAAAAATCCGAGGGCCACTTTCAAACTCGTTTGCGCCGCGCGCGTGGCCGGGTGATTTTGCCACCAGACGCCGAGGGCCAGGGCCAGCGCCGGAAACAACGGCAGCACGTAAGTCAGCAGCTTCGATCCGCTGGCCGAAAGAATGATGAACGGCACGCCCGCCCATCCGGCCAGCAACCAATGCGCCGGGCTGAAGGATTGACCCGCGCGCCAACGACGCCAGACCGTCCGGGCCGCCGCCGGTAGAAAAAAAATCCACGGCGTCAAGCCCACCACCAACACCGGGACAAAAAACCAGAACGGCTGCGCCCGGCCATGTGCGCCGGAGCCAAATCGTTTTACGAGTTCCTCGCCGGTGAAATAGCCGAACAAGGCCGGATGCTGAACGCACACCGCCACGAACCACGACAGTCCCAGGGCCAGCGTCGCGATCATCCCGCTGAACCAGCCAAGCCGGATTTTTTCGCCCGCGCGCCGCAGCGACCACTGCCAGCACACGGCGGCAGCGACTGGCACGACCAGCGCCATCGGGCCTTTGGTGAGAAAGCCCAGACCCATTGCGATGAAAAATCCCCAGCGCCAGAGCGCGCGCCGCCCGCCCTGGACGAATTGCACCAGACAGGCCACCGCCGCCGTCGTCCAGAATGTCAGCAACATGTCCGGCGTGAGGGTCCGGGCCAACTGGAAAAATTCCACGCTGGAAAGGAGCACGAGCGCGGCGGTGAGACCGGCGACCCGACCGAAGAGCGTGCGCCCCATTCGCAGCGTCAGCCAGACGACGCCCAGCGCCGCCAGCGCCGAGGGGAGCCGCGCCGCCCATTCGTTCAGACCGAAAACCTTGAAGCTGGCGGCGGTGGCCCAGTAAATCACGGGCGGTTTTTGCAAATGGGCAAAGCCGTCCAGCCGGGGAATCAACCAATCGCCGCTCTCCGCCATTTCGCGCCCGATCTCGGCGTATCGGCCTTCGTCCGGCTCGACGAGTCCGGGGCTTCCCAGAAAGGCAAACAGCACGCCGACGGCGAAGACGGCCAGAAGCAAATCCGCATAGCGCGGCGTGGAGGTCCGGTTGGCCGGCGATTCAAGCATCGAGGTTTGAGAGCGATGACAAACCCGCCGCTGAAGATGATGGGACAAACATGGCCTGGGCGCGGAACGGGATCAGGTTGAGTTCTTTAGTTTTAGCGGTTCATAACGCGGCGCGCACAGGTGGTTGAGGCCAAAGGCCACCAGGTAGGCGCAACCGCAAATGCCGAAGAGAATCCCGTAGCCCGTCGTGATGCTGTTCCGGGCTTTGAAGTGGTCAAGCATCATGCCGGTGATGATCGGGAACAGGAAACCACCGAGGGAGCCGGCCATGCCGCCGAGGCCCACCACCGAGGCGATGGCTTTCTTGGGAAACATGTCCGAGACCGTGGTGAAAAGATTCGCCGACCAGGCCTGGTGCGCCGCGCCGGCCAGGCCGATGAGCAGCACGGCGGTCCAGTCGCCGACCTGGGTGACCACGAGAACCGGCAACACGCACAGCGCAAAGACGAACATGCCGGTCTTGCGCGCGCGGGTCACCGTCCAACCGCGGTTGGTCAGGTGTCCCGTGATCCAGCCGCCGAAAATGCTCAGGATCGTCACGATGGTGTAAATCGTCACGATGTGGACCCAGCTCTTCTTGATTTCCAAACTGCGCGTCGCCTTGAAATAGTCCGGCAGCCAGATGAGAAAAAACCACCAGACGGGATCGGTGAGAAACTTCGCGATGATGAACGACCACGTCTGCGGGTAGCTGAGCAGGCTGGACCACGACATTTTGTCCGCGCTGGAGTTCTCCCCGGCGTCGCTGCGAATGTACGCGAGTTCATCTTCGCTGAGATGCTTGATTTTCTCCGGCACGTTGTAAATCGGGATCCACAGGAACAGCCACAGAAAGCCCACCACGCCGGCAGCGACGAACGCCGCCCGCCAACCCCAGGTGAACGCCACCCACGGAACGATGGCCGGGGCGATGATCGCGCCGACATTGGTGCCCGAATTGAAAATGCTGGTGGCCAGTGCGCGCTCCTTTTTGGGGAACCACAGCGCCACGGCCTTGATCGCCGAAGGGAAGTTGCCGCCTTCGCTCAGACCGAGGCAGACACGCGCCACGATGAATCCGCGGAACGCGCCCACGAAAGCGTGGCCCATCGCCGCCAGACTCCACGCGACGATGGAGACGGCGTAGCCGACTTTGGTGCCAAAGCGGTCCACGAACCATCCGAAGCCCAGCAAACCCACGGCGTAGGCGAGTTGGAAGGCCGAGTTGACCCAGCCGAACTGCTCGTTCGTCCAGCCGATTTCCTGGTCCAGAATCTCTTTGATCAGCGAGAGAATCTGGCGGTCAATGTAATTGATCGTCGTGGCAAAGAAGAGCAGCGCGCAGATCACCCAGCGAAACCCCCTCCAGCCGGAATGCGACGGTGACGCCATGCGGTGGAGGTTAGGCACCGGCCCATTTTCCGTCACGCACTAATTTTTCAGAAAAGGGTCACCCGTTAGCAATTCAGCCCCCTTTGGCGGCGGGAAGAGAAAGTAACTTGAGTTGCCGGGGCGAGTCGGGGATGTTGCGTTTGTCCGATCCGGCGGAAGCTAAGACCGATCCCACCATGGTGCTAAGCCAGCCCGCCCATTTGCCCATTAGCATGGTTCCTTTGGACGGCGATGAAGACATTGGTGAAGTTGGCCGCGGGTTTTTGGGAAGACCACCATCCCGTTTGGAAGAGTGCAAAAACCAGGAGTCCAAAGGCCGGCCCGGGTGGGACGAATCGCAACAGCAAACACATTCATCCGCTCACCCAGCGTGGCTTGAATTCTCCCCGCCCTTTGCCTTTTCCAAACAGCCGCCCATAACCATACGGTGCCGAGCCGCGGATGATGAAGGTACAGTCCTTGAAAACAGCGCCGGCGCCCTCGACGTCAAACTCCGGGAGCGACATCGCCGGCGGCTTTTCACCGACATCCTCAAACGTCGGCCCTTCGAAGGTCAGATTGTTTCCATGAATCCGGTAAGTCGCGAGATCGTGGGCAGCTTTCGCTTTCAGGAGGGCGAGCACTTGGGTGTCCACCTGGATGGTCACGCCGCGCAGGTCAAAATAGTTGTTCGAACCCGTCGCGCGAAAAACCGCCTGGTTGTCCGCCAGCGCGTCCTGCACGAGATAGGTGCCGGGGTTCATTCGGATCTTCTGGCCGCTGGCCTGTAGTGCCTCCCGAAACTGCGCGATCGAACCAATGACTCGAAACCCGGAGCGGGTATCGAAATTCATCAACGAGTTCGTGAGCGGCTCTGGCGTTTGGGTTGGCTCGTGCGGAGACACAACGGCCCCAGAGCTTCGCGAAAAAAACGCGACCATTAACAAGATTGCAAGCCAGCGAACGACAGAAAATCGAAACCACGACACCATCCGCATGGACGACGGAAACATCTCCGTGGAAATATGCGCAGGGAGCGGAGGACAATCATCGCTGTGAAGAGCGAAAGTCGCTATTCCAAGATCTTGATCTTCAGATTCCTATACCACACGGGTGCCTGCGCTTTGCCGTGAAGTCCTTGCAGACCGAGCGGTCCTTTGCGCGCGGAATCTTTGAGAGCCTTCGGAAATTTGTTTGGCGTGCCATCGGGATTCTTCCTCACTTCCGTCCAGTTGTTGAGGTCCGCGTGGATGACTTCCTCGCCGTTGAAGACCACTGAGACGAGACTGTCCTTGCAAGTGATAGTGAAGTGGTTCCACTCGCCCACAGGCTTGGCCATGCTCTTCGACGGCGGCATGGCATCGTAAATCGCACCGACCATGCCGTATCTGCTGCCATCGGCAGATTCATGCACCTGGATTTCCAACGCAGCGAGCACGTTCTTGATGTCCCCGGAGCGGAGGAAGACACCGCTGTTCGCTTCCTTTGCCACCTTGAATTCGAGGTCGAGCATGAAGTTCCCGTAGGACTCCTTCGACCAGAGCGTCTCGTGATCATTCGCCACCAACGTGCCGCCCTCCCATTTCCAGTGTTCGCCATTGACGCCATCCGAAAGATCGGCTGCGAAAAGATTCTTCCAGCCAGCGGTGTCCGGATGATTGGCGGCGTTGAGATCGGAGAAACTGAAGCAAACCAGCACGCCGACGGCCACGGCGGCTTTTTTGGAAAACATGCGTTGGATAATGGTGCGGGTATTCATGGTGATGCAGAGTGGCAAGCCCGGAGAAAATTTCAAGGCGAAATTCTTCACCCGCACCGTGGCGAGCGCATCTGGACACCGTGGGTTCGCGGGAAACAGAAAGGACTCGTGCGGGTGGGGCGAGACTCCGTCGAGCCAAGTCAATTCCTTCCCGACACGGCTCGACAGAGTCTCGCCCCACCTCAGCCACTTTCCGCCAGCCACGATGAAAGGATGCGCCCCTCCTTTCCGGCGGCGTCCACGATGGCGCAGTTGAACTGATGGGGAATTGCTCTAAATCCTGCTTCCCAGTCCAGCCGTCGAATGCCAATCATCACTGAATCATGACCGCAGCCGGCGACCTACTTGGTCCCGCTCTTCCGTCCATTGGCGGAGCGCGGTCGAGCAAGTGTGGGGCAAGGCTCTTCTGAGCAGAGCCGGCTGTCAACTGGATGACCGATGGAAATTAGCCAGCATTAGTTTCGAGCAATAATCGGCGATTGACACGGGCGCGGCAAGGGTCAAGGATTGCTGCGTTGCCGATGAACATGAAAGCCGCTCTGATCACTGGTCTGCTGGCTGCTTTGCCATGGACGCAAGGCGAAGCGGTGACCTTCGATGACGAGATCACCGCCTTTTCGAGACGGTTCCAGGAGGCACAGCCTCCAGCCTGCCAGCAAGCGATCTGGAAGCTCGATTGGGAGGACCATCTCTCCACCGCGCTCGCTCGCGCCAAGCGTGAACGCCGGCCGGTGCTCTTCATCCACGTCACCAACATCACCGGGCCGTCGAACTTCGGCACGGGCCACTGTTGAGCGAACGCCGATCACGTGAGAGGCAGTTGCCTCTCCCACACTGACACACTCGAAGCGCTGAGGGGCTTCATCGTGACCTCTTGGAGCGGCCACACCGACCAGCGCAACCCCAGGGGCATGCCGCCGGAAGTCGCCCGTATCCATGCCACCGCGGCGGGCACGCAGGTGAAGGGAAACATCAAGTGCTTCATCCTGACGCCCGATGGCGAGGTGGAGGCAGTGTTCAACGCCTTCCCGCAAAACGATGTCACCACCTTCGGCTTCAACGCAGACGAAGCGGGCCGTTATTTTGCAAAGAGCGTGCGGCATTTTGCCGGCGAACTGAAGGCGCCGCAGCCGCCCAAGGATGCGGTGCAACTCTCCCTGCCCAAGACGCTGCGGGACGGCACTCCGGCGGACGCGCGCCTCTTGATCCACATCTCCCCCCGCTCGCAGCCGTCCCAATACCTCTCCGCCGTGGCGGAGCCGCTGCAACTCGGAGCGGAAGCCCGCGCGGCGTTGAGCCTGGGCAAAGAACAGAGAGCGACCATGCGCGACTTGCCCGCCGGCGCGCTCTCCCCGGTCCTCAAACTTTTCTACCCGCCGGCCATCATGCAGAACTCCGGCCAGATCAGCGCCGTGGCCGGCACGCTCCATCTCACACCATTGGGCGCCAACAGCCAGGGCGCTTGGGCGAAATTGACCGGCACCACCACGCTCACCCTGGACGACGGCGCGAATAGCAAGTTCGCCGTTCAGGTGGACGCGCAGGTTTGCGCCGACCCGTCAAACGGAAGCTTCAAATCCGTCCGCGGCATCCTCACGGGAGTCTGTCCCAAAGTGCCCTACGCGAACGGACGCGGACGAACGCACCAGTTGGAAATGACCGGCACGTTCGCCAGCTTCGACGGGTCGTCCGATTAACGGCGATCAACGGCGCGGCGCGATTCATGCCAAGTGCGGGTGATTTCCGCTGACATCGTCCGTCGCTTTCCCCTCGCCCCGGTCCTCTATCGAGCAGAGAGGGAGAGTCACCGCCAGCGTGTGCACAGCCCCGCGGACTGCGATTACCCTGCGCGCCGCTTCGTCCGCGTAAATCCGCGCTCATCCGCGGTTCAAATCGCCGTCTCGCAAAATTTCTGAAACACCCCCGCCGCGCCTTCACTCGCGCGGTTTGGGTCCACGATGGTGATGCCGTCGGGGCCGAAGCGGGTCCCGCCGCGGCGGGAGTCGCGCCTTTGCCCTTGGCCAGGTATTTGAAGTTCAGGTCGCGCACTTTGGCGGCCGTGTCCACGATGGCGCAGGTGATGCGGGCTTCCTCGGCGGTTGGATAGTCGCCCGCCACGGCGTCGCGGGTTTCGCCGGCGAACTTTCCGGCCGATCGCTGCACTTTATCCCTTGATGACTTTACGCTTCTTCCTCGGCGATGCCTTGTTCGGTGGCGCATTTACGGACGTGCCCGGTGATTTTCACCAGCCGTGGCCGGCCTGACAAGAATTCACTTTTTGACGCGGCGCGGTTCAACGTAAAGGTATGTTTGCGTCCGCGCTGAAGCACCACAGCGCCTTGTGAGTGCGGAAGAAGATTTCGCCGTTGGAGACCGCTAGCGAGGAGTTGGACATTTCCTTCACCGAGTTGAGCGCAACCGGCACAAACTTCGGACCGGCCTTGAAAATGAAAACGTCGCCGGCCTGATTCGGCATGTAGATGAGATCCCCCGCGAGTGTCAAGGAGGCCCAGGAATCACCTTTTGCGCCGGAGCTTTGCGGGCGTTCCTCCCAGAGCACCTTGCCGGTCTTCAACTCGACACACGACACGAGGCCGCCCGACGCGAGAAAGTGAATGTAGCCTTCCTTGATGACGCCGGTGCCGATGCCGCCCTTGGCTCGTTCCGCGTGCCAGAGGCGGTGCGTGGCGGTCACGTCGCCGTTGCCGCCGGCTTTCACCGCGAGCGAGTTGCCGTAGAAACCGCCCATGGCCACCAAAATGCCGTCGCTGAAAAGGGGTGATGTGTAAACGAGCGGGTTCAACCCGCCGCAGCGCCAGAGTTCCCGGCCGTTCTTCGGATCGAACGCGCGCACTTCGTTGGGGAAGCTCATCACCAGTTCCTCCCGGCCGCCGGCCTTGATCACGATCGGTGTACTGAACGAGCCGACCACGCCGTCGTCCTTGCCGCGGAAGCCGTCCACTCGGTCGGCCGTCTCCCACTTCGGTTCGTCAAATTGCCAGACGGTCTGGCCGGTTTTCTTGTTGAGCGCATGAAGCACGGATTTTGATCCCGGACCGTGATAGACGAAACAGAATTCACCGAGCAGCACTGGCGATGGGGCGTTGCCCCAGATGTGGTCGAGCTTGCCGAGGTCGCGCCGCCAGAGTTCGCGCCCGTTGAAGTCATAGCAGAACACACCCGGGGAACCAAAACTCACGATGACACGCTCGCCATCAGTGACCGGCGAGGGAGAGCAATGGGGGTTGGTCTGGTGGGTCTTCTCCTTTATCTCGTAGGTCGTGCCCTGTTGCCAGAGCAGCTTGCCGTCTGCACGGTCGAAACACAGGAGCAGTCGCTCGCCGGTCTGTGTGATGGCCTGGGTGACGAAGATGTGGTTTCCCCAGACGACGGGCGAGGAGTTGCCGCGATCAGGCAACGCGACATGCCAGCGAACATTCTTGGCGGGAGTCCACTCGGTGGGCAGGCGCCTCTCCAGGGTAATCCCGCTGCCGTCGGCGCCGCCCCGCCAGGCGGGCCAGTTGGCGTGAACCGGAACGGTCGCCAGGAGCAGGGCGACCCGTGTGAAAAAGGCGGGAATGGTTTTCATGATCGTGTGATTGTCGAATGCCGCGAGAATGGTGCGTGCGCCCCGAACGGGCAAGAACATTGATGCGACAGAACACTGATGCGCAGGGGATGCAGGCTTCCCCGGCGGTCGAATACAGGCCCGCCACGACGTCGCGGGTTTCGCCGGCACACTTCGTTTTGTTCTGCGAAGTCCATCAGCATTCTCGATTCAACGTGTGGCACGTGAGCGGGGCCGGACGGGCTTCCAGGCTACGGCAGCGCCACGACCGTAAATGCGACGGACAATTCAGCCGGCTTCCCGCCGGCAGGCCGTTCGTCCTTCGGCCAATTGTCGTGCGGTCGGCCCGGCTCCTCGAATCGCTTGAACTGCAACGGCTGGATGACCCACTTCACCTCGTAATGGCCGGGCTTGAGCTTGCCGAGATTCACGCCGAGGACCTGGTAATAGGTGAAGGTTTTCTGGTAGTAGCCCTGCCAGATCGCCTCGTTCAGCACCACCAAGAATTCATTCCCGCGCCGCTCGATCCGCTCCACCCACACCCGGTCGTTGTCGTCGAGTTGCCGGGAACGAAAGACCAGCCAGTTGTCGTCGTCGCTGGTCGGCTGGACTTTCTTTTCCGCCAATTGATCGGCCCAGTCGTCGAGCGACAGCCTGGCCGGCTTCCGTTGAATCGGCGGGGCGTGCTGCAATCGGGGCACGTCGCTCCATTTCCCGGAATCGCCGCGGACCATCTCGCGCTGATCGCTCAAGGCATCGCGTTTCGCCCGGTCGCTCAGGTTTTTGGTCCAAGTGTTTCCGCGAGGCGCCTTCGCCGGCCCGGATTCCTGGGCGAGGAGCGCCGCTGAAAGCATCGCCAGCGATATGCTGGTCAGTGTGCGGACGGTTTTCATAGTGGTCTGCCCCGCATTCACCGCTTGCCTGAATTTGCGCCGTTGTCTTGCAACCGAAAGAGGCTGCTGTAAGTGCGGATGAACAAGCTGCCACGGGCAATCGCGGGTGTGGCCCATGCGTTGTCATTCAAAGAGTTTTTGCCAAGCACCTTGAACTCCGGGCCGTCCTCGATGACCCAGGTGTCGCCGTTTTCGTTGAGCAGAAAAATCCTGCCATTGTAAGCCCAGGGCGACGCGTAGAAGCGACCGCCCAAGGTGTTCAACCGCTCGCGCGGGTAGATCGTCTCGCCCGTCCGGGCGTTGGAGCAGGTCAGCAACCCGGAATCGAAAAGCACGTAGAGCCGGTCGCCGCTGATCAGGTAGCAGGGATGAATGCTCGAACCGCGCCGCTGGTGCCAGGCGATCCACTGGTTGCTGTCGTGACCGGGTTCGAGAGTGATGTCGCCCGTGGCACCGGGCCGGATGGCGTAGAGCGGCCCGTAATGATACCCGGCGCCGGCGTAGAGCAAACCGTGCTTGGCGACCGGCATCAGGCTCACCAGCCCGGAGGTCCCGGCCAGTTCCCACAACACCTTTCCGTCGAGGTCGTACGACCGGATTTTGCCGGTGCCGATCGTCACCAGTTCCGTCCGCTTCTCATTTTCCCAGACGTAAGGCGTGGACCAGTTGCTTTTTTCCTGGCGCTCGACCTGCCAGACCGGTTCGCCCGTCTTCGCATCCAAGGCGACGAGGAAGGACTCCTGTTCATTGTCGTTTTGAATGTAAATCCGGTCCTTGAAAAGCACGGGCGCGGTGCCGGTGCCCCAACCGCCACGCATCGGGTAACTCTTCCACCGCCGCTCCCAGAGCGGGTTGCCGTCCATGTCGTAGCAAAAGATTCCGATGTTGGCGAAGTAGGCATACACCCGCTGCCCGTCCGTGACCGGCGTCTCGGACGCAAACGAGTTTCTGGGATGGCGCTCCTGTGGCGGGATGCCCTTGTGGGCATCGCGCTCCCAAAGAACCTTACCCGTAATCCGGTCGAGGCAATAAACGACCCAGCGATGCACATCCTTTTGCGCCACGCGCCCTCCGGGGTAACCGCCGATCACCGGTTTCGGAAGATCGGTCTCGCCGACGGCCGACGTGAGAAAAATCCGGTCGCCCCAGATCACCGGCGACGACCAACCCCAGCCGCGCAGGTCGGTTTTCCAGACGACGTTTTCGTTCGTGCTCCACCGCTCCGGCAGCGTTGCTCCCACGGCGAGGCCATCGGACTGGGCGCCGCGATACTGCGGCCAGTTCACGGTCTCAGCGGCGTTCGCCGGGAAAACGGCGAGCGCAATAGCCGCAAATGCGAGCGAAGTGATGTGCGTTTTCATGGCGCGGCGATTTGATCGGAATGCTCTTTCGACTCGCCGTTCAAGAAGTGCATTCAAGTCACCCACGCACGCGGTGGCGACCACGATGGCGCACGTGATGCGCGCTTCCTCGGCGGTCGGATACAGACTCGCCACCGCGCGCGGGTTTCGCCGGCGAACTCCACACGGCACATCAAGGTGCGGCGGCCTGCACCCTGATGAACAGCTTCGCGCCGGTGAGCAGGGCGTTGCTCACCTTGACGGTCACCGTCTGGACGTTCGCCACGGTCGAATTGACCGTTTGCGTCGCGCCGGTGTCTTGGGTCCAGGTCGCCATGTCGGTTGAGGTCCACACCGTGTAGGTCAGGCCGCTGAGGGACGGCGTGCGCCGGGTGTAGGTGAAGTTGCCGGTGGTCTTGAGCGCGGCAATCGTGGTGTAGGGATCGGAGTCGACGGCGTTGGTGGGATTGAGTCCCCAGATGCGCTCGTGATCGTTGCTCAAGCCGTCGCCGTCGGAGTCGGCGGCGGGGTTGCTCAAGTCAACGCCGGGGAAATTGGCGTCCCACGCGGCGTAATCCGTCGGGCGGCCGGTCGGATAATAGAGGTTGAGGATTTCCTGCACGCGGGCCTTGACCTGCGTGGAGGCGGTTTCATCGAAGATTTCCGTCGGGAACCGCACTTGCGTGTCCGTGCCATTCTGAAGATTGGTGCTCCATTGGCGGGCGTGCTCGCGCTCGACGCCGTAGCCGCTGATGCTCGGCGGCGCGCCCCACCAGTTGGTGCACCAGGCGCGGTAGCTGGCGTTGTTGGTCGGCACCAAGCCCTGATACTGAACGATGCGATCATAGACTTCCACCGTGACTTTGAGCCGCGCGGCGGCGATGGAGTTGCTCAAGGTGGCGGGGCTGACCGGGTGGATGCCCCAGAAGTGGAGCAGCGGACGGAGATCGCGGCCCACGGATTTGCAGAGCTGGAGGATCAGGCTGTCCGTGGCGGTCGAGTAGCTCTGCCCCTGGTCGTCCTTCTCGTTGTAGAAATACCAGAAGTCGTTCAGCCCGCCCCAGCCGAACAGGCGCGCGATGTCCGCAAACTTCGCGTGGCCCTGCGGTTGATACGCTTTCTCCCAGTCGTCCATCGGAACCTCGCGGGGCGAGAAGTTGAAGCTCGTCATCCACAGGACGGCCGCGTTGGGCAAGGTGCAGAACCAGCCGTAACCGTTGGACTCATGCAGCGCCTCGTCAAACGTCTTGCCGAACTTCTGCGTCATCACGGCGATGTGCAGGAGGTTCACCGTGGATTCCTGTTCCCCTTCGAACTTCGGGAAGAAATAGGCGTGCCCCGCCTCGTGGAACTCGTAGTCCGGCGCGTTCTGCGGGCCGGTGAGCAGGTAGTGCGTGTTGTTGCCGTTGTAGGTCGTGCCGG
>CAZIFU010000038.1:0-16397 GCA_964539075.1 uncultured Verrucomicrobiota bacterium | reverse complement strand
CATCGTGCTCCCGTGAGTTGATCGCGATCGGTGGCGCAAACGGATGCGCCCCGAGCTTGCGCGCGCCGCGGGCGAGCACTTGCCCGTGCCAGTTCATGCGATGCGGCGGCATGGGCAGCGAATACGGCTCAGGCGCGAACGGCCCGCATTCGCCCGCCAGCCCGAACTCGCGCTCGATCTTCTCATAGTGCGGGCGCAGGTCGTCATAGCCGATGGGCCAGTCCACACCGACGCCCTCCGTCGAGTTCGTGCGGAAATCATCGCGATGAAAGCGCGGCATCACCCCAAGCCAGGACAGCGTGCCGCCACCGACGCCCATGCCCGCTTTCGGAATGATAAAATCGTTGCCCACGTGATTGCGCGGCTCCGACCACATGATCTTGCCCGCGTTCGCCTCGGAGTTGGGCAGCGCATTGTTCCTGCCGAAGCGCTGTCCCGCTTCGAGAACCACGACGGATAATCCCTTTGCCGCCATCCGTTCCGCCATGAGCGCGCCGGTGGGACCCGCGCCGACAATCAACACGTCTGGAGACGAACGGAGCATTTCCCCGATCTTGTGACAGGAAGCTTCTGCGCGGCTAGAGGAAACGCGGCAGGTTTTGGAAGAATCGCGTCATGTCCCGGAACGGGTCCGGAAGCGTTCGCGATACTCGCGCGGGGTTATCCCGGTCTCCCGCCGGAACTCGCGGCCGAGATGGCTTTGGTCGCAGAAGCCGTGCCCCGTGGCGATCTCGGCCAGCGTCCGCTCCGAATAAACCAGCGGATGACACGCGAGCCGCACGCGCAACCGCCGGAGATACTGCTGCGGCGCGAGCTGAAACGCCTCGCGGAACCGGCGCTCCAGCACGCGCACCGACAAGCCGGCATGCCGCGCAAGCGTCGCATTGTCCAGCGGTTCGGCAAGGTGCTTGCGCAGAAAAGCCACCGCGCGTACCAGCGCTGCGTCCTTGGCCAATGGCCGCGCCACGCCGGCCGAGCCAACGATGCGTCCGCGCGCGTTGCGGAGCGGCACCTTGTCGGTCACGCACCAGACCGCGGTGTGATCGAAACGCCCCACAAGCTCCACGCGATTCACAATATTTGCGCCCTTGAGCACTCTCTCGTCGTCGAAGCGGAACTGCGTGGCGATGTGAGCGGGCGAAAGGTCGAAATCCGTCTTTCCCTCCGCCTCGGCGAACGATGCGAGCGAGTAGTCGAGCAGGCAGGCGCGATTCATAGCGCGGTAACGCCCCTTGTGATCCTTGATCCAAAACTGAACGCCTTCGATGCAGTCGAACAATGTGACGAGCGCCGCCGCCGGGCCGAGCAATGATCTGGCAGTCTGGGCAATGGTGGCGCGGCGATTCACTCCCCGATTGATACCCCAGACTCTGCCATCGTGGCGACAACGCAGATGCGCGGCTTAAAGCTGAAACGGCACGCCGCCTTTGCCCGATTGTCGCAATCTGCGCGAGTGCAGCGAAGGAACAAGGGAAAGACCTGTTTTATGGCTCTCGGCTTGTGATGATTGACCGGAAGAATTTCCAGAACTCTTCCGGCGCGGAGATGTCGCGCGTCTTGGGGCCGGTGCCGGTTTCGTCGCGGCCCTTCTGCATCGGCCAGCCGTGGCCGTGGCCTTCCATCGTGTAGAAGACGACGGGCGCTTTGCCTTCCCAACGCTGCGCATGAACGCGGCAACCGTCGTTTGGATCGCGGTCGGGCAGATCCCATTTCTTCACATCGCCCGCGCAGGCGTTTTGCGTGCGCCAATACTCCACGGTCGCGTCGGCGCTGAGTTGGTCCGCATTGCCGTTCCATGGTTTCATCGGGTCCACGGTGCCGAGCATGATGATTACAGGAATCGGACGCGCGGGCTTTGGCCAGTCCTTCACGGCCGCCGGGAGCGTGGCGACCATCACGCCGGCGCCGACGATGCGGTCGGCGAAGTGGCACATGAGAAATTGCGTCATCATGCCGCCATTGCTTCCGCCGGTGATGTAGATGCGCTTGGCGTCGGCGACGCCTTCCTTGATGAGCAGGTCGAACATCGCGCGGAAAAATCCGATGTCATCCGCGTCGCTCGTGCGGCGCTTCACGGAGTAGGCGTCGTGGCTGCCGATGTTCCAGCCGTTCACGCCGCTGGGATAAACGGTCACGTAGCCTTCGGTCTCGCCGAGCTTCGTGTAATCCACCTTCAAATGTTGCGCGAGTCCGCTGCTCGACGCGCCGCCGTGCAAGGCGAACACCACCGGCGCGGGCTTGCCCTTCACGGAGACCGGGATATTGATGAAGAATTCGCGCTCCTTGTCGCCGACCATGATGGTGCGGCGCGTGAGGTTTTCCGGCACGGGCATGGTGGCCATTTTCTCGCGGAGCTTTTTGATGGCAGCTGATTGCGATGCGGTGGGTTTGATTCGGGTGTCCGCTTTCGCCGTCGGAGCTGGTTCGGACTTCACTTCTGGCTTTGCGTCCGACTTTGAATCTGGCGCAGGTGCGGCTTCCGACGGCTTGTCGGGATTCGCTGCTGGTCGCGCGCCGCCACCGCCGCCGCGCAGGGATTTCAATTTCGCAAACTCCTCCGCGCTCAAGAGGCCGTCCTTGTTTTCGTCGAGTCGGTCGAACAATCGGTCCGCGACCTCGGGCCGGTCGGTGAGCGCGCCGCCGGATTTCGTGAGCCGCGTCTTGAATTGTTCGCGCGTCATCGGCGCATCGCCGCTCGCGGTGTTTGGCGTTGAAGCTGGCGTCGCGGGTGGAGCGGAACCGCCGCGCGAATCGGCGAGGCGTTTTTTCATCTGCTCGCGCCGCGCCGCGTTGTCATCGCCACTCGTGGTCGTCGCAGGCGAGCCCGTTGCACCTGTCGTGGCTGTGCTCACGCTCGCAGGCTTTGGCGACGCGACGACCTCGGCATCCTTCCGCGCAAACTGCTTCGTGAAGAACGCGATGATTTGTTCGCGCGTCGCCTTTTCCTCCGCGAGTTCCGTCTCGCTTTTCTCGCCCTTGCCGATGCGCGCGCCGCCGACGCTGCGGCCCCAGTAGAAGCCGTGCGGACTTGTTTCCACCGTGAAGACGGTCACGTCGCGGCCAGCGGCCTTGAGCTTGTCGAAGGTCGGCTTCACGAGCACATGCGGCGCTTGCTCGTCGGCGAGGCTCGTCATGAAGAGCGACGGCACGACGATTTTCTCCGCGTTGGCTTCGATGGAGTTCTTCGCCAGATACGCCTTCACCTCGGCGTCGGACATGCGCGAGCTCAACCCTCGCAGCAACTGCTGGCCGTTCTTCATCAGCCCATCGCGCGCGGCGGCGGGCAGCAGCGAGAGCGGCGGTTGGTCGGCCTTGCCCATCATGTAAACGACCGGGTCCGTCATCCACGGCGAGCCGACGGCGACGCAGAGAAACTCCTTTTCCATCAATTCCGCCGCGCGCAGTCCCAGATGTCCGCCGTGACTCCCGCCGAGCACGCCGACGCGCGCCGCGTCAATCTTCGGCAGCGATTTCGCGAAGCGGATGCCCGCGACGACATCGGCCTGCTCGCCGTCCGACATCACGCCTTCGCCGGCGCGGTAGCTGATGGCGAGGATGGCCCACGGCTGCTCGTTGAGCGCGTTGACCGTCGGCGACACCGGGTTCGGCGCGGCGAGCGTGCGGATGTAGCCGAGGTCGCGATTGCCCTGACCGCCGTGAATGGTGACGACGCACGGAAACGGCCCGTCGCCCTTCGGCATCGAGAGCACGCAGGGGATTTTGCGGCCATCACTCGACACGTATTCGAGTTCCGTGACCTCGCGATTGCCGACGGTCTCGGTCTTCCCCGAAGGCGTCATCGCGCCGGGTTTCTGCGCGCGCTTGCGCATCAGCTCGCGGATTGCGCCGCGTTCGCTGTCGTCAATCTTCCCGTCGCCATTCTTGTCGAACTGCTTCAAGCGCGGGTCGTCCGCGACGTTGCCGGATTTCTGCGGCTGCTGCGCGAGGGCGGAAGTCATCGCGACCATCGCGAGCATGAGGAGGAGAGGGCGTGTGTTCATGAGGGGAATGTATGAATGCAAAGCAGCGCGTCACGGCACCGGCCGCACGCGGATGAGTTGGAGAAACTCCGTGATAAGCGGTCCGCGTTTGCCGCGGCCATTCTGGCTGTCGTAAATCACGCCATCCGCATCGAGATGGCCTTCAAGCGTGTAGCTCGTTTCATTTTGCAAACTCGACTCCAAGAGCGTCGCGCTGATGGTCGCTACCGCGCGACCCTGATGCACGCGATGCAGCTCCATACGCCGCAGCACGCCGCTCTGCGAATCCACCTCCAGCAAAGCGGAGCGATACTTCGACGTGCGCCCTGTCTTCAGCTCAGCGTGAATCACATCGCGCCCATCGCCAGACGGCTCGCTGCGCAAATCAAAGTCTGCGAGAATCGCCCTGAGCAGCGACTCGATTTCCAGACTGCGCAATTCACAGGCGAGCGCGAGTGCCTCCGGCATTTCATTCGCCGCGAGCCGCGCACCTTCCTTCGGCGAGAGCGCGAACCAAACGCCGCCCGCTTCGTCGCGCCCCCACGCCACCGATTTGCCATCGGCCCGCACTTGATTCCAAAAGCGGTCTCCGCGCGTCCACAGCAACGACTCTTGTTTAAGCGGCAACGCACCGCGCTCCCCACGCACCTCCACGCGATAACAACGGTCCAGCAGCGCGGAGTGCGCCTTCAGCGCCTGCCGGACGACCGCCGCCGCGCTCGCGCTCGTTTGCGAAAGGAGCATCAAACCGACGACGATGGCCGCCGCGGCGAGACTTGCCGCCATCGCCCATGCCCACGGCATTCGGAAGAGCGGTCGCGAAGGCGCGGCGGGCAGCGGCACGAGGTTCGGCGCCTCGGGCGCCGCTTCGGATTTCCGCCGCGCCAGTCCTCGCTCCATGTCGCAATACAGAAACCACAGCCGCCGCGCCTCGACGCTGCCGGTGAGAATTTCCTCCAGCCGCGCGTGCTCCGCCTCGGTGAGCGTCTCGTTGCTCAACCCGCCGAAGAGACGGAACAGTTCGTCACGTTCGAGTTCCGCCTTCATGACTGTGCCTCCGCGAGACGACGCTCGATGCATTCCGCCAGCGTGCGGCGGAGCAAATTGAGTTTGTTGTAAAGCGTCTGCGGCGCGCGACCGAGCTGCGCCGCCAGCGTGATGACATTGCCCTCCTCGAAATACGCCGCCTCCACCAGCGCGCGCCCCGAGTCATCGAGCTTGCCCAGGCACTGCTCCAGCGCCGCCATCCGCGCATCGGTGTGTTCCAGGTCCGGCAAGCGTTCGGCCGCGAGGGTTTCGAGCAGCGTGTCGCTGAACTGAAAACGCTCCCGCGCCTTGAGCCGGCGAAACTCGCGCGACTCGTAGAACGCCACCTTCGTCGCCCACGCATCAAAGTTCGTGCCCGGCTCGAACGTGTCGAACCGCCGCCACATCGTCACGCTGGCCTGCTGGAAAACGTCCTCCGCATCGTGGCGATTCCCCAGCAGCGACGCCAGATACGCCACCAACCGGTCGTGCGCCGCATTCAGCAGCCGCACGAACCGTTCATGCCGGTCTTCACCCGGCGCGGAGGCACCCGCATCGCCCGAAACAGTGTTCATTCATCTCTATATGGCATCGGCGGGGAAAACTTACCGATTCAGAAATGGCATCCGTCATTTGGCCTCGGGCTTGGGGGCTCCATCGGTTTTCGATTCCTTGCCAAACGCCGCACGATAGAACTCCCAGTTCGCCTCACCCAGACCTTTGAGCAAAGCCAGCGTGTCGTGACCCATGTCGGGGACCATGGGGAAACCCATGTCGCCCGAGCCCAGCGCGCTGTCCGATAATCCTCGCTCCGTCATGGCGGTGTCCGTTGTGTCACTTCCCCTTCTTCTCCGGCTTCGTCACCACGATGGCGTCGGGATCCTTTGAGCCGGGCGGCTTCTCAGTGCTGATCTTCGCCCGCAGCTCGCGTGGGAGCGCGGCGGCATCGATCTTCGTGCCCGTGATGTCAATCGTCGCACGCATCTTGGCGAAGCCGGGCGGGAGCGAGGTGAGCGGATTGTTGCGCACACGCAGTTGGTTCGCGATCGGCACCGCGCCGAACGCCTCGGGTAGAACGGTGATGCGGTTGTCGGAGAAATCGCACACGCGCAGCTTGGTGAGTTTCGCGATGCTGTCGGGCAGCACGGCGATCTGGTTGCCGGCGATGTTGAAGTGGCGCAGGCCGGTCATCTTGCCGATGTCGGCGGGCAGCGTGGTGAGCTGATTCCTGGAAAACTGGAGCTTGGTCAGGCGGCTCATGTTGAAGACGAACGGGGGGATTTCGGTGAACCGGTTTCCGGTGAAATACATCGCGATCAGGCTGTCCATGTCTGCCAGCGCGCGCGGCAGCGTGCTCAACCGGTTGTCCTCGCAGTAGAGGAATTCCACACTATCGAGCGCGCCGATCTCGTCGGGCAATGTCGTGAAGCCGTTGCGGTTCACGTAGAGGTGCAGGTGCTTGACCGACGTGACTGGCACCATTTTCCCCTCGTCGTCCACGACCAGTTTGCTGATGCCGTCGAGATCACTCAGGCCGAGGCCGGAGAGCAGCAGCGCCTTGGTGCCGAGCTGCAGGTGGCCGGGCGAATCAATGTCATTGGGCATCACCGCGCCTTTCTTCGGGATGAAGAGCTTGATGGTATTCGCTTTCGCATATTCGGCGAGCGAGACGGCGGAGGCCGGTGCCAGCGGAAGGCTCGCAAGGATCAGCACAACGATGAGTCGAGTCATGGTGTTCATGGGGTTGCAGGGATTCGTAGCTCGCTGCCGTTTTGAGAGCAATGCGAACGCTCCACCGAGCTCGCAGTTGATCGCGACAAGAAAATCTGCCCGCCGGCAAGCGCCGCGGAGGCACCCGCATCGCCAGAAACAGTGTTCATTCATATCTATATGGCATCGGCGCGCAAAACTTACCGATTTAGAATCGGCATCCGTCATTTTGTCTCGGGCTTGGAAACTCCATCAGGCTCCGCTGCCTTGCCAAACACCGCGCGATAAAACTCCCAGTTCGCCTCACCCAGACCTTTGAGCAGCGCGGGAGTGTCGTGGCCGACGCCGGGCACGATGGTGAAGGTGTGGGGGATGTTCAGCTTCTTGAGATGCTCGGAGTAGGCTCGATTGAGCGGTCCCGTGTTGTCGCGCGACCCGACCGCCATCCTCACACGCACGTTTCCGCGCACCGCATCGGCCTGCTGTTGTGCGACCGTGATGGGATTTTGCAACCGGTAGTAGTCGAGGTCGCCACCAAAGGTGCCTTTCAAGATGCGCTCGCGTTCGGTGGGATTGCCCGTGGCGCGCGGCCCGGAAAAATCCAAATCCAGCGGACCGCCAGCGAGAATGGAGACTGCGCCGAAGAGTTGCGGATACTTGAATCCCAACCGCGCCGCGCCGTAGCCGCCCATGCTGAAGCCTTCGACGATACGACCCTCGCGTGCGGCGATGGTGCGAAAGGTCGTGTCGATTTGCGGCAGCAGTTCCTTGATGACGATGGTCTCCATCGGCACCGCGCCGTCCTTCGAGTCGCACCACATGCTCGACGCGAGTCCGTTGGGAAAGACCACGAGCATCGGCGGAATCTTCCCCTCGCGAATCGCCGCATCAAACCACGCCGACACCGGCGCGATTCCCTGCAATCCGCCGCCGCTGCCATGCAGCCAATACAGCACCGGGAAACGCCGCTCCTTCTCCGTGTCGTAAACCTCCGGCGTGTAGAGATGATAACTGACCTTCGCCTTCGCCGCCTTGCTCTCGAAGGTGTGGAACTCGACGCGCGGCGCATGCGCCGGAGGCGTCACGAACGCTGGGCTCTGCGCCTGCGACGTGCTGAACGAGAAAATGAAGAAGAGACTGACCAAGAGCAGTTTCATGGCGACTTCTGCGGCTGCGGGTTGGAGTTGAGCGGGCGATTTTGCAGGTCGATGAACTTCAAGATTTCCGCGGTGGGCAAATCACCGGAGAGGCCGATTTCCAGTTCGATGCGGAGGTGCGTCTTGTCCTCGGCGGCGAGCACGGTGGCTTCACAGCCTTCGGCTTTCATGCGCTCGGCAAAGCGCTGGTTCTCGGTGGCGTGGTGGTTGCGGCCTGCGACGTAGTAGAGCAGCATCGGCGGAATGCCCTTGCCCCGCCGCACATGATAGAAGGGCGAGCAGTCGATCCAATCCTCGCGAGTGCCGCCGTCGCGGAAGGTATAGCGATACATCTCCGGGGCCTTCTCGCCCGCCTGCTCCATGAGCGTCGGGATGTCGAACGAACCGATGTCGAGAATGACCGCGCCTTTGACGATGCCCAATGCCTTCTGGTGCTTGGCGAGGAAACGTTCGTTGGTGCTGACGACCGCGGCGAGCTGCGCACCCGCCGAGATGCCGATGAGAAAGATGCGCTCGGGATCACCGCCAAACTCCGCCGCGTGATCGTGCAGCCATGCGAGCGCTGCAGCGGTGTCCTCCGCCTGGGCCGGGTGCTTTCGCTCGGGCGCGAGCCGGTAGTTCACGCTGGCGAAGACGTAACCGCGCGCGAGAAAAAAGTCCGGCTTCAAGACGGTGATGCCCGCCTGCGCTTTGTCCCCGCCTTTCATGCCACCGCCGTGCAGCCAGACGATGATGGGATGCCTGTCTCCTGTCGCGGGCGCATGGACATCCAGGCTCTGCAGATTCGCCTCCACCCCGTCCGCTTTGGCAAAACGCACGTTCAACGTCTCACGGCGCGGCACCGCGAAGGGATAGTCCTCCGGCTTCAACGTCGGCGGAACTGCGGGTGCGGGAGTCACTCCTAGACGCGCTTCGAGTTGCTCGAGCAACTTGTGCAATTCCGCGTCTTGTTCAGAACTCCAGACCGTGCTGGTTCCCACTCGCCGTGAGATTTCCGCGAGCTTCTCAATCGCCCGCGAATCCTGTCGCTTGAGCGCGGCTTCTCGCGCCGCCCAAAAGCGGTAGCGGTCCAGATCGGATACCGCCGTCGGTTGCTGTCCGACCGCACCCCCGGCGGCAAGCAGAGTAAACAACAGAACAAGACAGGTTTTCACGGTTTTGGTTCTGGATTCGTGACTTCGGCGGGCTTCATCGGATGCTTTTGGAAAAACTCCCACATCAGGTCATTGGCCGAGATGTCCATCGTCGATGGGCCGAGCATCGCCACGATGGGTTTCTGCCCGGGCCAGGTGTGGCCACCGTTTTCGATTTCGATGAGCACGACTTCGCTGCCATCCCTGCCGCCGCTCCACGTTTTGCGAGTGCATTTCATGCCGTCATCGGCCTTGTCGGGCAGGGCGACGACTTCGGGTTCGGGCTTGCAGCCGTTCGCTTTCACCCAGCTTTGGATGGTGTGGTCCACGGATTTGAAATCCGTCACGCCCTTGAACGGCGCAACTCATCGCCCGCCATGCGCGTGCCATCGCTCCAGATGACCACCGCCCGCTTCTCGACATTCTCGGGCAGCGGCGCCGGCTGGCGTGCCGCGGCCTTCTTCTTCGCCGTGCCTCGGCGGCGGAAACGGTGAACGCCGCGAACAGCGCAGCGCCCAGGACTAAAACGGGAGACTTCATGCTCTCAATGACGCTGCCACCGCTTCCCTTGTTACCGGGAACCAAGAATAGACATGACACCACGTAAACGCCGGAGCGCCGGTCTCCGAACCGGCCATTATCTGGCGGCGCTCCGGGCGGGCAACGTAGATCCGTCAATTCTGTGTCACCTGCACGATTACAAAGAGCTTGTTGACGGCGGTGCCGGTCATGGTGGCTGTCACCGTGACCATCCCCGGAGTCGGGGTGTCCGGTTGAGAGATGAAATCAACCTTGGTCCCACCGCTGTCGGTGGCTCCGTCGGCATGAAAGGTGACGAGATCTTTTGACCAGCGGTAGGCCGCAACGAGGTCGCCGGCCGGGGTGGGGTTGCGTGGGTGGGTGAAGGTGAAGGTATTCCCGTTCGCCGTGCGCGCGACCAATCCCTGCGAGAACGCTCCCGGGGAAGTCCCGAAGAAGTTCTCGACTCCGTTTTTTTGGCCGTCGCCGTCCGGGTCATCGGCCAACCCGTCCTGGGCGCCCACGCCCGGATAGCGGGCGATCCAGTTGGAGAAGTTCTGGACAACGAATGCCGCAGCCACAGCTTGCCGTGCCTCACCCGTCGTCCACGAGTAGCCGTGGACGCCTGCGGCGACGCCCGTCGCGAATCCCGCCGCGCCTCGTGCTGATCCGATGTTGCCATTCTCGTAGATTGCGGTCAGTGGCGCATTCACGGACACAGCACCCGAGCCATTCGCATTGAAACTCGCCACGTCAAGCGTGTTGCTGACGCTCGTCGTCAGCGACACGGTGTCGGAACCGTTCGTTCCCATGGCGGTGGCGTGAAGTCCCAGCGGCAGTCCGCCGGAAGTGGCCGATAAAGCCCCGATTCCGACGCCATTCACCGTCGTAATCCCGGTGTAGTCGATGACAAGGTTGGAGGCCCCACCGGCGTAGCTCGCGGTGGTTAAATCCAGATACCAGATGTCGGCGGAGCCTCCGAGCACGGCCGAACTGAGGCCGATGCCGCCATAGGAGACCGAATACGTCCCGCCGCTCTTCTCGTGGCTGAGCAAGACGACGAGCAGATCGGCGGTTGCACCGGCATCAAACGCCAGCGTCGCGGTGCTGCCGCCCAGCGGGCCCAATTCGACTTTCGAAGCGGTGTTGAGGGTCGTGAAGGCGACGGCGGTGAAGTTCCATCCGGCCGAGTCTGCTATTCCCCCGAACGGCTTGCCGGAGAGATCCACAACCGCGGTGGCATCGATGGTCACATAGTAGGCGGCGCCAGGATAGAGGTTGCTGGTTGGATCGATCGTGAGATGCGAACCGCTGAATGTCAGTCGCGGGGATGAACTCACGTTAAAGCTCTCCACCGTGCTGCCGTCGGAAGCTCGCTTGAGGCGGATGAAACCGGTGCCGGCCTGCACCGGTTCGTCGAAGCTCGCCATCAGGTTGGCGGACACGACCATGGAAGCATTGTCCGCAGGAGCGAGGGACGCCAAGGTCGGCCCCAAGTTGAAATCCAGAACCAGATTGGTGTAACCGGGATAGCTGACAGTGGCGGTGTCTTCGCCATGGATCATCGAGAGGTAGGGACTGTTGTAAGTCTTGGTCGGGTTGAGATTCACCGTAGCGCCATTCACTTTCGGGGTCGTCTTGCTGTTGGCGTAAACGGTGAAGGTGTCCCCGGCTTCGCTGGTGTAATTGAGAATGCCCGACGCATAGTTGAGCGTGTTGCTCATGACCGAAGTTTGAAACGCAGCGAAGTCCGCGTAGCCCGAAGCCTGCCCCATCTGGACAACAACCGGTGCCCAAAGATCGCCCAGTTCCAAATCGTAGCCCTGCTCAGCAATCACCGCAGCATAGCCTCCACCTGCGGGCTTGATCGCGCAGTAGGCATTGCTCGACCGGAGGAAAAGCCAGCCACCCGTCTCGACCCGATTGGTCCAAAGGCCTTGCGAGACGAAGATCAGTGTTCCGTTCCCGCTGTTGTTGGCATTCTTGTCGCGCTGCACCACCATGCAGTTCGTGCGGCATACCCCATTGAGATCCGCGTAACTCTTGTCGTCGCTGACGGCGCCTTTCCCGAAGACCATCACCCGGTCGTTCAAGCCCGAGGCAAAAAAAACGCCCATGGCCCGGTTTTGGTCGAACACCTGGACGTAGGCCTTGTTCATGTCGAGCGTAATGGCGCCCATGGTGTAATCCGGTGTCACCCAGGTGTCGCGACGGATGGACGAGTTCCCAATGTCAAAGACGACGAAGTTATTGTCGTCGGCATCAACGACACCCGCCCGTCCCCAACGGCGAGATGAGTATAGATAATTCGGGCGATTGGTGTCGGCAGCGCAGGCTGCGATGATCTCGGGAACTCGATACGAACTCGTTGCCGGAATCAGGCCGTAGGTCCGGACCACGCCCGGGATTTCGTGCCAGCCGTAGCCCCAGAGTAGTTGATGGAACGAATACTGGTTTCCGCGCCTGAGATAATTGTCCTTGTAGCAGCGGGTCTCCCCTCCACCCCGCACACCGGACCGTGTCCAGTCCGACGCAGTGTCCGCCCAATACAAGGAGATGAACTGCATCGCGAGGTCGCGCAGAACCGGAGAGCTCGCGAAGTCCATGATGTTGTAGTATACGCCGACCGAGTATTTCGCGTAAGTCGGACTGGCGATCTCGACGTTCATGCCCTCCCGGGCGCGACCGGGGAAGTATCGCTGAAAATAGGCGCTCCACGCCGCAGCGTGCGCCGCGATGGTGTTGCCGTCGGCCAGCACCCGATTCGGACCGTATCCCGCGACGTTCTTCAAAGCCTCCGCACACAGCAGAAATCCCCCCTTCTGCATGGCGTCATGGTTTTCGCTCCCATGATAGACCCACTCGGTGCCCTGCGCCGCGCTGAGCTTGCTGCGTGTCCGGATCCAGCGCCACATCATGTCCTCGATGTCGGCTCGTGCCCCGGAAGTCAGCCGTGCATTCATCGCCGGATCGCAGTAGATGCGCCAAACCAAATGCAGCATGAAGTAGGATTCGAAGTCGAACGTGTCACTGTCCGGAATGGGATACTCGTCGTGGAAAGCGTTGATGTAGGCATTGGCGGTGACGGTGTTCGTGTTCAGATACAGGCACGAGAGGGCGTAGCACGACAACCCCCACGCGCGCGTGGTCGCCACTAGCGGATCAGGCGAAGGGTCATTGACGTTCGCTTGGACCATCCCAACCAGGCGCGCGTCAACCGTGGCCAAAGCCGGAGGCGCGCCAAAGCCCTCACCTTCGAAGATGATCATCAACGCCGCCAAAGCAGCGAACATGGGTGCCTTGATGCCATGAAGTGGCGGAATCAAGAAAAACCCATTTTGCAAATTCACACCTAATAGTGCGCATTTGACCCACTTTGTAAAGACGGAGATCATTCACTCCAACCCAGGTGCGCGCAGTTCCCGCAGTGTCCGGCCGCTGAGCGGGGCGTTGGGATGCAGGCCCATCACCCGCTTGCTGCTGTCGCTGGTGCCGGTGGGTTCGGGGAAGACAGCGATCCAGCTGATGGCGTGCTCGGGGAATTCGCGATTCATCTGCTCGCCGCGCCGCCGCCCCACAACGGCTCGATCACGCCGCGCTCCCACTCCGCGTGCGCGGCCACGAGTACGGCCACCTTGTCGGGAAATGCCGCGGCGAGGTTGTTCGATTCACCGAGGTCGGTCGCGAGGTTGTAAAGTTCGTTCACGCTGTTGGTGCCCGCATCGGTGCGGAAGAGTTTCCAATCGCCTTTGCGCGCGGCGCTCTGGCCGCCGGTCGAACCGCCCGTGCGCCAGAAGAGGCAACGCTCGATGGGATTGGTCACCGCGCCGGTGAGCCGTGGCCGGAGATTGATGCCGTCGCAGCCGAGCCCGTCGGCCTCATGGGATGCTTTTGAAAAAACTCCCACATCAAGTCATTCGCCGAGATGTCCTTCGTCGATTTGCCGAGCATCGCGACGATGGGTTCGTTGCCGGGCCAGGTGTGGCCGCCGTTTTCGATTTCGATGAGCACGACTTCGCTGCCGTCCTTGCCGCCGCTCCAGGTCTTGCGGGTGCATTTCATGCCGTCGTCGGCCTTGTCGGGCAGTGCGACGATTTCGGGCTCGGGCTTGCAGCCGTTCGCCTTCACCCAGCTTTGGATGGTGTGGTCCACGGATTTGAAATCGGTCACGCCCTTGCCACCGGCTCCGCCTTTGCCATAGCCGCCCTTGAAGGGTGCAAATTCATCGCCCGTGCCGTGGAAGTGCATGACGGGCACGGGGCGTTTCGCGTTCGGCGCGTCCATCATCAGCGGCCCGCCGACCGGCGCGATGGCGGCGATGCGGTCGGACAACTCCGACGCGACGTAATGCGACATGATGCCGCCATTCGAGAGGCCGGTGGCGAAGACGCGATTCGTGTCCACGTTTGCGACCTTCGCGAGGTCATCGAGCATCGCGCGGGTGAAGCCGACGTCGTCGATTTTCCGCTGCATGGCGTAGCCGCAGCAGCCGCCGCCATTGAAGGTGAGTCCGCGTTCGGGGTCGAGTCCGCTGCCAAAGGGATAGACAACGATGAACCCGGCCTCGTCCGACTTCGCATTCATGCCGGTGAGACGCACCATGCTCTCGGGATTGCCGCCGCCGCCGTGAAACACCACGACCACCGACGTGGGATTGGCAGCGTCATACTTCTTCGGCACATGCACGCGGTAGCGCCGCTGCAAATCACCCACGGCAATCGTGCGCGTGTGCTCGCCCGCCACCAGCTTTGTCGCCGGTGATGACGGCGTGCTCGGCGGACGCGCTCCGGCCACCAGATGCGTGCGGAATTCTTCGAAGGTGATGAAGCCATCGCCATCCCTATCCGCACCCTGGAGCTTCGTCTTGAGTTGCGGAAACTGATTCACCTCATCGGCAGACAGCTTGCCGTCGCCGTTCGTGTCAGCACGCTTGAAGCCGTCGGCGAGCGCGGGACTCTGCGCGTTTACGCGACAGGCAATCGCGAAGGTGAATAAAAGGAGCAGTTTCGTTTTCATGATGTGGTCGAGTTATCAGCGTGGCTGCGTGGTGGAGTTGCGAATCGAATAGAGCCGCGAGGCGGTGCGCAGGATGATGCTGTCGCCGACGAGCGCGGGGCAGGCGAGGCAGGGCTCGGGTTCGAGCGCGTTGCGGCCGAGCAATTCAAACTGCGGGCCGGCTTTCAGCACGAAGGTCTCGGCGCGTTCGCTGAGGCAGAAGATTTTTCCGTCGTGCGCCCACGGTGATGCGGTGAAGCCGCCGGCCACGCCGCCGCCCGCGGGACTGAGGCGCGTTTTTTCGTAATGTGGCTGGCCCGTCTTCCCGTCATAGCACGAGAGCATGCCCTGATCGTAGAGGATGTAGAGTTCGTCGCCGAAGACGAGCGGCGTGGGATTGTAGGGCGCGATTTTCGGATTCGACCACGCGATGGCTTCGCTGCTCGTCGCGCCGTCGCGCAGCGTGATGTCGCCGCGCGCGCCGGGCTTGATGACGAAGAGGCCGCGCACCGGGTCCTGAAAATATCCCGAGCCGACGTAGAGCAGGCCGTGCGCGGTGAAGGGCGTGCCGATGGTGAGCTTCGACATGCCGCCGGTGAAGCTCCAGATTTCCCGGCCCGCGAGGTCGTAGGCGATGGTGCGTTTCGTCGCGGGCACGATGAGTTGCGCGGGCTGCGTGTCGGTCCACACGAAGGGCGTGGCGTAATTCGTCTCGCGCTCGCGTTTCACGCGCCACAGCTCCTTGCCCGTCGCGGCGTCGTAGGCGGCGGCGAAGGATTCGTCGTCGTTGTCGTCCACGAGATAGACGCGTCCATCGTGCAGCACGGGCGAGCCGCCGTGACCGAAGTCGGCGCGCGTCTTCGTGGCCTTCACCGGCACATTCCAGAGCGGCTTGCCGTCGAGGTCGAAGGCGAACACTCCCACGTCGTGAAACAACGCCACGACACGCTGGCCATCCGTCGCCGCCGTCGCGGAGGCGAAGCTGTTCTTGAGATGAATCGCCCGCGCCGGCACACCGCGATGCACCTCGCGCTCCCATAATTTCTTCCCGCTCGCGAAGTCGTAGCACAGCACGAGAAAACGATGCTCGCCCTCGCCGCGCGACTTGCCGAGGTAAAGCCCCATCTGCGGCTTCTCATCGCCCGCCACGCGCGCGGCGCTGGTGACGAAAATCTTCCCGCCCCACACCACCGGCGACGACCACCCCAGCCCCGGCACCTCCGCCTTCCAAGCGATGTTCTTCTCCGCGCTCCACTCGACCGGCAGCTTCACGCCTGCCGCCGGCAATCCGCGCGAGCCCGGTCCGCGAAACTGCGGCCAGTTCGCGTCAGCGGCAGAGGTCAACCACGGACAACACAGAAAACACGGAAGGAAAAGTCGGAGGGCGAGACATTTCATGGGTGCGTTTGTTGCGACGTTGTCGGTCGGGAAAAATCGGGTTCAGTGTGTTCCGTGTTTTCGGTGGTTTATCATTTGATCTCAATTTCTTCGAGCACAGGCACGGTGGCGTAGATCTCGCGGTTCACGGGCGAGCCGTCGGCGGCGTCGAGGTTGAGCTTGATGAGTAACTGGTCGCTGGGACGCATGTCGGTGACGTCCAGTGTGAGTGTCTTGCCATCGGCGGACAGGCGGGCGGCGGTCACGGTGAGCGTGTCGGGCTTGGGTTCACGCGGATTGCTCACCGAGTAATGCTTCGAGCCGTAGTTGCCGCTCCAATAGTAGTTCCAACGTTCCACGCCGTAGTTGCCGGTGTCCGCCGCCGTCTTGGCGTCGAGCGGGTCGGAGAAATTCAGCCGCACGCCCTGTCGCGT
The DNA here is from genome assembly GCA_964539075.1 of uncultured Verrucomicrobiota bacterium. Taxonomy (GTDB): domain Bacteria; phylum Verrucomicrobiota; class Verrucomicrobiia; order Limisphaerales; family CAZIFU01; genus CAZIFU01. The sequence continues at coordinate 66 of CAZIFU010000038.1, read as the reverse complement.
GACGGTGAAGGCCACGGGCAGATGTGCGGGCTTGCCGGTGTAGCGCACGCGATACAATCCGCCGGG
>CAZIFU010000037.1:0-59985 GCA_964539075.1 uncultured Verrucomicrobiota bacterium | reverse complement strand
GGTGATCGGCGCGGAGTTGCGGCAAACACTCACGCAAGGGCCGAACGCCGGCCAGTTCCCAGGTGTCCTCATCAACGTCGGCACGTTCACCCTCGGCGGCGGTCGTGTCAACGAGATCCGCTTTAACGGGGCCGACATCTCCCAGGCCATCAATCCGCTGGGTGCGAATGGATTCAACATCCCCGCGCTCTTGAGCGTGCACGAGACGGCGCCGTATTTCTACAGCGGGCTGGCCCAGACGTTGGAGGAAGTGCTCAACGGTTCGCAGGACGGTTCCGGTGGCACGCGCCACCACTTTGTCACTGACGCGGCGGCGCGCTTTGAACTGATCATGTTTCTTCTGGCGATTGACGACACGACTCCGATCTTCCCGTGAGTTGGCCGGAGCCTGCCTGGCCGACCCGGTGGCGCGACGCGGGCAAAACGTCGCGCCGCAAGCCGAAGCCCGGTGACGGTTCGGAACACGCGGAGCTGGCACACCGTGCTCCGTCTATTTGGTGATGGGCTGCGAGATGCGCAGGTAGGCGAACAAGTCGCGCAGTTTCTTTTCGTCGAGACCTTCGAGCAGGCCCTCGGGCATCAGGCTGCGGCCCATCGGCTGGAGGTCTTCGATCTCCGACGCGCGCAGCGTGATGTTTTCCCCTTCCAGCCCGCGGAGCACTGTGACTTGATTATCGCGATCCACGATGAAGCCGCTCAGGCTCCGGCCGTCCCTGGTCTCCACAACGTAATATTCGAAGCCCTCGCGAATCTCGGCGTTGGGGTTGATGATGCTGGGGAGCATCGTGTCGAGGTTGTCGCGCTGATAAACTGTCAAGTCAGGTCCGGCGTTGCCGCCTTTGAAGAACAGCTTGTGACAAACCGCGCAACGCTCCATGAACGTCGCCTCGCCCGCGTAGGGATTGCCCGTGCCGCGCTTGAGGACCGCGGTGATCTCCTCGATGCGCTTCTGGAATTCCACCGCCATCGGTGCCTGCTTCGGCAACAGTCGTGCCGCGAGTTCGCTCACCTTTTCGTCCTTGCTGCCGCGCAGACGATTCGCCACGTCATCCGGAACGGAAGCGGCCTTCACTGTCCCGGCTTGCACAGCGTCGAGCAACTCTGCACTCCATTTCGCGCGGCTCGCCAGCAGCGTGAACGCCGCCGTCTGCACGTCACCCTTGAGTTGCGGCAACAAGCCCGTGACTTTTCGGCCAACGCTCTCGTCGTCGTAAGTCAACAGCGCCGCCAGCGCGGCTTTGCGGAGCGGGTCCGTCGTACTGCTCCCGGCGACGGCGAGCAGCGCGGGCATCGCGCTCGACTGATACACCTCGCCGAAAGCGCGGACAAACAGCAGCCGGTCGTCCGCCTTCGCCTTCGCGTCCTGCACCAGCTTCAACGCCTCGGCCACCGCCGCCGTGTCGCCCTGCTTCAGCCGGAAGATCAGCGGCGCCTGGCCCGACGCAGTGATGGCAGCGACGAGTTCATCCGGCAGCCCCGTCATCGCACGCCCGCGAAACGCCTCTTCGAAACCTTCCATCAAACGGGCGGACTGTTTGGGCGACGGCGCGCTGCGGAAGAGCTGGGCGCACAACAGCAGTTCCGAACGCCGGTCTTCGACCGCGTAGCGTCGTGCCAGGCGCGGCAGGATATGCTCGAAGACCATTGGTTCCTCCCAAAGCGCCCGCGACTTGAACAGCGCGAGGACCTCCGCATTCGCAGCGGGCAAGTGGGCCTCAAACACCCACCAGCAGAGCAGCGGGATGAAGGGGTCGTTCACCGCCTCATCGTGTGCCAGCACCGCCGCCACGAACGGCAGCGCCTGCGGCGCGTTCAGACGCCGCGCGGTGGACGCGACTTGCGCAAGCACTTCGGGATCGGTCTCGGCCCGTGCGCACGCCATCACGGCGTCGAATAGTTTTGCCGGCAGCGTGCCGGGTTGCGCGCCCGCCCTGTTCTGCGCGTATCGCCCGACGCCCAGGTTGCGGTTCACGCCCCACTCGTCGCCCAACAGGCGCACGGTCCACATCCGCACCGGGGCGAAAGCATGCTGCAAGCCAGCCAACACCGTCGCTTCATCGAGGCCCACCGATTGGTGGAGCGCCCAGAGCGCGTTGAGCGCGCCCAGGCCGCGGTTCCTGGCGACGAGTTGCTGCAACTTCGCCGACGCCTGCGGGTCCTTCCGTTCGCCCAGCACACGCACGGCGGTGTGGCGGTGCCACTTGTTCGGATGCGACAAGATCGCGATGAGTTGATCGGTCGTTTTGGCCGCGAGGTTCAGGTCGGTTTCCAGTTTCGCGTCCTTGCCGCGCAGGCGGTAGATGCGGCCGGTGGTGGGATCAATCTGGTTCTGATAGTGCTGGCCGTGCGCGATGTAGTAGTCATACAGGTCGGCAACGTAAAGCGAACCGTCGGGTGCGTTGGCGATGTACACCGGCCGAAACGCCGCGTCCGCGCTCTGCGCGACCGGCCCGCGATCCACCGTTTCGAAGGTCGCGCCACGCGACTTCCGTTCGCTGGCGATGACGACGTTGTGGAGCGGGTCGAGGCCGAACAACAACCCCGCCAATTGCGACGGCATCGCGGTGCCCTCGGCAAACGCGCCAAAGTGGGTGAAACGCACGACGTCGTTCGTGGTGGCCATCATGGGCAGATCGCCGAAGGCGTACGGATTTCGCGGCGGGCCGAACTTGCCCGGAATGGCGCCCTGCATCAGGTAAAAGCCGCCCTGCACGAAATGCCAGCCGCGCGTCTTGCCGCCGTTGTGGCCGGAAAAGAGGCGGCCTTGCGCGTCGAGTTCCAGTCCGAAAGTGTTGCCGCCGCCCTCGGAGAAAATCTCGAACGCGCGCGTTTCCGGATGATAGCGCCACACCATGCACCCTTCGAAATAAACGCCGGGCGAATCGGGAGCGTCCAGTCCGGGCCGCCGCACCCGGCACGAGGTCGTGCTGCCCTGCGCGCCGTAAAGCCAGCCGTCCATGCCCCACACCAGGCCGTTGGCAATCGAGTGGCTGTCTTCCAGGCCGAAGCCCGCGAGATGCACGACCGGCGGACCGTCCGGCACGTCATCGAAGTTTTTGTCCGGGTAGAAGAGCAGATACGGCGTGTGCATCACCCAGACACCGCCGCGACCGCGCACGACGGCGTTGGCCATGTTGAGGCCGTCCTGAAACACCTTGTGCTTGTCGAAGACACCATCGCCGTCGGTGTCCTCGTGGATGGAAATGAGGTCCGCGCCGCGGTCGTGGTGGGGCGGTGCGGGCGGCACCTTGTCATAGTGCGAGCGGTAAAACTTGTCGCGGCTCACCATCGTCAAGCCCGCCGGATAGGGGTATTGCCGATACTGCGCGACCCAAAGCCGGCCGCGTTCGTCGAAGCTGAAGTGCACCGGTTGCGCGACCAGCGGCTCGTGCAGGAGCAAATCTATCTTCAGGTCGTCCATCGCCTCCATTTGCTGAAGCGACTCTTGCGGGGAGAGCCTGGCGCCGGGAACCTGCTCCGTGCGTCCCAGCACGCGGTTCGATTCGCGGAACGTGTCGAACGCCGTGGTCGCCGGCTTGTTCGTCACCGCGCCGCCGGGTTGGTAGCCGTCACCGGGACGAAACTCCCACGGCCCTTCGAAGACGCTTTCCATGAAATAGTTCATGATGAACGGCGCCTCGCCCAGGAAACCGCCCGGACCCGACGGGTTGTAAACGCGGATGGCAATTTCGTTCCATTCGCCCTTGCGCAGCGTGCCCACGGGGACCTTGTGCCGATGGATCATCTCCCGCCCGCTCTGGTAGTCCGGTGGGAACCCGCCGCCGGCGCCGATTTTCCTCCCGTTGACCCAGACCTCATGCGCGCCCGCGAGATCGCGGATGTTCAGGCCGACGGATTCCTCGTAAAGATTGCGCTCGTGCCGGGTGAAGAAGCTGTCGTGCACCTTGACCCACGTGCGATACCAGGCGACGCCGGTGAAGTTCGTCGCACCGGGGACGTGGACGAGTTGCCAGACCGAAGAGGCGGTTTGCGCCTGTGCGTTCGAGGTGAGTTTGAAAGCGAGACCGACCGGCGCGAGATCGCCAGCCGCCGGACCGGCGGACTTCTTCAAGTAGCTCTTCGGCACGAGGTCGTGCACGGCGGCGATGATGAGGTCCTCCACCGGCGGCGCGAATTTCGTTGGCCGGTCGTAATAAAGCATCGCCGTCGCGCCTTCGTAACCACCTTCTTCTAGCACACGTTGGGAGGGAATGTAGCACGGCACGTCGTTCGCGTAGGCATTGACCCAGAGCCGGGCCGCGTCGAACTCCTTCTTGAGCCGCAGTCCGTAGTCCACAACCACCTCGCCCGGCAGGAAGACCATCGCAAGCGAGTCTCCGAAGTTCCAGGTCTGCACGAGATACGGCAGGTGCGTCGGGAGTTTCTCACCGCGGCCGAGTCGCGCGAGGTTCTTTTTCGCATGGTACGCGATGTTGGTGGATTGGGATTGCGCGAGTTGCTCCCACCCGGCGCGCGTGGGCAGCTTGTCGAACGGCAGTTGGATTCGCTTCGTACGGCAATCGAGCGGGCCGTTGATGGGCTGGAGTTCGCCGGTGACCAACCGCTTCGCTTCCGCCGCGAGCGATTCACCGTGCCGGGTGGCCAATTCGTAAGTGCGCCGCGGGTCGGGGTTCTGGTCCGCGCCGCAGCCGAGGGCCGTGAGCGCGATGGCGCCGGGGAACTCGCGCTCCAGGGCTTCTTGCGCGCACCCGGCCCAATCACCGTGAATGGTGTTGAAAGCCAGCACCGTGCAATGGCACGCGTAGCTGGTCAGCACCGCACGCACCCCGCCGTCGGTGCCGGTCACGCGCAGCACGGGCAGGTCGTGGTCCACGGGCTTGAACGGAAAGCTGCGGCGGTTGGCGGCGAAACCCACCTGGCCGACGCCCCAGTCGAGCCGGGCGGGCCGGCGGTTGGCCAGCGCGGCGAGCGCGACCTCCTCGATCTTGTCGGTCAGCTCGCGTGTGTAGCGCTCGATCTTCGTCCCATGCTCCGGCGGAATGTCCATGCTGAAGATGTTGGGCAACACGCCGACGAGCATCGGTGCGCAATGCGTGTGGCTGGAGCAGAGGGCGAAACGGTCGTTGACAACTTTGCTCTGCTGCGCCAGCCGGCGCACGACTTCATCGCGGATGGTGTAAGGCACGCCACAATTGTCCACCGTCACGAGCACGGCCGGCCCTTGAGCGTCGCTGCCGATGGCCAGCGCCTTGGCGTAGAGGCGTTGCGTGACGCCTTCGGATTCGGTGCGCCGGCCGCCATAACCGCTCAGGCGCACGGCGTAACCGGGCGTGATGTCCACCTTCGCGGCGCCGACTTCCCAGTCGGCGCAGGCGACGGGCGCGGGCCAGCCCAACCCCAGCCACACCGCCAGCCCCAACGCCAGCGAGCAAGGTCGCCCGCCGGCACGTTGCGCCGGAAGACCATTTGCCTTACGAGCGATTCTCTCCATGAACCAACGCCAGAAGCGGCTACAAAACTTTGATTCAGGTGAAGCAAAGTTTTGTAGTGCCCGGTTCATGGCCCCAATACGCGTCCAAAGTTGGAGGTCGAGGCTTCCCATGACCCGGCCACAAGTTCCGTCAGGTTTTGGACTGCGGCAGCCCTCTGCCGCTTTCGAGAATCGAGCGCCGCTACCAAAGCGGCAGAGGGCTGCCGCAGTCCAAAACGCTGTCGCGCAAAACCAATCCCTCTCCGGTTCATGGTCCCAATGCGCGGTCAAAACAACGCGGAGGCTCTCCATGGAAGTGAGAACGCAGTTGCGGCGAATCATTTCAAACTCTCGATAAACTCCAGCAAATCGGCCATCTGCGGCAACGTCAATCCCGCCTCCAATCCCTCCGGCATCAACGACAGGCCGGGGCTGCGCATCGTTTTGATGTTCGCGCGCGGAATCAGGTCCTCCTTGCCAAAGGCCTGGCGCAGCGCCACGCCTGACGCGTCGTCGTTGGCGATGAGGCCGCTGTAGCTCTCGCCGTCCTTCGTCTCGATGACGTAGGCGAGATATTGCGGGGCGACTTCCTTGTTCGGGTCGAGGATGTTCGTCAGTAACTTCTCGCGGCCCGCCGTTTTCACCGTCACGAGGTCGGGACCGAGTTGAAAGCCCTGCCCTTCGGTACGATGGCAGGAGATGCAGCGCTCGATATAAATGGCCCGGCCTTTCGCGGCGTCGCCCTTCAAACCCAGCGCGGTCGAGAACTGCGCAATGATTTCGTCGCGCGAAACTTTTTTCTCCGGCGGCAGCACCATCAGGGCGCGGGCGACGACCCGCTTGTCCTTGTGTTTCTGGAGCGATTCAATCTGCGTCGAGTTGAGCTGGTCGCGTTTGACGAAACCCGACTCGATGGCGTCGAGCAGCGCGAGGGCGCGTTCCGGGCGGGCCAGCAGAAGGCTCAACGTCTCGCTCCGCACGCGCGGGCTGAAGGCCGGCCAATCGTGCAGCAACGGCTCGCTCACCCCGGCCCCGCCAAAACTGCCCAGCGCGGCGACGGCGGCCAGTTGAATCGGCACCGGCTCGTCGGCGCGCAGGCAGGCGGCCAGCGCGGCCCCGGAATCCTTGAAGCTCGTGAGGCCCAGCAGTGCGATCGCCTGCGTGCGCTTGGACTCGGAAGCCATCGCATCGGCGGCGGTCGCGGCGGCGCCGGCGAAAATGCCCTTGAGCCGGCCTTCCTTGTCCGCCTGGGCAAGTGAACTGCCGGCGCGATGCAACCCGTCGCCCAGCGCGCGGACGAGCGCCGCGGAAGGACTCTCCTGCGACACGAAACTCAACACCGCAGAAATTTCCACCGCGTCATTCTTCGCGCCGATGACTTGCACGAGCTGGCGCAAAAATGAATCCCCCGCGGGCGAGGCGACGAAGCCCGCGTCGCGGCTGAGTCGGGCAAACAATTCGCCGGTGATCCCGGCGGGCGCGCTGAGGACCGCGGCGGCGATCCAGGCATTGTCGCCATCGCGGCGGGCGATGTCGGCGAGAGCGGCGGCCCGTTCGGTCTGCTTCACTTCGCCCAACGTGAAGGCGAGTTGGAAACGAACGCGGGCGTCCGGGTCCGTGGTGAGGGTTTTCAGCTTCGACACCAGCTTGTCCGAAGCCGCGCCCTGCTTGATCATTTGCCCGGACAGGAGCGCCGCGTGTTCGCGCACGCACGGCACGGAATCGCCGAGGGCCTGAAGCAGATGGGCCTCCTTCAGCGCATTCAGCCCGTCGAGAACGTGCAAGGCGTGCATCCGCCCCTCGGGCGACCTGGATTGGTTCAACAATCTCGTGAGCGCGGTGACGGCGGATCCGTCCTGCCGTTCGTAGAGCAGCCGCGCGGCGGTGTCGCGATGCCAGCCATTGGGGTGTTCGAGCGTGGCGACCAGTTCGACGGTGGTGGCATTGCCAAGGTTCACTTTGCGCCTTGGGAGGGACGGCGTGCCGCCGTCCTTGATATTGGGACCGGCAACATGCCGGCCCTCCCAACGCTCCGGCACGATGCGGTAAATGCGGCCGCGGTCGTTGCCGCTGTTGAGGTCGAGGTGCTGCTTGATGCTCTCCGGGATGCTCCACGGGTGCTCGATGACCTCGCGATACATGTCAATCACGTAAAGGCAGCCGTCGGGGGCGTTGGCAAAGTTCACCGGGCGGAACCAGGTGTCGCGCGAGGCGAGGAACTCGAATTTCTGCTCGTCGTCGGGGCGCTTGCCGATGAAACCGACACCGTCGGGGTAAAGAATTTTGCGGTGGACGAGATTGCCACCCGCGTCGCCGGTGAAGGTGTTGTTCACGAACGCGGGGCCGTAAGCGTCGCCGCGATAAACCATGGTGCCGGTCGCGCCAGTGAAATAACCGGAGACGCGCCCGCCGCCTTCCACTATGCCTTTCACCACGCCCGCGACGCGCCAGCGGGTGCGGATGATGCGCCACGGTTCGTCCGGGCTGATGCGGAACACCTCCGCCGCGCCGCCGTCGGCCGCGATGCTGCGCAGCGGCGGAGGCATCGAGTAATAGGGGTTTCGCGCCGCATAGCGGTCGTCGTAGAGGAACAGGCGGAGGTGGTCGCTGTTGTTGCAGACGAATTTGCGGCCGCAGGTGTCGTAGCTGAAGCCGTATTGGCCGCCGCCGGCTTCCAGGCCGAAATCAAACGCGCGCGGATCGAACCACAAATCCTGCGCGTTGAGTTCCACGGACTTGAGGTCGGGGCGCTTCAGGCACCGGAGCGTGCCGCGACCGCCGGCGCCACATTGCAGGTGAATGCGGTTGTCGAGGCCCCAGTTGAAACAGTTGGGTTGCGATTGGACGTTCGGCCGCTCCAGACGGCTGCCCAAGCCGGTGAACACCACCTCGCGCACGTCGGCCTTCCCGTCGCCATCGGTGTCCTTGAACCAGATAATGTCCGGTGTCGCGCCGACGAAGAGGCCCCCGCCGTAGCACATCAACGCCGTGGGCCACGGCAGGTCGTTGGCATACACCGTCGAACTCTCAAAAAATCCGTCGCCGTCCTTGTCCTCCAGCCTGCGAATCCGGCCCAGGTGCGGCTTGGCGTCGCGCCGCTCGGAGTAATCAATCATCTCGACGACGAACATCCGGCCAAACTCGTCGAATGAAAGCGCGATGGGGTCCACGACCTGCGGCTCGTGGGCGGCAAATTCGAGCTTGAAGCCCTTTTTGATTTGAAACGTTTTGAAAGCGTCCACCGGCTCCACGGCTGGAAAGCGCGGCAATTCCTGGACGGTCACTTCCGGCTCGGCCGCGGCCGCAGCGCGGACCAGCAGTCCAAACGCCAGCCACATCAGCCCACCGGAACACGATTTCATTCGTACATAGCAGGCCACCCACGGGCCAAGTTCAAGACTTTTTTGCCTCGACTGAAACCCAACTCGGCGCGGCCACAGTCGAAGCGGAGTGCGCCCGTCCCCGGGCGCAGCGGGGTTCGAATGGTCGAGCGCCTCGGAAACTGTTGTTGTCTGCCGACCGTTCCGCGTTGCTGCGCCCGAGGACGGGCGCACTCCGGTGCCCGCGGAAAAGTTTGCCCAGGCAACAACATTTCTTGCGATCGTAGTACGGATGAGCACGGATGCGGATGAATCGGCATTTCCAGAGATTTCTTATCCGTGTTCACCTGTGTCCATCCGTGGTAAAAGAATCTTCTCAGAAGGAAACGATGTCATCAGATCGCACTCCAGAGGGACGCAGAGACTCCGACTGCAACTCTCCGCGACCCTCTGCGCAAGCCTCCGCGCCCTCTGCGTTGAAGAAAAACCCGCCTCATTTTCAGATTTGAATTCCGGCGCGATGTCCCTCAGAGTCCGGGAAATCAAACGAACCAGCGAACATTCTGCATGACCGCACACCGTCATTTGACCCGTCGTGAATTTCTGGCCGCGTCGGCCGTTCTGCTGCTGGCCTCACCGGCGAAGCTCGCCGCCGCCGGCCCGGACGCTCCCGAACCGATCATTGATATTCACCAGCACACTCATTACAAAGGCCGGACCCACGAGCAGTTGCTGGCCCATCAGCGCGCCATGGGCGTCACGCAAACCTTTCTGCTGCCCGCAGGCTCGGTGATGAACATGCTCTCGACGCACCACGGCATATCCAATGGCCTGGCCGCTGACGCCGGCGGCAACCAAAACGTGACGGATTTCGCCTCTGCGTATCCCGGCGAATTTTTCTTCTTCGCCAACGAAGTCACCGATCACGAATTCGTTCTCCACAATCTTGAAGCCTTTCTCGTCAAAGGTGCCCGCGGCATCGGCGAGCAAAAGTTCGGCGTGCAGTGCGACTCGAAGGAAAGCGAAGCCCTCTATGAATTTGCCGGGCAGTACGACGTTCCCGTCCTGCTCCATTTCCAGGAAGGCACCTACAACTCCGGCTTCGCGCGCTTCCACAATGTGCTGGCGAAATTTCCGAAGGTGAACTTCCTCTGCCACGCGCAGACCACTTGGGCGCACATTGACGCCAGGTACGACGGCAAATCCCTCTACCCGACCGGCCCCGTCTCGCGCGGCGGCCTGACCGACCAATACCTCTCCGACTATCCGAATTGCTTCGCCGACATGTCGGCCGGCTCCGGCCTCAACGCCCTGATTCGCGACGAAGAGCACGCGCGCTGGTTTCTCGAAAAGCATCAGAACAAAATCCTTTACGGCAGCGATTGTCTCGACACAATTGGCCGCGGCCCCGGCTGCCAGGGTGCGCAAACGATTGCCGCCCTCCGCCGGCTGTCGCCGAGCAAGGCCATCGAGCGGAAAATACTCTACGAAAACGCCAGAAGGATGTTCCAGCTTTGAACCGATCGGACCGCACACACGCACTCTCGAAAGAACCCTTATGATCTCCTCACCGCTTCGCCGGATACTCACCGTGATGCTGCAACTCGTCACCCTCCTCGGAGGGCTGGCCGCCTCGACCCTTCCCGGCTTCGCCGCGGAAACGCCCAAGGCCGGCACCCGCCCCGCCGTGCCGCCGGACGATGGCAAACTGCGGATCATTTGTTTCGGCGCGCACCCGGACGATTGCGAACTTTCCGCCGGCGGCGTCGGCGCGATGTGGGCCGCCAAGGGACACCACGTGAAACTGGTCTCGGTCACCAACGGCGACATCGGCCACTGGCGCGAAGCGGGCGGCCCGCTGGCGTTGCGGCGAAAGCTGGAAGTGGAACGGGCCTCGCAAATCCTCGGCACCACCGTGGAGGTCCTGGACATTCACGACGGCGAACTGGAGCCGACGCTGGAGAACCGCAGGAAAATCACGCGCCTCATCCGCGAATGGAACGCGGACATCGTCATGAGTCCGCGCCCAAACGATTATCATCCCGACCATCGCTACACCGGCGTGTTGGTGCAGGACTCGGCTTACATGGTCGCCGTGCCGTTCATCTGCCCGGAGGTGCCCCCGCTCAAAAAAAATCCGGTCTTTCTCTTTTACACCGACCATTTCCAAAAACCCACGCCGTTCCAGGCCGACATCGCCGTCTCCATTGATCCGGTGATCGAAAAGAAACTCGACGCGCTGGCCGTGATGGAATCGCAGTTCTTCGAAGGCGGCGCGCTCGGGTCGGCGGAATTGCTCAAGCGCCCTGACCGCGCCCGCGAAGTGCGCGCCGGCCAAGCCGCCCGTTACGTCGGCGTGGCCGACCGCTTTCGCGACAAGCTCGTCGAATGGCACGGCAAGGACGCTGGCGCGAAGGTGCGCCACGCGGAGGCGTTTGAAATCTGCGAATACGGCCGGCAGCCGGATAAAGCTGATTTGAAGAAGCTTTTCCCATTCTTCGGCCAATAGCAGGCTGTGGAAGCAGTAGCCGCCGACGTCAGTCGGCGCGGATTTCCTGTGTCTTCCGAAATGGGTTTCCGCGCCGACTGACGTCGCTGGCTACATCAGGAGGAGTTTTTCACCAGCCTTTCAAGCCGGATCGGTTATTTCAGGCTCTCGTCAAACAGTCGGAAGGCGATCTCGCGCATCGCATCGGGAAAATCATGTTCGCAGTCCGGATGCTCCACGCGCAGATTTTGCGGCTGGCCGTAAAGACGATAGACCGCCGCCGCCGCCGCGGCGACGCGATCCACACTGTCCCATTTGAAGTTGCTGTCCTTGAGCGGCGCGTTGAGAAACACCTTGCGCGGCGCGAGCGAGCCGATCAGTTCGTGGAAGTCGAATGGAATCTCCGCCCGCCGGCCCGCGTACTCCGCCAGTCCGGGCATGTAACGCGTCTGGCACCAGCCTTGTCCCGGCTGCCAGCGTTTCGCGTCGCCGCCGTAGTAGTCGAGGAAGGAATCCAGCCCGCAGCTTGAGACGATGACCTTGATGCGCTGGTCGAACACCGCCGTGAAAACCGCATTGTGCCCGCCCAGCGAATGGCCGATGGCGCCGTAGTTTCCGTGCCGCACAAACGGCAGCGTATCGAGCAAGTCCAGCCCGCGCAGGTTGTCCCAGATCGCCTTCATCGTGCCGCTCTGGTAACCGAGCGCCTTGAGGTCGGGTTGATACTGCGCCAGCAACGGATAGCTCGGCGCCAGCGTGACGTAGCCCCGTGCCGCCAGTTCGCCGGCGTAAGCGCGGTTCGGTTTGCCGCCCAGACCCGCGACCGCGCCGTGGCCGGTCACCTGGTCGGTGGGATGAAGGCAGAGCACGGCGGGGAATTTCCTTCGCTCCGTCAGCGCCGCCTTGGGAATGAGCAAATACGCCGGCACGCGGCCGCCCGGTTCCGCCGCATAATTCAGCAGACGCCGGACATAAGTGCCGCAATCCATTTCCTCCACGATTTGCACCTCAAGCGGACCGCGCTTCTCTTTGCCGGGCAGCGGCCCCATCACTTGCTGCATCGCGGCGAGGATTTGCGCGCGCCGCTTTTGCCAGTCCGCGACCGACTTCACCGGCGCAAGGCCGCCTTTCGGATCGCGATACACCAGCAGGTTGGTACGATCCAATCGTGCGGGCTGGAGGTCCGGCACAGGCCCGGCCACCGCCAGGCCCCAGAGAGCGGTAGAGAGCAGCAGGGCCGTTGGCACTCGGAAATTATTCATCTTATCCGAAAAAAGGCTCGTTAACGATTACGCCGAACGCGCCTCGAAAGCCAGTCCGGATTACCACGTTTGCAAGGAAAAACTGCCGAAAAACTGCCGCTTGCCGAAAGGGGAATTATTTGTTAATCTTCGGCGGATGAAAAAACGGACTCGAACGAGGCCATCCGAACCGGACGGGTTCACGTTCACCAGTCTTTTACTGGAGGCGCCATGATTTTTTTCGTCTTCGTTCTCCTGTTGTGCCTGGTGCCGTTGAACGGACTGTCGCTGTGGGGTTTCTTGCGCTTTCAGCCGGCGGGCTGCTACAAGCGGGCTTGTTCCTTGTTCAACATGGCGACTTTCATCATCGCGCCCGTGGCGTGCGCGGGGTTCAGTCTCTGGCTCCATCTCCGGCTCCGGGGCAACGTGGAGGAGGCCTGGCTTCCTTTTCTCTCCGCTCTGGGCTGGCCGGCCGCTTTCCCGATTGCGCTGTTGGTGGCGGGTCTGCTGCGGAACCTGGTCTGCTTCCCAATGCGCCCCGCCAAGCCGGAATAATTCCGTGACGGTGCGCCAGGAGCGCAGCTGTCACAGTCGCAGCAATTCTGCATTGCCACAGCGGCCCTCGAAATTCCTGACAGCCCGTTAATAAAGTAGGAGCCGCGGTGACGAGGCTCTGACATTCGTTCCTTTTCCGAGGAGAATTGAGACTCGTTACCTCGGCTCCTACGAGGGAACGGATTTTTGAACGCGCTGCCAGGCATACTGGCCTGACGTCACTGTTGCGGCCGAGACGGCCGCTCTCTTTTTTCCTGGCTCACTGCTGCTTCTTTTTCTTGTTCGGCTTTTTGTCGGGCTTGACACCGCCGTTGGGTTCGCTGCCCGCGCGGGTCGCGCCCTTGGCTGCCACGACTTCCAGTGGCTCGAAGAAACGGCCCTGGTCGTCGGCTTCGGTCAGCCACTTGTCCATCTCGGCGCGCAGCCGCTGGAGCCCGGCCTGGTGCTCCGGCCTGGTTGAGTTGACGAGGTTGTTGATTTCATACGGGTCGGCCTTGAGGTCGTAGAATTCCTCCGGCGGCATGGTTGGCGCGCAGAGGACTTCCTGCACCGGCGTCAGCTTGCCCAGCGCGTGCAATTCCTTGAGCAGGTTCCAGACGGGATAGCTCCGTTCCTTGTAATCGTTCTTCTGCAAAAAGGGCCGCTCCGGCGTGAAATTGCGGAGGTAGCGGTATTGCGCGTCGCACACGCTGCGCAGGCGGAACACCGTTTCATCGCAACGGTCGCGCGCGCCGTGGGCGAACTCGCGCGCCGGTTCCGCATGGTCGCCGAGGAACACGCGGCCCTGCATCTTCGGCGGCTTGGGAACGCCCGCCAAGGCCAGCGACGTGGCGGTCAAATCAATCGCCTCGATAAGCTGGTCGCTGACGGTATGCGGCTTGAAGTTTTTCGGCGCGGGGAAATTTTTCGGCCAGCGGAGGAGCAGCGGAATATGCAGCCCTTCCTCATAAACGAACTGCTTGCCGCGCACGTGCGACTGGCCGTGGTCGCCGATGAACAAAATAAATGTGTTGTCCGCCAGGCCGTCGGCTTCGAGCTGCTTGAGCACCTTGCCGATCTTCACGTCGAGTTCCGACGCGCTGTCCAGATACTTCGCCCAATCCTCGCGCGTCACCGGATGATCGGGATAATACGGCGGGAAGACGACCTTGGCGGGATCGGCGCGTTTGGGCGCGTGATAAGCACGGTGCGTTTCGTTGAAATTGATCTGCGCGTAGAAGGGCTGGTGCGATTTGAGGTCATTCCAATCCGCCGAATCAAAAGGCTTGCCCTTGTAGGTAAAGTTCCAATCCGTCTTGCCGGTGCCCTTGAAGCCGCAACTCTCCGGCAGGTTGACGAGGTTGGCGGTGAAGTAACCCGCCGCGCGCATCCAATCCGTGATCGGCTTCACGCCTACGGGCACCTGGTAGCCGTCGTCGCGATGTGAGCGGTGATTCTGCGCGCCGATGGTGATTTGGTACATGCCGGTGATGAACGCCGAACGGCTGGCCGAGCAGACCGGCGCGGTGGTGTAAGCGCGCGTGAAACGCATGCCATCGGCGCCGAGTTGGTCGAGGTTGGGCGTCCAGACCTGTGGCGTGCCAAAGCAACTCATCTCGACGCCGAAGTCTTCGGCGATGAGCCAGAGGATGTTGGGGCGTTTGGGCTTGGTGTCTGCGGCGCGAACTGCATTGCTTCCCGCGAGCAAACACAGAATGGCGGCTACGACGACGAATGAATGGCGCTTGAACATGACCGTGTTTAATAGTTTTTCCTCATTTCAGCAAATGCGATTTTAAACGCGGCTCAACGTTGGGCAGTTCCTTCATCACCAGTTCCGCCATGGCCTTCGCGCCCTTTTCATTGAAGTGGGTCCGGTCATCCGGTTGGTTGGCGAACTCTTCGTTCGATTTCTCGCCCAACGTCGCGAAGAGTTCGCCGCTCGATTTGTGCAGGTCAATCAGCGCGGCTTTCTTTTCGGCAACCACCTCTTTCATCGCGTCGGTGTAGGGCTTGAGGTAGTCGTTGAGCGTGCCATCGGGGTTGAACGTGCGCCGGTGCATCGGCGTGACGAGGATCGGCGTGGCACCGCTGGCCCGCGCTTCGTCCACGTAGCGGCGCAGGTTCTCTTTGTAGTCAGTGGCGGCGTCCGTGGATTCCGGGCGCTCCATCGCGTGCGAATCGTTGTGGCCAAATTGAATCAGGACGAATTCCGGCTTTTCCTGCAATACTTTATCCCACAAGCCCTCTTTGAGGAACGTCTTGGTGCTACGCCCGCTTTTGGCGAAATTGAATACGCGCACTGCGCCGGGCTTGAAATAACTTTCAATAAACATGCCCCAACCGCGCTCCGGCTTTTCCGCTGGATAATCGCACACCGTCGAGTCGCCAATAATCACGAGGCGCAGCGGCCCGGCGGCCGTTCCACTAATAGCGCAGCAAGCCAGCGTGAGGATCCAAAACAGTCCTTGAACCACGAATGGACACGAATAAACCCAGGGCGGCTTGGATGCAACCACAGGTTTTGGACTGCGGCGGGAAGCGGAGCGCCACACCGCTTTCGGACGCAGACCGTCACACGAAAAGCGGGGTCGCCGCTTCGCTCTGCCACCGCAGTCCAAATTCGTTGTCGGCGAGGCGCGAACTTTCACCATTGCGGTACAAATTCCCAACCCTGCGCCCGACACGTCGCACCATGCTCCCGATGGAATAGTCGCCTGTTCTCAGCGCCTGCATTGGTGTTCATTTGTGTCCATTCGTGTCTACTCCCTCATTGCCCCGGGGGCTTCTGCTGCTGCGCGGCCTGCCGCCGCAGGTCCTGCTTGCCTAACTTTTGCGGCTGGAGCCATTGCTCGCCGTTTTGCGATTGCAGGAACGCCAGCAGGTCGAGCAACTCCTCGCGGCCCAGGCTCAGGTCCAACCCTTCCGGCATCACGGACACCGTGCCTGGCGAAACCGCGCGGATCGCCGACCGTGGGATGCGCAATTCCGTCGCCGCCGCCGTCCGCAACTGGATGGCCTCGGCAGTTTCACCGGCGATGATGCCGTTCTGCACGTCGTCCGCCGTCTCGATGCGCATCGGCTCGTAACCCGGCACAAAACTTGCCCTGGGAAAAGCAATCGCTTCCAGAATGTCGCGCCCCGAACGGATGGCTCCGATGGACGTGAGGTCCGGGCCGAGCGTGCCGCCTTCGGCGCCGATTGCGTGACAACTGGCACAAGCCGCCTTCTGCCCGAAGAACACGCGCCGCCCACGCCCCACGTCGCCGCCGTTGAGGAGCGGCTCCAATTCATCGAGCCGTTTGAAGCGCGCGGCTTGTTGCGCTGCGATGCGTGCCACCAGCGGTGCGGCGGCGTTTTGCACGCTCTCCGGGAAACGGTGAATGAGCTGTTCCAGTTTGCCGCCGCCGAGCTGGTCGAGACCCGCCGTGGATTTCGTCAGCACGCCGACCAGCGCCTGGCCGACTGCTTCGTTGGTCGAAGCGCCAAACGCTTCGAGCAGCGCCGGCAGCGTGAGCGCGTCGGCTTGCGCGAGCGGGCCTTCGGCCAGTCGCAGCAATTGGTGGTCGCTCAGGCTGGCCTTCATCAGCACTTGCGCGGCGGCGCTGCGCGCGGTGGCGTCGGTCTCCGGCTTCAACTGCGTCAGCAAAAGCGCGAAGGCTGCGTCGTCCAGCTTCGGCTGTCGCGTCACCAGCGCGCCAAGCGCGGCCACGCGAATCGGGCGTGGCTGGCTTTCGCTGGCCGCCAGTTTCTGCAAAGTCGGGTCAAGCCCCTTGACACCGCGCGTGCGGATCAGGGCCACGGCGCGGGCGCGGACCTGCGCGTCCGGATGTTCCAGCTGCCCGCCCAGCCGCTCGATCCACAGCGCGGGCAGATTGGTGAGCGAACAGCGATCAATGGTTTCCAGCAGGAGCAAACGGCGGTCAACCGCGACGGCGTCATCGCCCAGCAAATCACCCACCATGCGCTGAACATTCGTTGCTCCGCAAAAGGTCAGCAAAGCGTCGCGCACCGCGTCGGATTCCTCGGCAGGCAACGCGGCGGCGAGCAGACGGCCGCGCAGGAAGCCGACCACTTCCTCGGACCAATCGGGATGATGCGACGCCACCCACAGCGCGGCGCGGCGGAGGTCCGGATGGTTGTCGGCCAGACAGGGCACGAGTTGCTCGCGTTGGAGCGGGCTGCCGTCCATCTGGTCGAGGGCGATCAACGCGGCCTTGCGCAAGTTCGGATGGGAATCGCTCAAAGCGGTTTGCAGCAACAGCGGCTGCTTGAGTTCAATCAGCGCGTAAATGAGGGCGTGCTCGACGAAGCGGTCCGCCGGCGCGGCAGCAGCCCCCAGCAGGTACGGAACGGCGCCGGCGTCGCCCAGTTTTCCGAGCGCGGTGGCCGCCGCCAGTTGAACTGACGGCTCATCTTCCATCAGAAGTTTGAGCAACGACGCTTTCGCCTGGCGGTCGGAGGCGAGGCCGGCGGCTTTGGCGGCCGCCAGGCGGACATCCAGGTCCGGATCGGCCAACGCGGCCCGAACTGATGCCTGCGCTTTGGGCGAGCCGATCCGGAACAACGCCCAAACGGCCAGGCAGCGGGCTTCGCTTGATTTGGATTTTTCCCGCAGTTTGAGCAGAGCGCTCACGGCGGCTTCGCCTTTGCTGACGAGCAATTCGGCAGCGCGGTCACGGACGACGGGCCGCGAGTCTTCGAGCAGCGCAGCCAAATCGCCAGCGGATCTGCGGTCCAGTTTCAATTGGTCGCCGCGCGGATCGGCGATCTTTGGCGTGCCGGCCTTGCGCACGCGGTAGATGCCGCCCCTGATGTCCGGCTTGGATATCCGCGACAGTGGGCATTGGTCCACATACCACGCGCCGGTATCTATGACGAGCAGGCTGCCGTCGGCGTCTTCGAGCACGTCGCACGGGTGAAAGTCCGGATCGCTCGACGTGAAAAAATCTTCGTCTTCCGTGCGAAAGGTCGCGCCCTCGCGAAAGAGCGTGTGCCGCTGAATGCGGTGGGTATTGAATTGTGCGCTGAACAGGTTGCCACGAAACGCCGGGCCGAAGCTCGTGCCGCGATATATTTCCAGACCCGCCGGCGCGATGCGCGCGAACTTCGTCATGGGCGGCAACAAATCGCCGGTCTGCTTGAACTCGCTCACGCACTCGTGCCACTTGCCATAAACGCCACCGTCAATCCAGTGCGTCAACGAATCGCGCTGGCCGTGCATCGGATTGGTGAAATAGGTCATCGTGCCGATCATCTCGCCGGTGGGCAGGAAGACAACTTCAACGGGATTATCCATGCCGCCGCCGGCGACCGGGTGGAGACGGCTGCCATCGGGGCGCATCCGCCAGATGCGCGCAGCCTGGCCCTTGAGGTTCGTCCCTTCTTTTGTCCGGATGTCGAAGCCATGCCGGCCATCAGTCAGATACAGCGAACCGTCGGGACCGACGAACGGCCCGTGCAGGCTGGCGGTGCCCTTCACCTGCCAGCCAGTGAGCAGAACGGTGCGCCGGTCCGCGACGCCATCGCCGTCCGTGTCCTCGAAGCGGAGAAAATCCGGCGGCGAGGCGACGTAAAGGCCGCCGTGGTACCAGAGCACGCCCATGGGGATGCCAACTTTGTCCGCAAAAATTTTGGCGCGATCATAAATGCCATCGCCATGGGTATCTTCGAGCAGGCGGATGCGGCATTCGGGATTTTCGGCCATGGCCGCCCCTCGGATGTTTTTACCCGAGGACTCGGCGATGAAGAGCCGTCCGTGCTCGTCCAGCGCGCCGAACATGCCGTAAGGCGCCAGTTCGGGTCCGGCGGCCAGTTCGACGGTGAACCCCTCCGGCACCCGGATCGCGGCGAGGCCGGTGGCGGGCCGGGCCTGTGAGGCGTGCAAGCCGGTGGGACTGGCGGCGGCCAGGAACCCGCCGACCAGACCGGACAAGAAGAAAACGGAATTTGGCATAGGACGAATGTTTTTAGCTCATGGAATGGCCGCGATTTTCACCGGTGGCCGGGGCGATGTCAAAGTCAAGTTCTTCCCCTCGCCGGCTCGAGTCGAAGCGCCACCAGTTCTCAAACCAGGAAAATTTTGAACGTCCTGCTTGTGATCCCGCTCTTAATCCTGATCGGCTTCCGGCGAGACCTGGATTGAAAAAACCGGACCGGCTGCCGGCGCGGCTGTTTCAGCCGCAGCAATCACGACGGACCACGACGCCGGGGAATTTCAAGAACGGCCTTGACGATGCGGCGTTGCTGCGATTGAGACAGCCACGCTCCAGGATTTGGACAACGCGCCCGCGAGAGCCGGCTCGCACGCTCGCGCATTTGCGGGCGCGTCAAATACTTTGACCCGGCTGGCAACTTTCTTTACTTTGGGTTGTATCAAACTGGTGAAGATCAACTGAAAATCGTCATGGCCCTGCTTTCCATCAAAACGATCCTGGACCGCGCGGCGCTCGCCACGCCGGAGCAATTCGACCAATGGAGCGTCGCCTGGCGCGTCGCCACCGAGAACGGCTCGCAGGAACCGTTGCTGACATTTTTCTGCCGCGAGCGCGGCCTGTCCGAGGAGCTGTTTCTGCAACAACTGGCCAAGGTGCTCGACTGGCCGTATCTGGACCTGCCCAAAATTTCCGTCCCGCCTGAAACGCGCGCCCGCATTTCCACCAAGGTCGCCTTTCAATACAACGCGTTGCCGGTCCTTTTTGAAAACGGCACCTTGCAGGTCGCCGTCAACAATCCTTTCAGCACCGCCCTGCTCAACGCGGTACAGTTCGACGCCCGGTGCCCGGTCCGCCTCGCCCTGGCCACCCGGCACGAAATCGAAAAAGCGCTCAAAAAATATTACGGCGTCGGCGCCCAAACCCTCGACGAAATCGACGAGGAGGAGCCTATCGAGTTGCTGGTGGGCGAAGACAAGGAAATCACCGAGGGCGACCAGGAGGCCAGCGTCATCAAATTCGTCAATCAGATCATCTGGGAAGCCTACAAGGACCGCGCGACCGACATCCATTTCGAGCCGGCTGAGGACGAGTTGCGCATCCGTTACCGCATTGACGGCATCCTGCACCAGACCCCGATGCCGCCGCAGTTGAAACGCTACCAGGCCGCGCTGCTCTCCCGCGTGAAGGTCATGTCCGGAATGAACATCGCCGAGAAACGCCTGCCCCAAGACGGCCGCATCAACGTCCGCATCAAGGGGGAGGAAATTGACATCCGAGTCTCCACTGTCCCGACGGTTTATGGCGAAAGCCTGTCGCTCCGGCTGCTGACGCGCGGGAAAATCTTCCTGAGCCTGGACAAGCTCGGCTTCGCCCCCGCCGACGAAGCGGCGGTGCGCGACGTCATCACCCGGCCGCACGGCATCATGCTGGTCACCGGCCCGACCGGCTCCGGCAAGTCCACCACGCTCTACGCCTGCCTGAGCACGATCAACTCGGTGCAAAAGCGCATCATCACCATCGAGGAACCGGTGGAATACGAACTCAAAGGGATCAACCAGATCGCGGTGCGCTCGGACATCGGCCTGACCTTTGCGATGGGCCTGCGCCACATCCTGCGCCAGGATCCGAACGTGATCATGGTGGGCGAAATCCGCGATCTGGAAACGGCGGAGATCGCCATCCGCGCCGCGCTGACCGGCCACCTGGTCTTCAGCACGCTGCACACGAACGACTCGGCCAGCGCGTTCACGCGCTTGATTGACATGGGCATCGAGCCGTTCCTGGTCGCCTCGTCGGTCGAAGCGATCCTGGCGCAGCGCCTGGTGCGGACGATTTGCCCGCTGTGCAAAATCGAGCAAAAAGTGGAGCGGGACTATTTGCGGAAGGTTGGTTTTCCCGAAAGCGAAATCCACACGGCGAAGTTCTGGCGCGGGGCCGGCTGCGAGGAATGCCGGCAGTTGGGCTACCAGGGCCGGCTGGCCATTTACGAATTGCTGCTGGTCACCGAGGCGTTGCGCCCGCTCATCATGAACCGCGCCCCGTCCTCGACCATCGCGCAGAAAGCCATCGAGAACGGCATGCGCACGCTCCGCGCCGACGGCTGGAACAAGGTCAAGGCCGGCATCAGCACGATCGAGGAGGTCTTGCGCGTGACCCAGACCGAAGAGCACCTGGCCGCGCTGGTGGGCGACAAAACCGAGTTCTGGAACAAAAAATGAAGAAGGCGCGCCCGCATTCCTGCAACGTCCTGAGCCTCGGCGCGGACCGCCGCCAGCTCTGGCAATTCGCCACCGGCGGCAGCAAAGTCTCCCCGGCCGGCCAGCAGGAAGGTTCCCCGGCTGAACCGTTGTCCGGCAAATGGATCACCAAGGACTGGCGCTCACTTTACCAGCCCAAACTGAATGTCGCGTGGCTGCCGCCGGAGATGGTTTTCCTGCGCGTCACCCAGATGCCCGGCGCGGATTTTTCCGAGCTGCGGGCGATGGTGGAATTGCAATTGGAAAAGCTCTCGCCGCTGCCGGTCGCACAAATTGTCTGGAGCATCGAACCGGCCCCGGTGGCGGGCGACAACCTGCAAACGGTCATCGTCATCATCGCCGCCCGGAGTGCCGTGGAGGAATTTCTGGGCCGGTTGGAAGGCCAAAGCTACCTGGCCGACCGGCTGGATGTGCCCATTCTGCATCAATTGCTCGCCACGCCGATCCACGATGACGGCGTCTGGATTTATCCGCGCACTGCCGCCGGGGGCCAGACCTCCTGCTTGATGGCCTGGTGGTATGGCGGCGCGTTGCGCGACCTGGCGCTCGTGCATTTGCCGGATGACGAAAACCGCGGCGCCGTCCTCAGCGAACAAGTGATGCGGATGGCATGGGCCGGGGAATTGGAAGGCTGGCTGGCCGCCCCGCCTCGCTGGCACCTGGTCGCCGACCTGGAAACCGCCGCCGTCTGGGAACCGCTGATCCACGAGCACGCCGGTGAAGTGGTGGAAGTGATCGAGCCGCTGCCCGCGTCGATGCTGGCCGAGGCGTCCGCGCAAAAGGCCGCGGCGGACGAGGGCCGGGAGAACCTGTTGCCGGCGGAATTTACCGCGCGATACCAGCAACAGTTGATTGACCGGCTCTGGATGCGTGGGTTGCTCGCGGCCATTCTGGTTTATGCCTTCGGCGTGTTGATTTATCTGGGTGCGGTGCAAGTGGTGAAATACCAGCACGGCCGGCTGGCGCAGGAAGTCGCCGGCCTGGGCGGGTCCTACACGAACGTGCTGCAACTCAAGGAACGCGGCCGCGTGTTGCAGGAACAACTCAGCCTGCGATATGGCGCGCTGGATTGCTGGAAGATCGTCTCCGCTTTGCTGCCCTCGGAACTGACTCTGACCGCGTTCTCCTTCTCCAACGGAAAAACCGTCACGCTTGCGGGTATCGCCACCGAGATTGCGGAGAGCCAGATCTCGAAGTACAATGAAGCTTTGCGCAAAGCCAGTCTGTCCGGGTCCAATGCCACGCCCTTTTTCGCCGTCGTCAGTCCGCAGTCCTACCAGAGAGCCACGGGGCCCTCCGGCGGCACGATCTTTCGCTGGAGTTTTGCCGCCGAACTCAAACGAACGGAGGCCGATTGAACTCCTTTCTCGACCGCCTGAAACTGCGCCCCGGGGAAAAGCGGCTGGTCGTCTTCGCCGCCTTCGTGGTGTTTGTGGTATTGAACTTCTTTTTTGTCGTGCCGCACTTTGGCGATCTGGGCAAGACACTGGTGCAAAAGGCCGCGACGCAAAAATCGCTCGACACCTACCAGGCGGAGATCAAACGCCGCCCGGAATACGAGGCCAGGAGGCAGCAATTGGAAGGCAGCGGCGAGTCCGTGTTGTCCGCCGACCAGGACCTTAAACTTATCAACGACATTCGGAACCAGGCCACGAGCAGCGGTGTGTCGATCCTTAACCAGGAACAGCCCCGCGAAAAAACGGGCGGCAAGCCCACCGATTTCTTCAAAGAACTATCCGTCACCATCCGTGTTAATACAGGAGACAAAGAACTCGTGGATTTTCTGGTCAAGCTCGGCTCCGGCAACTCGACGATCCGCGTGCGGAACCTGACATTGAACCCGGACGCCGGCAACACCCGGTTGGCCGGCAGCCTCACGCTCGTGGCCAGCTATCAAAAAGAACCCGTCGCCCAGTCGGCGAAACTGACAAACAAATAACCGGAAATTTTTTACGGCAAAACCACCATGAAAACCACCGCTCTTTTTTGTCTGTCGCTGCTGGCTCTGGCGTGTCTGACGCGTCCGGCGCTGGCGCAAGCCCCGCCCCCCGCCGCCCAACCCACCGGCATCACCCTGGATCGCACCGACACGAATCGCGACGCCATTCTGAGCGACATCCTGCGCCGGACGATGGAAACCAACGCCGCGCTCTTTACCAATCCGGCAACGGTCCCGATGTACGAGCCGGCCCCCGGTTCGGTGACCCTGCGCCCCGTGCCGACGCGCGGCCAGAATCCTGCTCCCGCCCCTGCGGCGACTCCGCCGGCAATCACCGCCACGCCCGCGACTCCCACGCCCGCTCCGGCGCCCGCGCAAGTCCCGGCGCCTGCCGCCGTGCAACCCCCCGGTACCGCGCCCGCCGCCCCTGCCGTTCCGGAGCCGGCCACGGCGACGGTGAAAGCGGAACCGGAAAAATTGATCCAGCCCAAAGAGATAAATTTCCAGAACGCCCCGCTGGAGTCAGTGTTGCTCGTCTATGCGGAGTACTTGGGGCGGACGATTTTGCGGCCGGCGCAGTTGCCCAACCCCAACATCATCCTGGTCAACCAGACGCCGCTGACCAAAATCGAGGCCATTCAAGCTTTGGACACCGTGTTCCAGATGAACGGCATCACCATGATTCCCGTCGGCGAAAAATTTGTGGAGGCCGTGCCAAACGCCCAGGCGCTTCAGGAAGGCGCTAAGTTCAACAGTATTGATCCCACAAATCTGCCGGAGGCGGCGCAATACACCACCCAAATCGTGCAGTTGCAACACGTCCGGCCGAGCGAAATCATCCCCGTGATCCAGCCCTTCGGCAAGTTGCAGGGCGGCATCGTGCCGCTGGACAGCAGCCAGGTGCTCGTATTGCGGGACTACGCAGTGAACATCAAACGGATTCTCGAAGTGATCAAGCAAGTGGACGTGGAAACTCCGGTGGAAATCAAATACGAAGTCATCCCCATCAAATACGCGCTGGCCTCGGAAATCGCCGGCGTGCTCGGCAGCCTGACTGGCGGCGGCGGCGGCGGCGTGGCCACGGGCGTGGGCGGCGCTACCACCGGTGCCCGGGGCGGCGTCACCAGCCGTTCCCCTTCAGCCAGATCACTCGGCGGTTTGGGCACGACTGGCGGAACTACCGGTTATGGCGGAACTACCGGCATTGGCGGAAATACCGGCTACGGTGGAACCACTGGCATCGGCGGAACTACCGGCTACGGCGGGACTACTGGCTTTGGCGGAACCACCGGCATTGGCGGAACTACCGGCCTTGGCGGCACCGGCGGCAGCCAAAGCGCCTTCCAGGACCGGCTCCGGAGCATCGTCAACCGCGCCGCCACGGGCGGCGCCTCCGGGCAATTCCAAATTCTTGGCGAAGTTAAAATCATTCCGGATGAACGGATCAATGCGCTGATCGTGTTCGCCAACGACCAGGACATGGCCATGATCAAAAAAATCATCAGCGAACTGGATGTGGTGCTCGCGCAGGTGCTCATCGAGGCCATCATCATGGAAGTCTCGCTCGATGACACCCGCAATCTCGGCGTCTCGGTGGGGCAGCAACCCAAGCAATTCACTGACAATTTCCGGGGCGGCGGTGTGATCAACAACGGCAACAATTCGATCAACAGCGGCGGCAATTTCCTCGGCAATCTCATCACCAACGGCATGCGTACCTTCCCCAACTCTGACGGCCTGACCTATTTCGGCCAGTTGGGAGACTCCTGGAACGTCGCCGTCCGGGCCATCGCCACCGACAGTACCATCAACGTGCTGTCGCGCCCGCGCATTCAGACGTCGCACGCCATCGAGGCCAGCCTCTTCATCGGCGACACGGTGCCGTACGTCACCGGCACGATCTCGGACATCAACGGCGGCGCGCGCTCGCAGTATCAGCAGACGCGCGTCGGCATTACGCTTAATGTGCTGCCCTTGATCAACCAGGACGGCCTGGTGGTGATGGACATCTCGCAGAACATCCAGCAACTCGGCACCGCGGTTATCATTGACGGCAATCCCGTGCCCACCACGACCGACCGCTCGGCCGCCGCCAAGGTGGCCGTCAAGGACGGCGACACGATCATCCTGGGCGGGTTCATCAGCACGACTAAAAGCAAATCCAAATCAGGCGTGCCGATTCTGAAGGACCTCCCGTTCCTAGGCCCCCTGTTCCGCAGCAGCGCGGATGTCAACAAGCGCGTTGAACTCATTATATTGATGCGCCCCACCGTGCTTCCTTCCCCGGCGGACGCCGCCCTCCTGGCGAAGAAAGAACGCGATTTGTTGCCCGGCGTCAAACAGGCGGAAAAACAGATGATGGACGATTTGGAGGCCCGGCAAAAGAAGGCCGGTATCGTACCGCCACCGCGAAAGTAAGCCGCGGCTACTGGCGCGGCGACAGAGGAGTCGGCGGCAACGGCGGCCCGCCCTGGTTCAAGGTCTTGTTGACTTCCATCAGGATGATCTGCTCCTCCGCTGAAAGCTGCGACGGCGATGGCTGGGTCGTACGCGGCGGCACATACTGACCAGGAAGCACGGTGGGGGCTGGCTGGCTGGTGAGCGGCGCCACGCGGACGGAGCGCGTGGGAATCTGGCGCGCGGCATCGGTTGCGGACGCGTCGCCTCCGCCAATTCCGCCCAACCCCGTCGGGCCGCCGGTGCTGGTGCGAAAAACGGGCGTGGGGACGGCGGGATTGGGCTGCGGCGCAGGCTGGCCGGGAAATTGTGGCTGCCCAACTCCTGGAGGCAAAGGGTTCACCACGGCGACCGGTTTCGTGACCCCGTCGGTTTCAAACGTCAGGGTCCGGCTCACGCCGGAATTGATGATCTTGACCGCGCCGGCTTGTTCATTGATCTCCACCACTTCCAGCGTGCCATCGCGCTCGCCTTCCCGCATGATTTTTTGAGACGGCTGCGGCTTGCCGGGTTCCTGAACCGTCAACAGCGCTCGCTTGGAGGACAAAATCGTGGTGATGCCGGTGAGTTTGACCGTGGACGGCGGCGGGGCCGGCGGCTCCGGCGGCTTTACCGGCTCCGGCGGTTTTAAATTGAAGGGGTTGCGCTCAATGATCACGGAATAGGAAGCCGTGGCCGGTTCGGTGATGGCTGCGGCCATGCCCGCGGAAGCCAACAGGCCTCCCAACGCAAGCCGGAGCGATTTGCCAAATCCGATCATGACATGAAACATACCGCGCTTCAGACTGAAACACCATCCGAAAAATTTGGTTGCGCCTCGCGCGGGGAGCGGTTTGGAGTCCACGCTTCAGCGTGCCCGGGCCAAGACAGCCTGAAGGCTCTGGCGTTGGAGTTCACGCTTTAGTGTGCGCCTGGACAAGCTAAAGCTTGAACTCCAAACGGAGGTTTTTTCCACCTTCGCTAATAGGCCGCCTGCACGCCTTTGACGGAACGCTTCTTCATCCACGGCATCAAGGCCCGCAGGCGCGCCCCGACTTTTTCGATGGAATGTTTCTCGCCCTGTTTGAGCAGCGCGTGATATTTCCGGTAGCCGCCTTTGTACTCGGCAATCCAGCCTTTCGCGAACTTGCCGGATTGAATATCCTTTAACGCCGCCTTCATCCGCCGCTTCACGCCGGCGTCAATGATCTTTGGCCCGATCGAGACATCGCCCCACTTGGCGGTCTCGGAAATCGAGAAGCGCATGCCGCTGATGCCCGCTTCGTTCATCAAGTCCACGATGAGTTTCAGTTCATGCAGGCACTCGAAGTAGGCCATCTCCGGCTGGTAGCCGGCCTCGACGAGCACTTCGTAGCCCGCCTGGATCAACGCGCTCGCCCCGCCGCACAGCACGGTCTGTTCGCCAAACAAATCGGTCTCGGTTTCCTCCTTGAACGTCGTCTGGATCACGCCGGCGCGCGTGCCGCCAATGCCTTTGGCCCACGCCAGCGCCACTTGCTTCGACCGGCGGCCCGGATCTTGATAAACCGCGATGAGCGCCGGCACGCCTTTGCCTTCGAGATATTGCCGGCGCACAATGTGGCCGGGGCCTTTGGGCGCGACCAGGATCACGTTCACGTTCCTGGGCGGGACGATGGTTTTGAAATGGATCGAGAAACCGTGCGAAAAGAGCAAGGTTTTGCCCGGCGCGAGATTCGGCGCAATGTCCTTTTCGTAGGCGGCAGACTGCTTGGTGTCCGGCAGCGCGACGAAAATGATGTCCGCGCGGCGGACCGCCTCGGCGGTGCTGACCACCTCGAAGCCTTTCTCCTGCGCCACTGGGATGGATTGGCTTCCCTCGTAGAGGCCGACGATGACGCGCAGGCCGCTGTCCTTGAGGTTGAGCGCGTGGGCGTGGCCCTGCGAGCCGAAGCCCAGCACGGCAAGGGTTTTGTTCTGCAACACGCCAAGGTCGGCGTCCTGGTCGTTGTAAACTTTAGCGGGCATTGAATGAGTTGATGGTTGAGAGTTGAGAGTTGAGGAAAAATCCGTTCTTAATCTTAATCTTAATCTTAATCTTAATCTGTTATTTCCGCTCGTCAGGCCGTCGCGTCAGCGCAAAGTAGATCACATACATCCATGAAAAACTTCCGCGCAAGATCGCCCAAAGAATGGAGCGATTGCGAGTCCAGGAGCACATCACCGCGATTGCAGTCCCCAATGCGATTCCAAGTATCTGGCTCTCGTTCTGCGCTGGCATGATTATTTCCTCGGCAAAGCAACCTTCCCTGTGCGCGTCAGGTCGAGGATGCCGAAGGTTGCCATCAGGCCGATGAACTTCTCGACCTTGCTTTCGTTGCCGGTGATTTCGATGGTCAGGCTCTTGGGCTGCACATCCACAATCTTGGCGCGGAAGATGTCGGTGATCTGCATGACTTCAGCGCGCGACCTGGCGTCCACGGAGACTTTCACCAGCACCAGTTCGCGGTCCACGTATTCGCCCTCGCGGAAATCGTGCACCTTGATGATGTCCACCAGCTTGTTGAGCTGTTTGACGATCTGCTCCAGCGTCGCATCGTCCCCGCGCGTCACAATGGTCATGCGCGAGGTCGCGGGATCCTGCGTGGGCGCCACGTTGAGGGTGTCAATGTTGTAGCCGCGCCCGCTGAACAGCCCGGCGATGCGCGTAAGCACGCCGAACTTGTTTTCCACCAGCACTGAAATCGTGTGTCGCATACTCGGTCCCGGCCTGCCGCCGGAAGGCGCGAAAGCTAACAATCCGCTCGGTGAGGGTCAACCTTCCAATTTTCACCTTCCAATTTTCGATTTGCGATTGACGATTTACGCGCCGCGGCTTCTTTGCATCCTGACCAGGCTCAGCGACCGGCGCTGGCAGCGCGGGTCCACGAAGCCAATAAAGTTGTAAAGCCAGAGACTCACAAACTTTATCGCAGGTCCATAGAGCATCTCTGGAGTGGCAAGACTGGGGACAAAATTCATTGACCGCAATAACGCCAAGAGTCCCAAGCAAACGACATAAAGAGCAATGGACAGTGTGACGCCACGTTTCATGCGCGCTAGGAGGCCTATCAACAGCGCGTCAATCGTAAATCGTGAATCGCAAATCAAAAAAACGGGTTGTACTCCTTCTCCAGCCCCACTGTCGTCAGCGGGCCGTGTCCAGGACAAATCAGCGTCTCCGCCGGCAGCGTGAGAATCTGCTCGCGCACCTTTTGTCTGGCGAGCGGGCCGTGGTCCTTGGCTCCGCCCATCGAGCCGGCAAAAATGGCGTCCCCCACGATGGCCACATTGGGCGCATCCTCCGGAAACGTGCCGACGATGTAGGTCACACCGTCCTCGGCGTGGCCGGGCGTGTCGCGGTTGGTGATGCGCAGGCTGCCGAGCTGGATGAAATCGTTGCGGCGATTGCGATGCTGCGGCGGTGCGCCTTGGGCGTCCGTGTGCAGGTGGGCCTTGGGGAATTTCGTGCGCACCGGCTCCAGCGCCGCGACGTGGTCATGGTGCGTGTGCGTGATGAAGATGTGTTTGAGCTCCAGTTTGTGTTCGTCCATGAGTTTGAAAATCGGCCCGGCCGTCCAGCCCGTGTCGAACACCGCCGCCTCGAGCGTGGCTTCATCCCACACGAGATAATTATGCACCGCCATGCCGCCCTCGCTGGTGGTGAGGTGGCGGATTTCACGCCAGGCGCCCGTGTCAATGGCCGGCGGCAGCCAGCCGTTGGCGATGCCTTCAAGTTTGGCTGCGTTCAATCCGATCAACCCGGCCAATGCCTTGAAGTCCGGCCGCTTCGTCACCGTGCCCGTGTCCTCCAAAGCGGAAAGCTCCGCCTCCGTCAGCCCGGCTGCCCGCGCGGCGGCCTCCGGCGCAACCTTCGTCATCAGCCGCGCCTTGCGGATAATGTCACCCAAATGATCTTCCAGATTCATCGCGCCAACGCTAACAAAGCCCCGGGCGCATCGTCCAGTCCAACCATAAGTTGTTTGTCCCACCGCCGGCGCGGTGTTAGGATGGCGTCGTGAATGATCTTTTGAGCGGATTGCTTGGCGTGCTGCTGGCCACCAACCAACCGCTCGCCATCAGCAATATGGTCGCCAAAACCACCGGCCTCACGGTCAACGTCCCCAACCCCGACGACCCGGTCGAACAGGAATATCAGCGCCTGCTGACCGACGACGATACCGCGCAGGCCGAAGTGGACAAATGGATCCGGGACAACGAGAGCTTTGAGGCAAGCGGCGCAGGCATTTCGCAGGCGATCCTGAATCTGCGCATCCAGCAACGCTTCGACCCCGTGCGCAAGGCGTACGAGAATTTTTTGCAGCGCCACCCGGAACACGTCCGCGCCCGCATCGCCTACGCCAGCTTCCTGGGCGACACGCTGGACACGGACGGCGCGCTGGCCCAGTTGGAGAAGGCCCGCCAACTCGACCCGAACAATCCCGCCATCTGGAACAATCTGGGCAATGTTCACAACCACCGCGCACCAGTTTCAAAAATGTTTGAATACTATGGCAAAGCCATCGAGTTGGATCCCGCCGAGTCCGCTTATTATCGGAACCTCGCCAACGTCGTCGCCACCTATCGCAAGGATGCGAGGGAGTTTTACCAGATTACCGAAGCGCAGGTCTTCGACAAGGCGCTCGACCTCTACGGCCGGGCGCTGAAGCTCGACCCGCAGAATTTTGTGCTCGCGACCGAAATGGCCAGCAGCTTTTACGACATCAAACCGCAGCGCTGGGCCGACGCGGTCAAGGGGTGGGAGTACGCGTTGCAAATCGCCACTGGTGATTTCGCGCCCGATGGCGTTCGCATCCACCTGGGCCGTCTCGAGACCTGGCGCGCCAATTTTGACAAGGCCCGCCAACACCTGAACGCGGTCACCAACACCTTCTATGCCGACAGGAAAGCGCTGCTTTTGAATAACGTCGCCAAAGCCGAGAACGCCGCCAAAGGCACCAATGCGCCGGCCGCCCCAGTCCCGCAGGGACGGTAGAGAACAGCTCACGGTTTTAACCGTGGGTTTGAAGTGGAAAAGAGATCAAACTCGTCAGGGGCGAGAGAAGCATCTCACTTTCTTGCACGCCCTGCCTGCATTCTCCGCCCCGTCCCTGCGGGCCCCAACGTCCGATTCTTTGTCCCAGGTGGGACAAGGAATCTGCTGCCCTATTTTTCAGCCGTCCCTGCGGGACTGGGGCCGGCGCCGCCCGCGCCGGTCAATACCAGACGTCAGACAGTTTGTGCGGTTGCAAGAAACTGAGATGCGCCCACGAAAGAATCTCCGGCAGCGATTGCTGGGCTTGCGATGGTCACGGCGGACGCCTGCGCTACTTTTTCCCCAGCCGCTCCAGAAGCTTGCCATGGATGCCGCCGAAGCCGCCGTTGCTGAAAACGCACACCACATCGCCGCCCTGGGCTTGTCTGCCCACGTGCGCCACGATGGCGTCGGCGTCCGGCAGATAGGCGGAAGGTTTGCCCGCGCTTTCCAAATCGGCCATCAACCGCGCCGGATCGAGCCGCTCGCCGGGCGGCAATTGCTCGAGCCGCGCCACTTCCGAGACAATCACCGCGTCGGCCTCGGCAAAGGCGGTGACCAGCTCGCTCTGAAAGACGTTGCGGCGCGTCGTGTTCGAGCGCGGCTCGAAAATGGCCCAGATTTTCTGGTGCGGATACTTGATGCGCAGCGCGCGCATCGTCTCGCGGATGGCCGTGGGATGATGGCCGAAATCGTCCACCACCGTCACGCCGCCGCTCACCCCGCGCACTTCCATGCGGCGCTTGATGCCTTTGAACGTGTCGAAGGCGGACTGGATTTGCTTGTTCGAGAGGCCGCAATGCTTGGCGCACGCCACGACGGCCAGCGCGTTGCGCACGTTCAGTTCACCCACGAGGTTGAGGTGAAACTTGAAGCTCGGAATCTCGAACTCGCTGGCTGTCGCGCCCAGCCGCAGGTTGAACGCGTGCACGGCGTTGTCCGCGCCCAGGCCAAAGCGTTTCACCGGGCAATGGGTGACGTTCAACAGCGGCGCGAGGTTCGGGTCGTCGCCATTGGCCAGCAGCAGGCCGTTGCGCGGGACGAGCCGGATGAAGTGGCTGAACGATTTCTGGATCGCCGCGAGATCGGGAAAAATGTCCGCGTGATCGAACTCGACGTTGTTGATGATGGCAACTTCGGGCAGATAGTGGACGAACTTGCTGCGCTTGTCGAAAAACGCCGTGTCGTACTCGTCGCCCTCGATGATGAACCACTCGCTGTCGGTGAAGCGCGCGCCCTGCGACAGATTGTTCGGGATGCCGCCGATGAGGAAGCTTGGATTCAGGCCGTTGTGCTCGAAGACCCAAGCGAGCAGCGAGGTGGTGGTGGTCTTGCCGTGCGTGCCGGTGATGACGAGCGGGCGCTTGCCGCGAATGAAGAATTCCTTGAGCAACTCCGGCAGCGAGCAATAGCGCAGCTTGTGATCGAGCACGAACTCCGCCTCCGGATTCCCGCGCGAAATGGCATTTCCAATCACCACGAGGTCGGGTTGGTGCGCGAGATTGCGCTCCCCGTAACCGTTCATCACCTCGATCTGCCGCCCGGCGAGGAACGTGGACATGGGCGGATACACATTCTGGTCCGAACCGGTGACGGCAAACCCGCGCTGCTTCAAGGCCGCCGCCGTGGATGCCATCGCCGTGCCGCAGATGCCGACGAAGTGGACGGATTTGATTTCGGTGAACATTATGATCGAAT
The DNA here is from genome assembly GCA_964539075.1 of uncultured Verrucomicrobiota bacterium. GTDB lineage: Bacteria > Verrucomicrobiota > Verrucomicrobiia > Limisphaerales > CAZIFU01 > CAZIFU01. Next base: position 27,651 of record CAZIFU010000037.1, on the reverse strand, counting down.
GCAGCAGCCGACGTGAGGAGGCTCACTTCAAATGAGAGAAAGTCAGAGCCTCCTCACGTCGGCTGCTACTAAAGTCAGCTTTTCAATTTTCTCTCCAGAATATTCCCAACTATAGCCGGATTCGCCTTACCGTTGCTCAACTTCATCACCTGGCCTTTGAGGAAGTTCAGCGCGGCGGCTTTCCCGGATTTGAAGTCGGCGGCCGGGCCGGGACTTGCAGCGATGACTTCGTCGCAGAATTTTTCAATCGCGCCGGTGTCGCTGACCTGGGCCAGACCTTTTTCCTGAACAATCGCAGCGGGTGATTTGCCGGTGTCGAACATTTCGGCAAAAACCTGCTGCGCCGTCGAACTGCTGATCGTTTTGTTTTCAACCAGGCTCGCGAGTTCGAGGATCGCCTCGGCTTTGAATTTCAGGTTGGCAAAGCCGTAGCCGCCGACGTAAGGAGGCGGATTTTCACTCGTTGCCAGAGCTTCCGCCTCCTCACGTCGGCGGCTACCTGCGGCTTCAGCGAGTTTTGCGCGCAGGTTGTTGATGACCCAGTTGGCGATGGCCTTCGGATTTTTCGATTGCCGGGCAATGCCTTCGAAGTAATTCCCCAGCGGCACGTCCCACACGAACGTCTGCGCGTCCGTCGCGGGCAACTGGTAGTCGCGCATGAAGCGTTGCTTGCGCGCCAGCGGCAGCTCCACCACGCGCGCCTTCACGGCCGCCAGCCAATCGTCGTCCGGCGCGAAGGGCATCAGGTCCGGCTCCGGGAAATAGCGGTAGTCATGCGCGTGTTCCTTGGTGCGCATCTCTTCGGTGACGCCCGCCACGTCGTCCCAACGGCGCGTGGATTGGATCAGCTTGCCGCCCTTCGACACCACTTCGATCTGGCGCGGGATTTCGTATTCGAGCGCCTTGCGCACGCCGGAGAAGCTGTTCATGTTTTTGATTTCGATTTTGGCGCCGAGTTCCTGCGCGCCTTTCGGGCGCACGCTCACGTTCACGTCACAGCGCACCATGCCCTTTTCCATGTCGCAATCGCTCACGCCGCCGTACACCAGGATGTCCTTGAGCGCGTTGAGATATTCATAGGCCATGTCCGCGCTGGTGAGGTCCGGCTCGGAGACAATTTCCATGAGCGGCACGCCGGCGCGGTTGAAGTCCACGCCGCTGTTCCGCTCGAAGTGGAAGTTCTTGCCAACGTCCTCCTCCAAATGCGCGCGGGTGATGCGCACGCGGGAAAGGCCGCCATTGAACTCGAAATCCACCCAGCCGCCCACCGTGGAAGGCTGGTCGTATTGAGTGATCTGGTAGTTCTTGGGCATGTCCGGGTAGAAATAATTCTTCCGGTCGAACCTGGCGCGGCGCGAGACGGTGCAGTTGAGCAGGAAACCGGTGAGCGCGGTCAGGCGCAGGGCCTCTTCGTTGGCCACGGGCAATACGCCGGGCAGACCGAGGCAGACGGGGCAGACGTTGGTATTGGGCGGCGCGCCGAAGGCGTTGGGGCACCCGCACCACATTTTCGATCTGGTTTTGAGCTGGACGTGCATTTCCAACCCGATGACGGCTTCGTAGTCCATAAAGCAGCCGGATTTAACCACGGATGAAGACGGATGGACACGGATTTTTACCACCAACGAAAAGGAAATTAAACCCAGCCAAGAGCTGTCCACGTTCATTGAGTTCACTTCTAAACTTTTCCGGGCCCGCTTGCAAACTTCGATTCCACTCCCGTTCCAGCCCGCGAACCGGCCCGTCCACGCGGTCCTACACGCCCACCAGCCCGTTAAAAAAGTAGCCGCCGACGTTAGTCGGCGCAAAAAGCCTTCGGAACTCTCAGGAAATCAGCGCCGACTAACGTCGGCGGCTACAATTGAAGGGTTTTTCAACGGGCTGCTACCGGGCGATTATCCCGGAACACGTGAATGTGCCGCCCGCCGTGATCGGCGGCGGTAAATTGGAAGATGTAGCCTTCGTATTTACGGCGCATGAAGCGGGGGTTTCTCCCGATGCCACGGCGTCGCTTGTTCGTAAGCGTGGGCGATTTTCAACATGGTTTCCTCGCCGAAGGGTTTGCCGAGGAGTTGCAGGCCGATGGGGAGCTTGGGCGACTTCGTGAAGCCGCACGGGAGGCTGAGGCCGCAGATGCCGGCGAGGTTGCACGAGATGGTGAACACGTCCGAAAGATACATCTGCAACGGGTCATCGGACTTTTCGCCGATCTTGAATGCCGCCGTGGGGGAAGTCGGCGTGACGATGGCGTCCACCTGCTCGAACGCCCTCAAAAAGTCCTGCCGGATGAGCGTGCGGACCTTCTGGGCGCGCAGGTAGTAGGCGTCGTAGTAACCGCTGCTCAAAACGTAAGTGCCGAGGATGATGCGGCGCTTGACCTCGGAACCGAAACCCGCGCCGCGCGTCCGGCTGTAAAGCTCAATCGGGTCCGCGCCCTCCATGCGCAGGCCGTAGCGGATGCCGTCGAAGCGCGCGAGGTTGGCGCTGGCCTCGGCCGGAGCGATGATGTAGTAGGTCGCCGCCGCGTACCCGGTGTGCGGCAGGGATATTTCCACCACCTCGGCGCCGAGGGATTCCAACTGTTTCACCGCAACGTCCACGGCGGCTTTCACATCCGGGTCAAGGCCGCCGATCATGTATTCCCTGGGCAGGCCGAGTTTGAGGCCCTTGACGTTGCCGTCGAGAACGGCGGTGTAATCGGGCACGGATTGCGGGACGCTGGTCGAATCGCGCGGGTCATGGCCACTGATGACGCCGAGCATCGTGGCCGCGTCGCGCACGTCCTTGGTGAACGACCCGATCTGGTCGAGCGACGAGGCGAACGCCACGAGGCCGTAGCGCGAAACGCGGCCGTAGGTGGGCTTCAAGCCGACGCAGCCGCAGAGCGCCGCGGGCTGGCGAATCGAGCCGCCAGTGTCCGTGCCGAGCGCGGCGAAGGTTTCGTCCGCGGCGACGGCGGCGGCCGAACCCCCGGAGGAGCCGCCAGGGATGCGCGTGGTGTCCCACGGATTGAGCGTCGGGCCAAAGGCCGAGTTCTCTGTCGAGCTGCCCATGGCAAACTCGTCCATGTTCAGCCGGCCAAAAACAATCGCGCCCGCCGTCTTCAACTTTTCAATGGCCGTGGCGTCGTAGGGGGAAATGAATTTGCCGAGAATTTTGGAGCCGCAGTTGAGCGGCTGATTTTTCACGGCCAGCACGTCCTTGATGGCCACTGGCACGCCGAGCAGCGCGCCGCGCTCGCCACGGGTGAGCTTTGTGTCCGCCGCGTCCGCTTGCGCGAGCGCGTCGGCGGCATCATAGCTGAGGAAGGCATGAATCCGGCCGTCCACGCGCTGAATTTGATCGAGGCAGGACTGCATCGCTTCACGCGCGGAGACTTCCCGGCTGGCGAGTCTGGCGGAGAGTTCGGAAATGGTGAGATGATTGAGCATGACAAAGCTTTCAACCACAAATGGACACGAATAGACACGAATAAGAAGCAAACCAACCACACCCGCCGCATTTCGTGTTCATTCGTGTCTATTCGTGGTTACTCACTCGACAATTTTCGGCACGATGAACAGGCCGTTGGCCGCGGCCGGCGCATGGCGCAGCGCCTCCTCGTTCGTGAGGCCCGGCCGGACCTCATCGGGCCGCATCACGTTGGCGAGCGGAACGGCGTGGGCGGTCGGCTCCACACCGCCGACCTCGACTTCCTTCAGCTTCTCGATGTAGCCGAGAATGTGGCTGAGCTGGGCGCCAAGTTTTTTTTCTTCCTCGGGCGAGAGGGCCAGTCGCGCCAGGTGCGCGACATATTTCACGTCAATTTCAGGAGCAGCCATGCGCCAAGGCTAAAGTTGAGAGTTGAATGTTGAAAGTTGAAAGTTGAAGGACAGCGATGCTACTAGATGAAACGATCTGTGGCGTCCGTCCGGCTCGCGCGCATCAGCGTTGCTTTCAATCCTCGTCAAACTTGCGTTTGATCAAGGCCTCCAGTTCCCCCAAGGCCTGGGCCGCGTCGCCGCCTCGGGCTTCGACCCGCAATTTGCTGCCCGGGCCGGCGGCGAGCATCATCAGGCCCATGATGCTTTTGCCATTCACTTTTTCGCCGTCCTTTTCGACAAAGATGTCGCACTCGAAGCGGTTGGCGACTTTGACGAACAGGGCGGCGGGCCGGGCGTGGATGCCGAGCTTGTTGATGATTTCGAATTCCCGGGTGATCGTCGAATCCCTGGCCGTTATTTTTTTTACGCTCATGAACTCGATCGCATGATTGAAGCAAAGGCCGTTTTGGGCCAGCTGTTTTAGAGTCCCCGCGAGCCGGTCATTTTGGCCAGCAAGCGGTCGTTCAATTCCCTGGCCGGATTGCGACCGGAAGCTTTGAGCTTGGTGTGAAAGGCGGCCACTTCGATCAGCCGTGCCAGGTCGCGTCCGGGCCGCACGGGGATGGTGATGTGCGGAATATCCACGCCGAGGATCTTGATATGCTCGTCGTCGATGCCGAGGCGGTCCACGTCAGGCACCTCATTCCACGTTTTGAGGGTGATGACGAGATCAACCCGTTTGTCGGCGCGGATGCTTTTGACGCCGAACATGGCGGGCACATTGATGATGCCGATGCCGCGAACCTCCATGTGGTGGCGGGTGAGTTCGGAACTGGTGCCGACGACCTCGCGGCCGTCCACCAAGGTGACTTTGGTGACGTCGTCGGCGACCAGGCTGTAGCCGCGCTCGATGAGGGCCAGCACGCTTTCGCTTTTGCCGATACCGCTTTCGCCCTGGATGATCACGCCGACGCCCAGGATGTCCACCATGCTGCCCATCACGGTACCGTGGGGGGCGAACATCATTTCGAGGGCGAGCGTGGCCAGGTTGATGAATTTCATGGTAATCAAGGGCGTGTTGAAGAGCGGCACATCGGCCCGCTCGGCAGCCTGGCGGAACAATCTATCGGGATGAAAATTGCGGCTGAAAACGACACAGGGAATCTTGTGCGAGAAAAGCGTCGCGTAACGTTGGGCGCGCTCGCCCGGCGCGAGCGATTTCAAGTAGCTGGATTCGGCGTTGCCGATGACCTGGATGCGTTTGCCGGCGAAATATTTCGTGAACCCGGCCAGCACCAGCCCCGGACGGTTGACAGTGGGTTCGCGGATGATCCGCTTGAGGCCGGCGGCGCCCGCCAGGAGTTTGAGTTCCAGGGCGCTGGCGTGGTCGGTGTAAAAGTGTTCGACGGTGACGAGATCGCGTTGCACGGCCATAACGTGAAACGTGAACCGCGAAACGTAAAGCGCAATTGATGCGCCGTGGCAGGGTCAAAAAAGTTACCGGGTTGCGTGAGTTGGATGGCTGCGGCAGTTCTTCGTCAGGCAGCTTTGCAACTCAATCCACCCGGTAAGGCTCAAAGATTAAACTCCGGGCCGAGATAAATTTCCCGCGCCTTGGGATCATTGGCCAGAAACTCCGCCGTGCCCTCGACCAGCACCTGCCCCTTGTGAATGATGTAGCCGCGGTCAATCAATTTGAGCGTTTCACGGACGCTGTGGTCGGTGATCAAAATCCCCAATCCCCGTTCCTTCAATCGGCGCACGATCTTTTGCACTTCATAAACGGCAATCGGATCAATGCCGCTGAACGGCTCGTCCAGCAGCAGCAGTTTCGGGCTGGTCACCAGCGCGCGGGTGACTTCCAGGCGGCGCTTTTCGCCGCCGCTCAGCGTGTAGGCCATGTTCCCGGCCAGCGCGGCCAGATCCAGTTCATCGAGCAGGTATTTCAGCCGCAACCGCCGCTCGGCGCCGTTCATCCGGCAGGTTTCCAGGATCGCCATGATGTTTTCGGCGACGGTCAGCTTGCGAAAGACCGACGGTTCCTGGGTGAGGTAGCCGATCCCCAACCGGGCGCGCTTGTGCATCGGCAGGCCGGTGATGTTTTTGTCCTGGAACGTGACCCTGCCTTCGTCGGGTTTGACCAGGCCGACCACCATGTTGAAGGTGGTGGTTTTGCCCGCGCCGTTGGGCCCGAGCAAACCGACGATTTCGCCGGCGTTTACGTGGATGGAAACTCCGTCCACCACGCGGCGCTGGCGGTATTGCTTCACGAGCTTGCCCGTGGCGAGCAACGCGCTGTTCGTCGCTGGTATGCTCTCGGTCTGGCTCATTTTTTCGTCGCGTCCTGTTTCGCAAGACTGGAGCGAAACTTCATCTTGTAGGGCGCTGTGCCGGAGAATCTATTGCTCGCGCGGTCCCAAAGCAACGCTTGCGCTTCGGTCACGATGAGCTGCGGTGTCTCGGCCGTTGGGCTGCCGGTCAGTTTCACCGTCTCGGAAGCCATGTCGAAAATCGCCTGCTCGCCCGCCGCGCGTCCGCCCGGCTGCTCCAGGTGAACGCCGCCCTCGGCCGTCAATTCGCGCAATTCGCCGGTCGCCGGGTTCATCCGCGACGTCATGGCTGCGGCTTCGAGCTTCTGATACGCCGCGGGACCGTTCGTGACGCCGGGCGTCCCCTGCTCCATCACCACACCGCCGGTCGCCGTCACGGTCTCAGCGTGGCTGGTGTTCGCGGCAAACTGCACCTCCAACTTCGCGCAGGACAGCCGCGGCTCCGCGCCCGTGGCGGGTGTCTCGCGCGCGCTGACCGCACCGGTGAACGTTGCCACGCGCTCCTGCACCTCGAAATGTTCCGCGCGGATTTCGACCGGCGACGACGCGTTCGCGTTGGTCATTCTCCCCGGCGCGGGAAACCCCGGCAGCAACGACGCGCCCTGTCCGCCGCGCTGCAATTTCACCAGCGCATTGCCGCTGGCCTGAAACGCGTTGGTGCGCGGACGGAAAATCAGCAAGTCCGCGCTGCCCTCGCTCTGCTCCAGCGCCCAGCGCGGGTGGCCGGTGAAGACCGCCGTGTCCGCCGCGCGCGCATAGACCGCCTTGTCGCCCGTCACGCGCCGCGCGCCCTGCTCGACCACGACGTTCTCCTCCGCGACGGCGGTTACCTCCGGCGATTCACTGGTCGCCGACTGCAAGGTCAGTCGCCCGCAGGACAGGCGGTTCGTCGCGTCGAGCACGCGCACGGCGCCTTGGGCGATGGTCAGGTTCGAGCGCGTGTGGAGCTGATCGCAAAACACCTCAACGAACTGCACCGCGTTCGTGACAACGTTCGTCGGCGCAGCGGACAGCAAAAATCCGCTTTCCCCAAAGGAATCGCGCGGGAGTTTCAGCGCCACGTTGCCTTCGGAATCAATGCTTTTGTCGTTGCGGTGGAACACAATTTTCTCCGCCCGCCCTTCCCGCCGCGCCTGTCGCCACGACGGGCTGCCGGACAATTCCACTTGCTCGGTTGCCCGCGTGTAAACCGCCCGCTCCGCCAGGGCCTGTCTGCCGTCGGCTTTGCCCGTCATCACGACGTTTTCCACGGCGGTGATGGTTTCAAACGAACCGCCTTTCTCGGACAACTTGACGGTGAGCAGCCCGCAGGTGAGCTCCATCTGCGCGTCCTCGGCGCGGACGCGATCACGATAGACCGCGCTGCGGCCCGCCAGGTCGAACTGGAAATGCGCCGCTGTGATTTCGAGCGGCGGTTCCGCCGCGGCGGCTGGCGCGTTGGTCGCCTCGCGGCGGATGAGCGTCCGCACGTCGTTCGAGAGTTCGAAGCTGGAATTGGTTTGCTGATACACGAAGCCCGTCCCCGCAATTTTCAGCCGCTGGTCCGCTGTGAACGCGCGCATCGGCCCCGACGACGACGCGGTGCGGGTGCCGATATTGAAATAGCATTGCGGCGCTTCGGCCACGAACTCGACCGAGCCGTCCTCGTGATACATCTCGATGCGTAAAAGCTCGATGAAGACGTCGTTGAAGTTCGTGCCCGTCTTGAAGCTCTGGCCCGCGACGAGCGAGCGGAGGCGCTGCTGCTGGTCGTAACCAGGAAACTTGAACCCGCCTGTGACGGTGCCCCCGATCGGGGTTTGCGCCCGCGCGAGCGCCGGCAGCAACAGTCCGCCCGCCAGCAGGCCCAGGCGGGTCCAGCGCGCAATTGCATGGGGCGGAAAGCGCATCACGCTCAGTTGTAAGAATTCAATTCAACCACCAATGGACCCAGCGCGGCTTGCGCCGCAAACGTTGGTTTTGGACTGCGGCGGGAAGCGGAGCGCCACGCCGCTTTCGGCCGCAGACTGTCGCACGGAAAGCGGTGTCGCCGCTTTGCTCTGCCACCGCAGTCCAGAACCTTTGAGTTCGACTTTGCCGCGCTGGGTCCATTCGCGTCCATTCGTGGTTCTCCTTTGAATTGTGCCGGCTCAGGCGGAATACTCCCGGACCAGCGGCGTCCATTTGTTTTGCGCTTTCAAAATCAGTTCCACCACTTCGCGAACCGCGCCGTGTCCGCCCGGGGCCGCGGTGACATAATCCGCCAGCGCCCGGGCTTCGGTGATCCCGTTGGGGACGGCCACGGCCACGGCCGCCCGCTTCAGGACACCCAGGTCCACAATGTCATCGCCGACGTAACAAACCCCGGTCCAGTCCAATCCCGCCTGGCGCAAGATGTTTTCGACGGCGGCCACTTTATTGCCTTTGTCCTGCGAAAGAAAATCAATCTTCAATTCCACGGCCCGCTGCGTGGTGGCCGCCGAGGGACGGTTGGAAATCCAGCCGACCTTGATTCCCTGGCGCTGGAGCAGGCGCAGCCCTAAACCGTCCTGAATGTGAAAGCGCTTGGACTCGGTCTCCTGGCCGATGAAGACGGAGCCATCCGTGAGGACGCCGTCCACGTCGCAAAGCAGGAGCTTCACGCGCTTGAGGCGAGAGGAGAGTTTGCTGGAGTTCTTGCGTGGCACAGTAGTCAAGCACCAAGCGCCAAGCACCAACCTCCAGAGAAGCTCCAAACCGCAAGCTCCAATTCCGCAGCTTCACAGGCTGTTTGGATTCTGGAGCTTGAAAATTCTCTGGAGCTTGGCTCCTGGGATTTGGAGTTTTTCATTTCACGGCCTCAAAAACTTTCACCAACCCCTTGAGCAGCGCCGGCATGTCGCGCAACGGAATCATGTTCGGCCCGTCACTCAACGCCCGGTCCGGGTCGGGGTGCGTCTCGAGGAACAGGCCGTTGGCCCCCGCGGCCAGCGCGCAACGGGCCAGCACCGGCGCGAACTCGCGCTGGCCGCCCGATTGGTCGCCGCCGCCACCCGGTTGCTGCACGGAATGGGTCGCATCGAAAATCACCGGGAACCCAAAACGTTTCAGGATGGGAATCGAGCGCATGTCGGCGACCAGGTTGTGGTAGCCGAAAGTCGTGCCGCGTTCAGTGACGAGAATTTTCCTGCCACCGACGCGGATCGCCTTCTTCACCACCTGTCCCATTTCAGCCGGCGAAAGGAACTGTCCCTTTTTCAGATTCACGATCCGCCCCGTCCGCACCGCCGCTTCGATCAAATCGGTCTGCCGGCACAGGAACGCCGGGATTTGCAGAATGTCCACCACCTCTCCGGCGAGAGCGGCCTGCGCTTCGGTGTGAACGTCGGTCAACACCGGCACGCCGAACTCAGCCCGGACTTTCGCGAGCACCTTGAGTCCGGCCGCCAGCCCCGGCCCGCGAAAGGATCCGGCGGAAGTGCGATTGGCCTTGTCGAAGCTCGCCTTGAAGACGTGGAAGATGCCCAATCGGTCGCACGACTTTTTGAGCGCGGCGGCGACGCGCAAGCAAAGCTTTTCGCTTTCAATCACGCAGGGGCCGGCGATGAGGCTCAATCGTGACCGTGCATTCAAGGAGTTCCAGATGGAAGAAGCGTCAAACACAAAAGGGTTTTATCAGCCATCGCAGCGAAAGTAAATGGGCAGAACAAGCCAGTCGCACGGCAACTCACCGTCGCGTGCGGGATGATGCCGTTCTTCGGGCTGATGACGACGGCGTCGCGCCGGAATAAAGTGGCGCGTCGAGGTTCTCCGGTTTGCCGGCGGGGTCAGGCTTTTTTGCGGCGGCCGGCTCCGTTTCTGGCCTTCACTGCCAGGCGGGTGACCAGCAGAACATCCACGATGTGATGGGTGTTATCCGGTTGATAGACGATCATCTCCCGGCCGGACGGTTCGAGCGTCACGAAATCCTCGTGCTCAGCGGAAAGACGGCCGCCATCGGCAAGATAAACCCAGAAGGGTCGAAATGGCCGCGTATGCAGCGCCTCACGAATCTTTTCGATTTTCATGCAAAACCCTCTACCTCAGAAAGCCGGCCCAGGCAAGGTAGTCTCTCAAATCACCGTGCCGTCCGGGATCACCGCGTTCTTCGGGATGATCACGATCCCGTCGCGGATGTAATAGATGGGATGGTCCACCAGGTCCGGCTTGCCCGCCGGGGAGATCGCGCAGTGGCTGCCGATGCGCGCGTTTTTGTCAATGATGGCGTTTTCGATTTTGGTGTTCTGCCCGACGCCGATGCGCGGCCGGCCGGTGGATTCATTTTCCGCAATCGAGGAGGCGGACTCGTAGTAATCGTTGCCGAGCAGTACGGTGCGAAGGAGCTGGCTGCCCGGCCCCACCAGGCTGCGCACCCCCACGATGCTCTGGGTGATGCGCGCGCGATTGATGATGCAGCCGTCGGAGATGATGGCGTGGTCAATCTCCGCGCCGTTGATCTTCGTGGCGGGCAGGAAGCGGGGCCGGCTGAAGATCGGCGCGGACATGTCGAAGAAATTAAAACGCGGCAGCTCGGAAGTCAGGTCTATGTTCGCCTCAAAAAAGGAGCGGATCGTCCCGATGTCCTCCCAGTAGCCCTGGAACACGTGGGAAAAAACCCGGTGGGTCTCGATGGCGCCAGGAATGATGTGCTTGCCAAAATCCGCCAGCGAATTGTCCAGCAACCGCAGCAACACGTCGCGGTTGAACACGTAAATGCCCATCGAAGCCAGGTAAAATTCCTCCTCCCCTTCGATGCCCAGCTTGGGATGCCAATCTCGCGGCAGTTTCAGTGAATCGAGCACCGCGGGGTCGGTCGGTTTCTCCACGAAGCGAGTGATGCGCCGCTGGTCGTCCACCTGCATGATGCCCAGCGATTGGGCTGCTGCGCGCGTCACTGGAATGGTGGCGACGGTCAGATCGGCGGCGCTTTCGGTGTGCTGGGCAATGATGCGCCGGTAATCCATCCGATACAACTGATCGCCGCTCAGGACCAGCGCGTATTGGAAATCGTGGTCGAGAAAATGGATGAGGTTCTTGCGCACCGCGTCGGCCGTCCCCTGGTACCACGAGGTGTCGGCGAAGGTCTGTTGCGCGGCCAGGATTTCCACAAAACCGCCGGAGAAATGGTCGAACTTGTAGGACTGCGAGATATGGCGGTGCAACGACGTGGAGTTGAACTGCGTCAGCACATAAACGCGCTTCAGGTCGGAGTTGATGCAGTTGGAAATGGGAATGTCCACCAGGCGATATTTGCCCGCCAGCGGCACCGCCGGCTTGGAGCGGTCGCGCGTCAGCGGGAACAGCCGCATCCCCTGGCCGCCCCCCATGATGATGGAAAGCACGTTGCTGGTATTTACGGTCAATCGTTTCGAGGCTATCATTTGGTAAATCCCATTTCGTAAATCCCATCTTGCCGGACGCCGGGATTGGTTATAGCCTGCGCCGGAACTACGGGCAAGCAGTAAGTATCCGGCTTGCGTCAATCGTCCAGAATCTAAAATCAAATGTGCGGCATCATCGGTTACGTCGGCAAATCCCCTGCCGTGCCCATCCTCCTGGAAGGCCTCCGGCGTCTGGAATACCGCGGCTACGACAGCGCCGGCCTGGCGGTGCAATCCAATTCCGAATTGCTGATCCGCAAGAAAAAAGGCCGGATTGACGAGGGCCTGGGCAAACTTCTGCAGGCGCAGCCCGTCGCCGGCAGCGTCGGCCTGGGCCACACCCGCTGGGCCACCCACGGCCCCCCCTCGGATGAAAACTCCCACCCACACCTCGACCAGAGCGGGCGCATCGCCGTCGTCCACAACGGCGTGATCGAAAATTACGACCGCCTCAAGGAGCGGCTCCTCAAGGCCGGCCACCCGTTTCGCTCCGCCACCGACACGGAAGTGCTCGCGCACTTGATCGGCGACCATTACGCCCGGTTGAAAGCTGGAAACTCCGGTTTGGCGGATCCCTTGACCCAGGCCGTCACCAACGCCCTGCGTGAAGTCATCGGCACCTACGGCATCGCCGTCGTCAGCGCGGACCATCCCGGCGTCATCGTCGGCGCGCGGCGCGGCTCACCGCTGATCATCGGCGTCGGTGAAGGGGAAAATTTCCTGGCCAGCGACGCCAACGCCATCGTCGCCCACACGCGGCAGGTGGTTTATCTGAACGACTACGACGTGGCCACGCTCACCCAGGACCGATTCCACGTCACCAACCTCGGTTCCGACACGGCGAGCGTGCAGATCAGCCAGCTCGAATTCAGCGCCGAGGCCGCCGAGCGCGGGCGGTTCGCGCACTTCATGTTGAAGGAAATCTTCGAGCAACCGCGCACGGTGGAAAACGCGCTGCGCGGCCGCATTGATCACGAGGAAGCCACGGCCAAGTTCGGCGGACTGAACATGTCGCTGGCCGAGTTGCGCGCGGTGGACCAGATCGTCATCACCGCCTGCGGCACGAGCTGGCACGCGGCGCTGGTGGGCGAATATTTGTTCGAGGAACTGGCGCAGATCCCGGTGGAAGTCGAATACGCCAGCGAGTTCCGCTACCGCAACGCGCCCCTGGAAAAGCACACCCTGGTCCTGGCCATCACCCAGTCGGGCGAAACCGCCGACACGCTGGCCGGCCTGCGCGAAGCCCGGCGGCGCGGACACAAGGCGCTGGCCATCTGCAACGTGGTCGGCAGCACCATCGCGCGCGAAGCCGACGGCGGCATCTACCTCCACGCCGGTCCGGAAATCGGCGTCGCCTCCACCAAGGCCTTCACCTCGCAGGTCACCGTCCTCACCCTGCTGGCGCTGTTGATGGGCCGCATCCGGATGCTCTCCGCCAACCGCGCCGCCCAAATCATCAAGGCGCTCGAAGTTGTCCCCGGGCAGATTGAAAGCCTCCTCGCGCAGGACGAGGCGATCAAAAAAATCGCGCTCAAGTACGCGGCGGCCGAAGACTTTTTCTTCCTCGGCCGCCAATACAATTTCCCGGTCGCCCTGGAAGGCGCGCTCAAACTCAAGGAGATTTCCTATATCCATGCCGAGGGCTATCCCGCCGCCGAGATGAAACATGGCCCCATCGCGCTGATTGACTCCAAGACGCCCAGCGTCGTCATCGCGCCGGGCGACTCGATGTATGAAAAAACCCTCAGCAACCTCGAGGTCGTCCGCGCGCGCCAGGGACCCATCATCGCGCTGGCGACCGAAGGCGACGCGCAGATCGCCAAGGTGGCCGACGACGTCATTTATCTTCCCGCCACACTGGAACCCCTTTTCCCCCTGCTGGCCGTCATCCCGCTCCAACTGCTCGCCTACCATATCGCCGTCGCGCGCGGTTGCGACGTGGACAAGCCGCGTAACCTGGCCAAAAGCGTCACCGTCGAATGATTGGCTTCGTCCGATTGCGACTCGAGCGGGGTGAGGGGCGCGTCCAATCGGGCGTGTTGCCCAAATCGCCGCAGGCGTTATGTTCGGAGGGACGAGCTGCGCGAGTCCCCGTTTTCCCCGGCAAAGTGGAAGAAGTTTGGGACTCGCGCAGCTCGTCCCTCCGAAAAGCAGATTTGGGCAACAAGCCCAATCGAATCGCCCCTCCTGAAAGCGGTTGAATTTTGCTGACAGCCAATGCGTCCGCTGTGACACTACAAAACTCATGAAAACCATGTCCCCTGTTCCTTCGCCTGCCGTGCGCGGTGCGTCGGGCTTCCCGTTCCTTCTGTGCAGCGTTTCCCTGGGCGTCGCACTGGCTGCCGCGGCGGTGGCCGCTTCTCCCGAATCAGAGGCCAAGGCCCTCCTCAACCTCTCCAGTGTCAAGGGCGGCCTCATCCTCCAACTCGGCGTCGGTGACGGGCAACTCACCGCGGCCCTGCGCGCGTCGGAGAGTTACCAGGTGCAAGGGCTGGACACCGATGCCGCGAAGGTCGCCCGGGCGCGTGAAGCGATTTTTGCGGCGGGCAAGTACGGGCCGGTGAGCGTCGAGAAATTCGACGGCAAGGTGCTTCCCTACATTGACAATCTCATCAACCTCATCGTCGCGGAGAACCTCGGCGCAGTGTCAAATGACGAAGCGCTGCGCGTGCTGACACCGAACGGTGTGCTGCTCACGAAGGAAGCTGGCGCGTGGAAGAAGACGGTGAAGCCCAAGCCGGCGGACATTGATGACTGGACGCACTATTACTACGACGCGAAGGGCAACGCGGTTTCGAAGGACCTCCAGGTCGGTCCCCCGGAGCGGTTGCAATGGGTCGGCAGCCCGCGCTGGTCGCGGCATCACGACCGCATGTCGAGCCTCTCGGCACAGATCAGCGTCAACGGCCGGCTTGTTTACATCATGGACGAAGGCTCGCGCATTTCCATCCTGCTGCCGTCGCACTGGTCGATCATCGCGCGCGACGCCTTCAACGGCACGATCCTCTGGAAGAAAACCATCCCGAAGTGGCAGGACCACATGTGGCCGCTCAAGACCGGCCCGACTCAACTCACGCGCCGGCTCGTCGGCGATGGCGACCGCATCTACGTCACGCCCGAACTCGAAGGCCCGGTCGCTTGCCTCGACGCCGCGACGGGCGAGACGATCCGCACCTACAACGAGACGAAGGGCGCAGAGGAAATTCTTCACGTCAACGGCGTGCTCTACCTGCTCGTGAACCCGAACCAGTGGGCGCTCACCGATTACGCGCCCAAGCTCCAGAGCGACCAGCGCCGCGTCGCCGACGAATACGAATGGGACCACAAGCCACGCCAGCTCATGGCCGTCGAGGCCGCGTCGGGCAAGGTGCTTTGGAAACAGGAGGCGAAGTGCGCGCCCATCACGCTCGGCACCGACGGCAAGCGCGTGGTCTTCTACGACGGCGACCACGTCGTCTGCCTCGATGCCGCGAACGGCAAACCACAGTGGGCCAGCCAGGAACAGGGCAAGCGCAACCTCATCGAATACAACTTCGGTCCGCGCGTGCTCATCCACGACGACGTGATTCTCTACGCCGGCGGCGACGGCGTGGAGCGCGCGCTCGACATCGCGACCGGCAAGATTCTCTGGGGTGGCACGCACGAAAAGTCCGGCTACCGTTCGCCAGAGGACCTCATCGTCGCGGGCGGACTGGTGTGGAACGCGGGCACGACCTCCGGCGGCCAGAGCGGCGAGTTCACCGGCCGCGACCCGAAGACGGGCGAGGTGAAGAAGAAGTTCGCCCCCGACGTTCCGGACGGCACGTATTGGTTTCATCACCGCTGCTACATCGCGAAAGCGACGGAGCATTACATCATCCCCTCGCGCACCGGCATCGAATACGTGGACATCGACAAGCAGCACTGGGACCTCAACCACTGGGTGCGCGCGTCGTGCCTCTACGGCGTGCTCCCCGCCAACGGCCTCACCTACGCCGGCCCGCACAATTGCGCGTGCTACCCGGAGGCCAAGCTCGACGGCATGAACGCGATGGCCTCCGGCTCGCGCTCGACGCATCCCGCCCCGCTCTCCGACGAGCAACGCCTCGAACACGGTCCCGCGTGGGGCCAGCCCATCACCGAGACCGAAGCCGACGCGAAGGACTGGCCGACGTATCGCCACGACCCCGCGCGCAGCGGCTCTTCGAGCCAGACGTTGCTCGACGACCTCGGCAAGGCGTGGGAAATCAATCTCCCCGGCCCGCTCTCCGCACTCACCATTGCGGCGGGAAAAGTTTTTGTCTCGCAAGTGGACCAGCACACGCTGCACGCACTCGACCACGCCACGGGCAAACCGCTCTGGCACTTCATCGCCGGCGCGCGCATTGATTCGCCGCCCACCTACTGGAAGGGCCGCGTGCTCTTCGGCGGCAAGGACGGCTGGGTGTATTGCCTGCGCGCGAGCGACGGCGCGCTCGTGTGGCGTTTCCAGGCCGCGCCGAATGCGCGTCATCACGCGGCTTGGGAACAGATTGAAAGCGTGTGGCCCGTTCACGGCAGCGTGCTGATTGAAAATGGTACCGTGAGTTGCGTCGCCGGCCGTTCGGTGTTCCTCGATGGCGGACTGCGCTTCGTGAAGCTCGACGCCGCCACCGGCAGGAAACTTGTTGAAGTTATCTATGACGACAAGGACCCCGACACAGGAAAAGATTTGCAGACGCTCCACAAGACGCTCCAGATGCCCGTCGGTTTGAATGACATTCTTTCGAGCGACGGCAAGCTGATGTATTTGCGCTCGCAGAAAATCGCCGCTGACGGCAAGCGCATTGACATCGCGCCGGTGAGCAGCAACGCCGCCGAGCAGGGCGGCGCGCAGAAGGGCGAGGGCGCGCATCTGTTCGCGCCGACGGGCTTCCTCGACGACACGTGGTTCCACCGCAGCTACTGGGTCTATGGCAAGCATTTCGCCGGCGGCCACAACGGCTATTTCCAGGCCGGCAAATACACGCCTTCGGGCCGGATGCTCGTGCACGACGACCAGAACGTCTATGGTTACGCGCGCCTGCCGCAGTATTACAAGTGGACCACGACGATGGAGTATGAACTCTTCGCCGCGAGCAAGGAGCCGCCCAATGTCGACGTGGACAAGGCCAGCACGTTGCCGAAAACCGGCAAGAAGGGGGCGAAAAAGGGCGACGCGAAAGCCGCGAAGAAAGGCAATGCTGCCGCCGCGACACCGACGGTGAAAGTGGATTCCGAGCATCTCGACCCATCGAACAAACCGCTCACGGTCGAGGCGTGGATTCTGCCCGACAGCCCGAACGGCGTCATCGCGCAACAGGGCGGCAGCGTGGCGGGTTATGCGCTGGCGTTGCAAGAGGGCCGGCCGGGTTTCTCGGTCCGCGCCGATCGAACAGAGGCCACCGCGCAGGCCGCCCGCCCGCTCGACGGCGGTTGGCACCATCTCGCTGGCGTGCTGACCGCGGACAAGAAGCTCCAGATTTTCGTGGACGGGCAGCTCGCCGCGGAAACCAAGGCGCCCGGCTTCATTTCCAAGAAGCCGAACCAGGGCCTGCAACTTGGCTCGGCCGGCGCGTCACTCGTCGCCGACTTCGGCAAGGGTGAGCCCTACACCGGCGTGATTGACGAGTTCGCCGTTTTCCCGCGCGCGCTGGGCTTCGACGACATCGTCGAACACGCCACGCAGGCCAACGCGGTCCACCGCGACAACGGCGCGATGGTCGCGATGTCCTTCGACAACGGCACCGCGCGCGACGACTCCGGCAACGATGCAAGCGGCGTGTTGAACGGCGTCGAGACCGGCAAGGGCAAGGTGGGCGTCGCGCTGTGGTTCCGCAAAGCCGGCACCGCGCCGTCCGTCATCGCCGCCGCAAACCCCGGGGCGCCCGCTGCTACGGCGCCCGCGAAGGGCAGCTTCGTCGAAAAGAAATGGGCGCACCCCGTGCCCATTTACACCAAGAGCATGGCGATGGCGGGCCGGTTTATTTTCATCGCCGGCCCGCCCGATCGCGTGGACGAGGAATACGCCTTCGAGCGCATGTCGCAGAAGGACCCGGAGATTTTCAAGGAACTCGCCGAACAGGACGCCGCGCTCGACGGCAAACGCGGCGCGAGCCTCATCGCCATCTCGGTGGACAACGGCAAAGTGGCGAACAACCTCACGCTCGACAGCCCGCCCGTGTGGGACGGCATGAGCGCTGCCCAAGGCCGCCTCTACGTCGCGACGCAAGACGGCAAGGTGCAATGTTTTGGCAAGCCGGCGAAATAGCCGCTTCGGGAAATGACCGCTGCTGGCGCGGAATGACCAATGACTGATTTCCAATGTCCAAGGAAAGCCCAATCGCCAAGGACCAACGTGATGGCACAAGCCTGACCCATGGAAAATTGGCAAGAGTCGGCTGGCAGTTTGCCTGGTCATTGCGTCCTTGGACATTGGTCTTTGCCGCCGCCACCCTTCTGGCCCCTCTGGCGGCGCCGGCCTGCTCCCTCCCCGTCTTCCGCTACGCGCTCGACCGCTGGCCCGCGGACAACTTCCGCTTCGAAGTCTCCGCGGCCGACGCCAGGACCGAACCCGTCGCCCGATTTCTCCGCAATTTCGGCACCGACTCGGCGCTGAACCTGGAAGTCATCCGCTTGCCCGCAACTGCAAGTACTCCTTCGCGCCTGCTCCGCCCACACGCCGATGAAACGGTTGCGCCTGCGATCTGGTCCGGCGCTCTCGACTCCGCCTCGATCGCCACACTCACCAACTCCCCCGCGCGCCAAGACATCGTCCGCCGCCTCCTGGCCGGCGATTCCGTCGTGTGGATCCTCGTCGAGTCCGGCGACCGTGCCGCGGATGACGCCGCCGCGCGCACGTTGGAGAAACGCCTCCGCTACCTCGAACAAGTCGCACAAATCCCCGCCATTGACCCCACCGACCCGACCAGCCAGCTGGGCCCCGGCCCCAGGCTCGCGGTGAAATTTTCCGTGCTGCGCATTCCGACCGCCGAATCGTTTGGAGTTCCGCCTTCAGGCGGTCTTCGCGACGCAAAGCCGCCTGAAGGCGGAACTCCCAACAGTGAACCGGGCGCAGCGGCGGCTTCCCTCTCCCCTCCGAGAGGAGAGGGTCAGGGTGAGGGGTTTGTTTCTTCCAATGAATCCATCTTCCTTCGAATGCTCGCCGGCCCCAAATCCGGCCTGGCTGACTCACGCGAGCCATGGTTCGCCGCCGTGTTTGGCCGAGGCCGGGTGCTCGGCGCGTGGCCCGCTGCGGGTTTCGGCGACGAACAGGTCGAAGAGGTGTGCCTCTTCCTCCTCGGCGCCTGCTCCTGCCAGGTGAAACAACTCAACCCCGGCTGGGATCTCCTGCTGCACGCCGATTGGGACGAACAACTGCACGCCATGGGCTTTCCGCCCGCTGAAAGCACCACCGCCGCGCGCCTCGACCGCAACTCCTCGCTCGCGCCCGAAACTGTCTCCATCACCGGCAGCGAACCGCGCGGCGCAGCGAGCGTCAACCGCCGCGAAGCTTTCCTCCTCGGTGGTGGCGCGCTGTTGCTGGTCAGCCTCGGCGGCCTGGCGTGGAGAAAATTCACGCAAAAAACATGAGCTCCGGATCGTCCCAGCGCCGCTTTCCCCGACTTATCCTCTGCTGCTTTGCGTCTCTTGGTGTTCTTTGCGGCCAAACCTCCGCCGCCGAAACCACCAACACCGTCGCATCCGCCACGCGTTGCGGACTGGCGCTCGTGACGCGCGCCGCGAGCAACTGGCAGAAGAACAAGACGTGTTTCTCCTGCCATCATCAGACGCTGCCAATGCTCGCGATGCAGGAAGCCGCCCGCGCCGGCTTCCCGTTGGACAAGACATGGCTCAAGTCGCAGGGCGACACCACGCACCGTTATTTCCTAGAGCGCATTGAGATGCTGGAGGAAGCGGAACGCCTGCCCGGCGGCGCGGCCACCACGGGCTTTGGCTTCTGGGCCTTGATGCTCGACCATCGCGCCAACGACAAGACCACGACCGCGATGGTGAATTACCTCCTGCAAATCCAGGGCGTCAAACGCGCGGACGAGCGCGATCCGAAAAAACTCCCGTCGGTGGAGGATGGCCGATGGATTGCCACCTGCCGGCGACAGCCCATGCAGGCCTCCATGATCGCGGACACCGTGCTGGTCCTCATGGGGATGGAGAAATACGCGACGCCAGAGCAACGCCCTCGTGTGGCCAAGGCCCGTGTGGCGGCGGAAAAGTGGCTTGCGCAGGCACCATTGCGGGACCAGCAGGACCGCATCTGGCGATTGTGGGGCCTGCATCATCTCGGCGGCGATGAAGCGGTGAAAAGAAAAACACTCGACGCAATCCTCGCCACACAGCGCGACGACGGCGGCTGGGCGGAGATGGAAGAGCGCGCGAGCGACGCCTATTCGACCGGCCAGACTTTGTTCATGTTGCTTAAGACCGGCACCGCTTCGGAACACCCAGCCGTTGCGCGCGCCCGCGATTACCTTTTGAGGACTCAACTTGCCGACGGCTCGTGGCTGGCCGAGTCGCACGTGACTTTCAAAGCGCAGCCCTACTTCGAGAACGGTGACCCGCACGGCGAGCACCAGTTCCTCTCGACTGCCGCGACCGCGTGGGCGACGGCGGCGCTCGCACAACTGCTGCCGCCAAAATAGATGAATCAGGCCGCCGCATTCGCTGAATCGCTGGGCCTGCGCTTTCCAATTTTTCAGGCCCCGGTCGGCAGTGTCGCGGGGCCGGAACTCGCCGCCGCCGTTTCTCAAGCCGGAGGCATGGGGGCGCTGGCGCTGACGCGGACTTCGCCGGACGACGCCCGCCGGCTCATCGCCAACGTCCGTGAGCAAACGGAGCGGCCGTTTCAGGCCAACTTCGTCCTCGCGTTCGAGACCCAATCGCTGGCCGCCGCGCTCGAAGCCGGCGTGCGCGTGGTCACGTTCTCCTGGGGATTGCCGACGAGCGAAGTGCCGCTGTTGAAATCGTTCGGCGCGCGCTTCGGAGTTCAAACCACGACCGCTGAAGGCGCCCGGCGCGCGCTCGATCTCGGCGCGGATTTTTTGATCTGCCAGGGCGTCGAGGCGGGCGGCCATGTGCAGGCCACGCGAAATCTCGACGAAGTTCTGCCGTACATCATCGAGGCCGCGCAAGGCACACCGGTCATTGCCGCCGGTGGCATCGGCGACGGCAAGGCCATCGTGCGCGTGCTGGCGTTGGGTGCGTCCGGCGCGATGCTCGGCACGCGCTTCGTCGCCACGCGTGAGTCGCTCGCGCATGAGATTTACAAAGGCCGTCTGGTGGAAGCTCGCGCGAAAGACACGGCGCTTACCGTCTGCTTCGATGGCAGCTGGCCTTACGCCGCGCACCGCGTGCTGCGCAACTCGACGCTGGAAACCTGGGAAGCCGCCGGTTGCCCGCCGTCCGGCCGGCGGCCGGGCGAGGGAGACCGCATCGCCACCAACCCCGCCGGACGCAGTTTTCTTCGTTACGAGGACGCTCCGCCCCGCGCCGACCTGGAGGGAAATCTGGAAGCCATGTGCCTCTATGCCGGCACAAGCTGCGAAGACGTCCGGGAAATTCTGCCAGTGCGGGAGTTGATGGAACGTCTATGGCAGGAGAGTGAAAACGCCCGCAAGTGAAGATTGCCCAACCCGCTCGTCTCCATGAAAAAATGCCGTTCCTTCCTCGCCGTCGTCGGCCTGTGGTGTTTCACGTCGTCGCTTTCCGGCGCCGGGTCCAGATTGCCTGGCGCCCGGCCGGTCATTGACGCGGCCGAATATCCCTCGCTCCAGGCGGCGATTGACGCCGTGCCGCGCGACGGCGGGATGGTGCGGTTGCCGCCCGGCGAGTTCGTCATCACCGAGCCGCTCATCATCCGCCACGAGGATTTCCGCATGGAAGGCGCGGGCACGGCCACGCACCTCAAAAATGCCAGCACCAACGGCCAGCCCGCCATCGTCATTCGTTCGGAGGCCTTCGATGAAAAGAACCCCACCCAGCGCAAGCCGCTCTGGCGCGTCATGCTTTCCAACTTCCGCGTCACCGGCAACGAGAAGTCCGGCCATGGCATCGAGGCGGTATGGATCAACGAGTTGTTCATCCAGGGCGTGACGATCAGCTACCACGGCGGCGACGGCATCCGCTGCCATTTCTGTGTCGAGGACATGCGCCTCCACGACTCGCTCATCACCTATAACAAGGGCGCGGGCCTGCGCGCACAGGGCAATCACGACACCATCGTCTCCGCCTGCCAGTTCGAGGAAGACTTCGACGGCGTGGTCTTCACCGACGGCTTCAACCTCACCATGAGCGGCAACAACATTGACGATCACCTGCGCCACGGCGTCGTCATCGAGAACAGCATGGGCTGCCTCGTCAGCGCCAACATGATTGAGCAATGCGGCGGCGCCGCCCTCGTGCTCGCCCGCGACACCTACGGCGTCACGGTGTCGGGCAACCTTTTCGCGCAAAACTTCGGCGGCGGCGCGGACCTGCGCGACGCGCACGGCATTCCCATCACCGGCAACACCTTCGTCCGCTGCAAACAATTCGGCGTGCGCGTGTCCACCCACTCGGGTCGCAGCGTCATCAGCGGAAACACCTTCTGCGACACCTTTGCGGGCGAAGGCCCGCGCCAGAGCGGCCCGCGCCGGGAGATCACCAACCTCAACGAAGCCGCCGGCATTCTGCTCGAAGCCACGCGCGACCTCACCATCACGGGCAACTCGATGTCCGGCCTCGTCACCAAGCCGCTCACCAAAACCGGTGAATGTGAGCGCATCCTTTACGAGCACAACCAGGCCGTCGCCTGCGCCGACGTGGACGCGAAGGTCACGAATGCGCCCGGCACCGGGCCGGTGTCGCCGCTTTCCATCAACGCCGGCGCGCTGCAAGTCGTCGCCGTGTTGCGTGATGAATCCGCGCTCGCGGGCGCGCACGACATCGAGATACGAGACGGGCTGGCCTACATCGCGGGCAAGGGATTCACCAAGCGCAACCTGCCGAAAGGAGGGGTATTTCCTTATGAAGCGGGCAAGGGCGGTTCGCTCGCCATCGTGGACGTAAAACAGCCTACCGCTCCGAAACTGCTCTGGTCCGCGAACACCCCGCTGGCCTACGAAGACGCGGAGACGGTGCTGCCGCTGGGCAAGGACCGCCTGCTCGTCGGCACGCGCGATCTCTTCGTCTTCGACGTGAGCGACCATGCGAATCCGAAACAACTAGCCGCCATCAAGGACCGTCCGCGCGTGGACACCATCAACGGTTTCGCGCGCCTCGGTGATGCGGTCTTCGCTGCGAACAAGGAGGGTCACATTTTCGCCGTGGACATTTCCGCGCCGGACACGGTCAAGCTGCTGGGTTCGCGCGAGACGCTGGCAAGCGGCGAATTGAGTTCGCCGCATGACGCGGCGTTTTGCGGTGACCTGCTGGTGATCGTTTCCCCGGAAGGATTTGGCAGCAAAGGCCGGCCCGGTCGGTTGGGCGTCTATCGTGTGGCCGATGCGAAGACCCACAGAGTGCTGCCGCCGGAGCAGTGGAGTCTGGTGAGCCGGCTCGAACACCCGCGTCTCGCCGGCGCCAATCGCGTGATGACGCGCGGCAAGTATGCCTACGTCGGGAGTTCACTATCACAACACAGCGACCGCACGGACGATTTGCGCAGCAACGTCTCGGTCATTGACCTCACCGACCCGGCGAAGCCCCGTCTGCGCGGCAGCATGGACTTTCCTGACGCCCGCGGCCCGAACGGACTCGAAATCGCCGGCAGTGTGGTCTTCGCCGCCGGCGGCCAGACCGTGCAGGCGATTGATGTCAGCACGCCGGAGATGCCGAAGGAACTCGGCCGCCTCACCGCGCCCGCCGCCTTCACCGGCGGGCAGGATGACGCCCACGACCTCGTGTTTGCGGACGGCCATCTCTTCGTCACCGCGCAGACCTCGCACTCGCTCGTGGTGCTGCGCTTCAAGAATGCCCGCTGACTTTTCATGCTGCGCAACACCAGCCTTCGTGCACACTCCACCGGTTCCCAAAGCCATCAAGAATTGAATCATCCCGCCCGCATCGTCCATCCCCTGCCCACTTCATGCCCAGGACAGATATGAACACGCACCCCAAAACCCATCCTCGTTTCACCCGCCGGCAGTTCATCCGAAACACGGCCACCGCTGTCGGCGGGGCGGCGGGCTCGAGCCTGCTCGGAATCCACGCGCGCGCGGCGCGCGCGGGCGAAATCGAAATCATCCGCGACACCCTTGGCGTGCCCCACATTTTCGCCGGCACGCTTGCCGACGCGGTGTTCGGCCAGGCGGTTTGCCACGCGGAGGACAACCTGCCGCTGGTGCTGGAGTTGATCGCCTCCTCGCGCGCACAGGGCGCAAGGACGCAGGGCCGCGCGCGATTGGAAAATGATTTCCTGGTGCTCGCGTTCCGGCTGCCCGAACTCGCGCAGCAGGATTACGGCGCGCTGACGCCCGACAGCCGCGCGCTCGTGGATGGCTACGCGGCGGGGATCAATCATTACTTTGCGGCGCATCCCCAGTCGCGCCCCGCCTGGCTCGAAGCCGTGACCGGCGCGGACATCGCCGCCATCGCGAAGCTGCGCCATTTGCAGGAGGCGATGGCCGAGGTGCAAAAGGATCTGGCCGCCGTTTCGCAGGCGGGCCGCGGGCGCGACCAGGCCAATCCCGACGGGCAGGGTGGCGCATCGAACATGTGGGCGCTCCGCCCCGCGCGCACGACCGACGGCGCGACCGTGTTGCACTCCGATCCGCACCTGCCGTGGGACGGCATCACGAAATGGCACGAGTCACATCTCGTCGTCGGCGGGCGCTGGATTTATGGCGCGACCTTTCCCGGCTCGCCCGGCGTCGGCATCGGCTTCACGCAGGACCTCGCCTGGGGATTCACCAACAACGGCGCGGACATCGGCGACGTGTTCCGTGTCCAGCTCGACCCCGCCAACCCGGACCGCTACCGCTACGACGACGGCTGGCGCGAGATCACAACGCGGCGCTTGACTGTCGAGGTGCGCAACGAGGCCGGCGGCCCGCCGCGCAAGGTCGGGCGCACGCTGCGGTTCACCCATCACGGCCCATCATTCGGGAGGACACGGTGGCGCAGGTCGCCTTTGCCGCGCGCCTCGCGGGATTGGATCGGCCGGCGACGACACTGGGCTGGATGAAAAACTTCTCAGCCCGCAACCTCGACGAGTTCGAGGCCGGCCTCGATGCGTCCAGTCCGAACAAATGGAACTGCATCGCCGCCGACCGCCACGGCGACATCGCCTATTACTTCTTCACGCACACGCACCAGCGCAGCGACACGCTGCAATGGCACGCGCCCGTGGACGGCTCGCGTTCCGCCAGCGAGTGGGGCAGGCCGCTGACGTGGCGCGACCTGCCGCACACGCGCAACCCGGCAAGCGGCTGGCTGATGAACTGCAACAACAACCCCTACACCGTCACCCGCGACTGCCCGGTCAAGCCCGAAAAATTTCCCAAACACCTCGCCAGCCAGGGCACCACGCTGAACGACGGCACACGCGCGCGCCGCGCCGACGAGCTCCTCGCCGCGCGCCCGCGGCACGACCGCGCCGGCCTCGAAGCCATCGCCACGGACATCAAGGCGCTCATGGCCGCGCCCATCCGCGAGCGCATTCTCACAGCCTGTGAAAAGGCCGGCGCGGGCACGCCCGACTCCGACGGCCGCCGCGCGAAGGCCATCGCCACGTTGAAGGCCTGGGACGGCCTGGCGGCGACCGACAACGAGGCGCTGCCCATTCTTTCCGCCTTCCTCGAAGCCGCGCAGAAGGACACCGCGAAACCAAACCGCCGCCCGCGTGCTGGCGGGAAGAACGCCGGCGGCCCCGGAGGCAATCTCGCCGCGCTTTCGCCGGAGGAGACGATCGCCGCGCTCGACGCCGGACTGGTCGCGTTGCGCACGCGCTTCGGCCCCGGTCCGGTCACCTGGGGCATGCTGCACCGCCTCGAACGCGGCCACGTCAGCCTGCCCATGCCCGGCAGCGGCTCCGACCGCGGGGCGGACCCGTTCACCTGCCTCTTCATGGCGGGAGCCAAGAAGGTCACCGACGGAAAATTCGTCTGTGACTCCGGCTCGTCGTGGGTGCAGTTCGTCGCGTTTCGCGACGGCCAGGTCGAGGCGAAGACCATTCTCCCCTTCGGCAACAGCGCCGACCCATCGTCCCCGCACTACGCCGACCAGTCGCCGCTGTTCGCGCGCCGCGAACTGAAACGCGCCCTGCTCACTCGCGCGGCCATCGAAGCCGCCGCGAAGAGCCGGACGACGCTGCAACGCGAGGCGTGACCGCGAGGCTTTGGAAAGCATGGACCCTGACGCAGAAAATCTTTCACTCGAATTTCTCAAACAAATGATTCATAAGGAGAAGCGTCTTCGTTTGTGGTGGGATTAAATCATTCAAGAACCCATGAGGCATCTCGGCGGGCCTACCCTGCTCTTCCCCCTGATTCTGGCTGCGCTTTTCGTCAGCGGCGTCCCGACGGCAGCGCCGGCACAGGCCAGTCGTCCGACGGATTTTGACTGGGGTCTGAATCTGCCCGCCAATCCCGTCTCCCGGCGGCTGAGCCGCAACTTCACCTTTCGCGGACCCACGCCGCAAGTACTGGGTGAACTCCAGGGACCGGGCTGCATCCGGCGCTTCTGGGTGACGGGCAAAAACATCGGACGCGAGGTGGTCCTGCGCATCTACTTCGACGGTCAGACCGTGCCGCAGGTCGAGGCGCCGTTGGCCGACTTCTTCGGCGTGATGCACAATCTCGCCCAACCCGGCGAGCCTTACGTCATCAACACGCCGTTCCTCGATGTGAAACCCAAGAACGGTTTCACCTGTTTTTTCCCGATGCCCTTCGCCCGATCGGCGCGGGTCGAGCTGGTCGGCGGCGAGAAGAAGACCGACCTCTACTACATGATCGACTGGCACGAATACCCCGGCCAGGAGTTGCAGGAGCCGATGCGATTCTGCGCCCGCTGGCGCCGCGAGGCGCCGGCGCGCGATTATCAGGACGATTTCATCATGCTCGATGCGGATGGGCCGGGCCGGCTCGTCGGATTCACCTACGGTGTGGACATGCTGCAAAGCCGTCAGCAAATGCGCTGGAGCCACGCCGGGGCCGACAACATCTACCTCGACGGCGGCACCGACCAGCCGGCGTATCTGCGCGGCATCGGCGGCGAAGACACCTTCGGCACGTCCTACGGCGGCGCCGACTACAAGCCGCAATCCGCGCTCTTCGCCGACATGCCCTATTTCATCCAGAAAGACGCGGCGGGCGACATGCAGAAACTCGCGGCCTATCGCTTCTACGTGCATGACTCGATTTGCTTCAGCGAGTCCATTCACATGCGGTTTGCCAACCGTGCGCATGACATCGCTTCGACTGTCTATTGGTACTCGACCAAGCCCCTCCGTCCGTTTTTCACCATGCCGCCGGTCGCGCATCGGCTGCCGGGTTCGGAGATTCGGCGCGGGGAATACGACCTGCCGTTGCCCGACTCCGGCCAGTGGTGGATCACCGGGCCGCTCTCCCCTGACTTCAAGGAGCCATTGCCCGCCAACGGCAGCTTCGACGCTGCGCAACCTTTCCATGGCTGCGCCTGGCGGAAGTTTGCGGCGCTGCGTGGATTCGTGGAGTTCAACCACGTGTTCCGCCCCGCGCCCAACAACAGCAACTCCCTCACGCTCGACGGCGTCGCGGTGGCGCGTTGCACACTCGATGCTCCCGGCGCAGCCAAGGCAAAGCTGACGCTGGCGTGGGACGATGAACTCGTCCTGCAGGTGAACGGCGGCGCGGAGACCAACCTCGGCACGCAGCCGTATTCGCGGCCCAGGGCCATCGAGGTGTCGCTGACCAAAGGCCGGAACGCCGTGGCCTTGCGTCTGGGCAACACCGTCGGCCTGACGCGCGGGGCGTGGAATTTTTCCTTTCGCTGCGTGACCGCCGATGGGCGGGTGCTCCTGCCTCAGGCGGAGGGTGCGAAATAATTCCACCCTCGCCAAAGCCGCCGGGCTGAAGGTCAAATCACAATGAGAAGACCCCCCGCCACAGACTTGCGCGAAGTGAACAGGGCGCATCCGCGTAATGCCCCCGTTTGGAGTTCCACCTTCAG
>CAZIFU010000036.1:0-13168 GCA_964539075.1 uncultured Verrucomicrobiota bacterium | reverse complement strand
CGGGCCGAATGTGACGATCAACCTGATCAATGGCGGCGTGCATCTTTTGACCAATGTTTTCGGTGCCACGACCTTCAGCCCGTCAGACCCCGGGGTTACCTTTGGGACCAATGTGGTGATCAACAATCTGGGCACCAATTTCGTGGGCTATTCGAATGGCGGGCTGGTGGTCTTCAACATGGGCCGCCGCGGCTCCAATGGGGCCAGCACCAATTTGACCATCAACCTGGGCAGCGGCAACCTGATACGCGCCATCGTTGATGAAACCGGCACCAATGAGGCCGGTGCGGCTGTGTTTGATTCCTATACCAACAACGTCGCCGCCCAAATCAATATCCTGGCCGGTCAAGTGGGCGTGTTGCAGGCCGACCGCGGCCTGGACACCACCAACGTGGGCACGGTCAAGTGGAGCAATGTCGTTTTGAACGCCGGCTCGACATTGGAACTCGTGGCCGCGAACCAGACGAACCGGGTATTCCAACTGACGCTCAATGGCGATGCCACTTGGTCCAACAGCTCGAGCAGCGCGCGTATCTTGGTGGACAATGTCTCCCTGGCTTCAACCCTGACGATTGCGGGCGCCAACATCACGGTCCAGAATGTCGGCGGCGTCGTCTCGGGGGACGGCTCGGGGGCCGGCAATGTCACAGTCGATGGCGGCGGCTTCACCATCAACAGCGCCGTCAACACGTATGATGGCACCAACACCCTTCTGGCTGGCACCTTGCTGTTGAATGAAAATGCTCCGAACGCCGCGGTGGGCGCCTTGGGCAACAGTTCCACCACGGTCCTGCTGGCCAGGACGGGCGGCGTCAGCAACAACGTCAGCCTGCTGCTTGGCACGAATCTATCTGGCTCGCTCACGATGGGCCGTGCCATCCAGGTCCGGGCGGGCAACGACGGTTCGGCGACCATCGGCAGCAGTCTTATCGACGCAGGTACGCAGACCTTCTCCGGCGCCATCCTGTTGGACAAGGACACGATCCTGACTGCCAACACCAACACCACGGTGAATTTCACCGGCCTGATCAGCGGCGCGGCCGGCATCAGCAACAAGACCGGCGCCGGCACGGTGACTCTCTCGGTGGCCAACACCTATCTCGGCGTCACGCGCGCCACCGCTGGCATCTTGCAAAACGGGGTCAATGATGCCCTGCCCACCGGCACCATCTTGACCGTGACCAATGCGGGCACCCGGTATGATTTGAACGACTTCAATCAAACGGTGGGCGGCTTGACGGGCAGCACGGGCGCCATCACCAACAACAGCGCGACAACCCGGGACTTCACGGTGAACAACAGTGGGCCCAGCGATTTCCGGGGCCGGATTCGCGGGAACCTGAACTTGGTCAAGAATAACACCGGCACGCTCATCATGTCGAACACCGCCGCCAGCGACTTTTCCGGCACGACGACCATCAACGGAGGAACGTTGCGGCTGGATTCTGCCGGTGCGATCGACGGCACAGCGGGTGTGACCATTAACACCACTGGCACACTCCTCTTTGGCGGCACCATCAGCAGCGGCCGCATCAACAGCGCCGCGCCGATAGGCCTCGCCGGCGGAACGATAGACACCGGCGGCCTCTCGGACACGCTCGGCGTGCTAACGCTGACGGCCAATTCGATCATTGATCTGGGCGCCGGCGCCAGCATCTTGAATTTCGCCGACAGCTCCGGTGCTTCCTGGACGTCCTTGATGACCTTGACGATCCTCAATTGGAGCGGTCTCCAGTCTGGCGGCGGCACGGATCAACTCATCTTTGGCACCACCAGCCTCGGCTTGACCGGCCCCCAATTGACCCAGATCTCCTTCATCGATCCGTTCGGCGCTGGCTCTGGAACGTTCCCGGTCGGCGCCATTCTTGCCAACGGCGAAGTGGTGCCGTTGCCGGAACCGACGACGTGGATCGGCACGCTCTCGGTCCTGGGCCTGCTCGGTTATCGCGAGAGAAGGAAGCTGGCCGCCCTGGTCCTCCGGTTCGCCGTCGCCCGGAAATAGCAGCGCATTCAACTTAAACGCGATTGAGCCTGGTTCCCGCCAGGCTCAATTCTTTTTGTTTGGAGTTCCGGGTTCGGAGTTCAAGCTTTAGCTTGTCCGGGCGCACGCTGAAGCCGTAATGATTCAGTTGAACAGGAGACAAGAGAGAAAACAGAGGCTTTGGGCGGAATCGAGGATGGCCTTGCCCCGGCGAATCAATACTCACCGAGTGGGGAAGGCTGACAGATTATGACAATCGAAGAAATCAAACCACAGATGCGAGGCGAATCAATACTCACCGAGTGGGGAAGGCTGACAGCCCGTTGAAAAACCCTTCAATTGTAGCCGCCGACGTTAGTCGGCGCTGATTTCCTGGGAGTTTCGAAGGCTTTTTGCGCCGACTAACGTCGGCGGCTACTTTTTGAACGGCCTGCTAACCAGTCCTTTCACTGCGGGTCAGGAGACCCGCGCTCCGTTCAGGCAGCCAGATGACGGGCCTGCCGCTTCGGGCTGGCGACTCGTTGGCGCGGCTTGGCGCTTCTTGCAACAGCAGGAAGAAATGGCCGCAAAAAAACCGGCTGATCCACACGGCCGCCCCGCTGATAATCCCGCCAGAGCAGCGCCGCCACCGTCGCAGGGTCGTGCCCGAGTTGTTCCGTCAGGTGGCGAAACAACAATTCCGCCAGCCGGCCCAGCGCGATGCCGTGTTGCCGTCCCGTCTGCGCGTATAACCACTCGCTCCAGCGCAGAAACGCCGCATACGGCGATTTGTTCTCACTCAGGGTCTCTTCTCCCTCTCCCCTCGGAGGGGAGAGATTCCATGAGCCGCCAAGGCTCGCGAATGATTCCCTTGGACCCGGCAGATTGGTAGGGCGCGTCACTCCGTGCGCGCCGTTCTGCAGGTCGTTGGCAACCCGCGGCGCGCACGGAGTGACGCGCCCTGCCTTGCGGTTCATGGAGAGGGCCGCGGTGAGGGGTGAGACGTGGCTCCACAGCAACGGCGTCGTCTCCACAAAATTTCCGCTGTTGGCCACCAGGTCCCAATAACGCGCAAATCGGCGCAGTTTTTGCATCGTGGCAAAATCAATCAATTTGTTTTGCAGGATTTCGTAAGGCGGCTGCGGGTTATAGACCATCCGCCACTCGCAGTCGTGCCGCACGATCGGCGTGCCGCGCAGACGCTTGAGAATGCCCACCTGGATTTCCTGCGGCCGCAAACCCACCAGCTGGTCGAAGCCAGCCGCGAAGCTCTCGACCGTCTCGCCCGGCAGGCCCACAATCAAATCCGCGTGGAGATGGACGCCGGTCTGTTCGCGTAAAAAGCGGAAATTGTCGGCCAGCTTCCCGTAATCCTGCCGGCGGCTGATGTTGCGCGAGGTCGCCTCGTCGAACGTCTGGATGCCGACCTCGAATTGCAGCGCGCCGGCCGGGAACCGGGCGATCAATTCGCGCAACGAGTCCGGCAGCCGGTCGGGAATCATCTCGAAATGCAGAAACAAACCGGGAAAAATGCGTTCCAGAAAAAACTGGAGGATCGTTTTGCTGACGGTGAGATTCAGATTGAAAGTGCGGTCCACGAACTTGAACTGCCTCACGCCCCGGTCCAGCAGCCGTTGCAGATGCCGCAACAGCTCTGGCAACGGCGCCTGGCGGACGGGAATCTCCAGGGAAGACAGACAAAATTCACAGGTGAACGGGCAGCCGCGCGAGGCTTCCACGTAAATCACCCGGTGCGCCACATCTTCGTCCGTGTAACAATCATAAGGCAACACGATCTGGCTGAATTCCGGCAACTCCGCCGGTATGATTTTGCCGGCGGGCCGCTGGCCGTTGAGCAGTTGGCGGCAAACCTCGGCGAACTTCAGGTCGGCCTCGCCCGTGATGACATGGTCGGCGAGCTGCACGATTGCTTGCGTGTCCGTTTCGTAGCTCACTTCCGGTCCGCCCAGGACCACCGTGAGGTCCGGACGCACGCGTTTCAACGCGGCGACCACCTCCGTCGTTTCCGTCACGTTCCAGATGTAAACGCCCAGCCCGACGATTTTCGGCTCGCGCGCCAGGAGCGCTTCCACCACGTCCAGGGGCCGCTGGTGGATGTCGAACTCGACCAGGCACGCGCGCGACTGCAATTCGCCCAGGTTCGCCAGCAGGTAGCGCAGCCCAAAAGCCGCGTGAATGTATCTGGCGTTGAGCGTGGTCAGGACAATGTCAGCCATGAGCGTGCGGATGTTCGCGCAAGCGCACCGCGAGGCAAAGAAGATTTTCGCGCCCGCACGCGCCCGCGACCGGACGATTCTTTAGTTCATAGGAGCCGGGGTAACGAGGCTCTGACTTTACCCGCTTCAAAGTGAGCCTCCCCATGAACCGTCCGAAGCCCCGCAAGGTTTTGGAGTGCGCCAGCCCTCTGGCGCTGTGAGAATGGGCAGCGGCCCAGCCAAAGCGCCAGAGGACTGG
Source organism: uncultured Verrucomicrobiota bacterium (assembly GCA_964539075.1). GTDB lineage: Bacteria > Verrucomicrobiota > Verrucomicrobiia > Limisphaerales > CAZIFU01 > CAZIFU01. Next base: position 8,733 of record CAZIFU010000036.1, on the reverse strand, counting down.
CGCAGTCCAGGACGCTGGCGCGACAACGGAAGCGCCAACCGGTTCATGGCCCCGATGCCCGGCGGAACGCCGTGGATTCTCCTCACGCCGGCTCCTACGGTCCTCCACGACCGTCATCCATGCGATTTGACTGCGCCATTTTGCCTGTTTTCTCCGTTTCCATTAGTAGTGCCCCCCGCCTTTCCCACCCCCGCCTATTGTAGATTTTCGCTTTACTTGCGTCCATCTTGCCTCTACTTTACCGCCAATAATGTATCTCAAGAACCTCACCGCCTTGGGTTTTAAGTCTTTTGCGGACAAGACCGCGCTCAATTTTCAGCCCGGCATCACGGCGATTGTCGGGCCGAATGGTTGCGGCAAATCGAATGTCGCCGACGCCATCCGCTGGGTGCTGGGCGAGCAATCGGCCAAGGCGTTGCGCGGCGGCGAAATGGCCGACGTGATTTTCAGCGGGACCGACAACCGCAAAGCGCACGGCATGGCCGAAGTGTCCCTCACCATCGGCGACGTGGAGGCTGAACACCTGAAGGCCGCCGGCGTCGAGATGGCTTACAACGAAGTGACGCTGACGCGCCGGGTGTTCCGCGACGGCGGCAGCGAATACTTCATCAACAAGACGCCGTGCCGGCTCAAGGACGTCCAGCAACTCTTCATGGGCACCGGCGTGGGCCGATCCAGTTACAGCATCATGGCCCAGGGCAACATCACGCAGATCATTTCCAGCAAACCGGAGGACCGCCGCCTGGTCTTCGAGGAGGCCGCCGGCATCACGAAGTTCAAGGCGCAGAAAAAGGAATCCCTCCGCAAACTCGAATATACCGATCAAAACCTGTTGCGCGTCGCCGACCTCATCCGCGAAGTCAAGCGGCAGATTGGTTCGCTCCAGCGCCAGGCCGGCAAGGCGCGCCGTTACAAACAACTGATGCTCGAATTGCAGCACCTCGACACCCAGCTCGCCCGCCACCAGTTCGACCTGGTCCAGGCCGGGATCGCCGGGTGCCAGGCGGCGATGGAACAGTTGCGCGGCGAAATCGAGGCCTGCTCGGAAGGCGTCCTCGGCGGGGAAAATGAAGTCACGCATCTGCGCAGCCGCCTCTCGGGACTGGAGACGGAAATTCACCAGACGCAGCAGCAGGGGCTGGAATTGAAGGCGCAGGCGGAGCGGCACGAGGGCCGCATCCAATTCAACCACGAACGCCTGCAGGAACTCGCCGCGCAGAACGCCAAGGCTCTGAGCGACATCAACCAGGGCGAGGAACGCCGCCGCGCGGCGGAAGAGGAACTCAAGGAAGTCGGCGTGCGCCTGGGCGACTCGACGCGCCGTCTGGAAGAGCACCGCCAGAATCTCGAACAAAAACAAGCCGCCTTGCAGAAGGTGGAGGAGGAATTGCGGGGCCGCCAGGAATCGTTGCGCCAGACCCAGGCCGACGCCTTCGCCGCCGCGCAACAATTGACCCGCGCCCGCAACGAAATCACCGCGCTGGACCTGCAGAAGCAGGGCAACGTCGTCCGGCTGGAAAAACTTTCGGCGGAGAAAATCCAGCTCGAAGAAGAACGCGGCCGGCTGGAAGCGCGCTTGCAGGAGTTCACCGCGAACGCCGAGGCGGAAAAGCTCAACGCCCGGACCTCTCGCGGCACGGTCGAGGAACGGCAAAAACGGCTGCGCGAAATCGGTCGCGAACTCGGCCGGGTGACGGACGAACTGGACCGGCTGCTCCGGCAGCAGGCCGAGGCCCAGTCGCGGCTCACGGTGCTCGAACAGTTGCAGGAAGCGCGCGAAGGCTTCAGTGCCGGCACGCTGGCCGCGCTCAAACAGTCGCAGTCCGTCCTCGGTCTGCTGGCGGACAAGATCCGCGTGCCGGACCAGTACGTCATGGCGATCGAGGCGGCGCTCGGCCATCACCTGCAATTGGTGCTCACCGAACAACCCGAAGCCGCGCAGCAGATTCTCGCTGACTTGAGCGCCAACCACCAAGGCCGCGCCAGCGTCGCAGCGTTACGGTTGGGAGTCCCGCCTTCAGGCGGTCCGGATTCCCCCGACACGCTGAAGCGTGAACTCCCAACGACTGGCGACCCGGTGTCCCGGTTTGGAGTCCAGCCTTCAGGCTGCCCCGACCTCCCCGACACGCTCAAGCGTGAACTCCAGACGACTGAAGCCCTCCGCGTCGTCGAAACCGACGAAGCCGTCCGCCCGCTGTTGAACCGCCTGCTCGGTCAGACACTCATCGTCCCCGACCTCGCCGCCGCCACCGCCGCGTGGCGCTCGAGCCAGGGCGGTTTTGATTTCGTCACGCCGGGCGGTGAGTTGCTTGATCGCCGCGGCATTTTCACCGGCGGTTCGACCAACGGTTCCGGCCAGGCGCCTTCCTCGGTGCTGGGCCGCAAAAACCAGATCGCCGAAACCGGGAAACGGCTGGGACAATTGCAGGAACAGATCAACGAGGCGAGCCGGCGCAAAGGCGGTTTGTTGAGCGAGCAGACTGCGTTGCAGGCCGGGTTGCAGCAGGCGCAGACGGAATTGCAGACCCAGGAAGTGGCGATCGCCACGCGCCAGGGCGAGTTCAACGCGCTGCAAAATTCCCAGCGGATGTTGCACCAGAAGATTGACACGGTGGTTTATGAAATCCAGAGCCTCGCCGCCACCGAGCTGGAAGGGTCGCAAAAACGCGCCCGCCTCGCCGCCGAAGCGGAGGGATCCGAGAGCCGCGACCGGGCGTTGCAAGAGCAGCTCCACGAAGTGAACGCGGCCCTGGAGAGGCTGCGGCAGCAACGCGACGCGGCCAATGCCACGTTGACGGAATCCAGGGTCGGCCTGGCCGCCGAGGAGCAGTTGTGCGCTTCCTTCAGCCAGCAGCAAAAACCGCTGGAAGAGCGCCGGCGCGAACTCTCCCAGTTGATCGAGCAGCGGCGCGGGGAAATCGCCGCCGCCATCAGCCGCAAGGCGCAGTGGGAAGCCGAGATCGAGGAGTCCCGCCAGCAGGCCGAAACGCTTCAGCAGCAGCGCGAACAGATTGATTCCCTGGCAGCCGAATTATCCGGCCGCAAGGAGGAACTGGACCGGCAGATCACCGCCAGCGAGGAGGCCTTGCGCGAGCAACGCCGGCAACTGGCCGATTTGCAGCAGCGCCGCGGCGGCTTCGAGGTCGAGCTGGCGCAGAAAAACATGGCGGTGCAAAACCTGCGCGAACAGGTCCAGCAGAAATACCACCTCCGCCTCGACGACGTGCGCAGCGAGTGCATCACCATCACCATCGCCGACGAAGGCCCGGCGAAGGTGAGGACGTTGACGCCCGAGGAAATGGCGGCCAGTGGAGCGTCCACCGATTGGACGGCCGTGGCCGGACAGGTGACGGCCTTGCAGAAGCGGATCGAGGAAATGGGGCCGGTGAATCTGGTCGCCATCGAGGAGTACGAGGAAACCGAGCAGCGGCACCTGTTTCTCACGAAGCAAAATGACGATCTGGTCAAGGCCAGGGAGCAATTGCTGGAGGTCATCAACCGGATCAATAAACAGACGCGCGAGATGTTCACCGAAACCTTCGCCAAAATCCGCGAGAATTTCCGCGCGATGTTCACCGAAGTCTTCGGCGGCGGCAAGGCGGACCTGTTGCTCGTGGACGAAGGCGACGTGTTGGAAAGCGGCATTGACATCGTCGCCCGCCCGCCCGGCAAGCAATTGCAGAGCATTTCCCTGTTGTCCGGCGGCGAGCAGACCATGACCGCGGTGGCCCTGCTCTTTGCGATTTACCAGGTCCGGCCCAGCCCCTTCTGCGTGCTCGATGAATTGGACGCGCCGCTGGATGAGTCGAACATCAACCGGTTTATCCGGATTCTGCAGCGGTTTCTGGTCCATTCGCAGTTCGTCATCATCACCCACAACAAGCGCACCATCGGCATGGCCAATATTCTTTATGGCATTACCATGCAGGAGCAGGGCGTCAGCAAGATCGTCAGCGTCAAATTCCACAAGGCCGGCGAAGTGGTGACCGGCCACAAGCCCGAGCTGCTCGTGCCGCCGCCGCCGATGCCGCCGGTGGAAGAAGAGGAAGACGCGCCGCACAAGCGCGAGGAAACGCTGGAAATCGTGATGGCGACGTGATGGAGGCGGCGACGGAGGGTCCGTCCGCCTTGTTTGTTCTCAATCGTCTGTCTCCATGCCGTTGGAGGGTGGGGTTGCTCCGGAAATTTTTTGTCATCTTAACTAAATCGAAGTGGGGTCAGGGTGAAGGGTGTTTTCACGGCGTCCCCCGCTTGACTCGACAGCAGCGGAGCCGGCGTGAGAGGTATTTGATGCGGCGCAGTTACGGCTCAGGGTATGCGGAATGCGCCAGTCACCGCCCACAAATTTTCCGGACTGATCGAGAGGCCGAATCTGAGAAAGCGGGTGCTGCCATCGGCAAAGGCATAATTGGATCCGCCGTTGGTTCCCGGAGCGGCGTGGCGGTTTTGTTCGACTTCTGTGAAGTCGTTGCCCGGCGGGTTCTCCAGGAAGTCCATGTAATAATGCATCGAAGTGGTTTCCTTCTCGCCGAAGATGATGGTTTCGCTGGTGTTGGTGATGGCGCTTTCGGACATCGCCAGGCCGTTGATCTTGTTAAAGGTAAAGCTGGGAATGGTTTCGAAAAAGTAATCGTTCCAGCCGTTGATGAGATAGCTGCGCGGCGCGGCCTCCGCCTCGAAGGTGCTGGTGGTGCGCGTGGCGGGATTCGGCCCGTCGCTGGGACAGCGGAGAATACTCAGGCTCCTGTAGGCGTCGCGCAAGGTGACCGGCCAGCCGCCGGGCGGCGTGTTGAGGACGCGCACCGGGAAGCTGCCGTCGTGTTCGTCGGGATACATGGTCAGGGAAAGACTCAACTGGCGGAGATTGTTGATGCACGAAATGCGCCGGGCGGACTCCTTGCCTTTGCTGAGGGCGGGCAAAAGCATGCTGGCCAGGATGGCGATGATGGCGATGACCACCAGCAGTTCAATGAGCGTAAAACCACCGCGGGATTGGGTTCTCATACAATGATTGTGTTCCAGGTGACAATGAATGGCAACTCTGACCTGGATGTCAGCCGCTCACGTCTTCGACTCCGATCCACGCGTCGAAAAAGTCCACGCGGCTCGAATAAAAGTTTCACGCCAGCGTCCGCTCTCTACTTCATATGAGCAAAAAAAGCATCTGGCTCTCGGTCGCAGCGATGTTGCTGCTGGCGGTTTACGTTTACGGTTTTAGAGACTGGCTCAAGCGGGATTCTATTCAAGTTATTTACCAGATCCGCGCCAATCGTCTGCCCGGCGGCGCGGGCACAACGCAGCTTTCCTTTTTGTTGAACGGAAAATATCGCCTGACCTCGGTGAAGGTGGTGTTGACCAGCGAGGCGGCGAAAAAAAACGCCCGGCCGCTCTGGCATTTGATTGCCGGGTCGAATTCCCTTCCCACCAAGGCGATCCTTTATGGTCTGCCGGTTCCGGGCATGAAACCGGCGGCGCCCTCCACGGCGGCCCAACCGCTCCAGGCCGGCGCGCACTACACCCTGCTCCTGGAAGCTGGTCGCGCCAGAGGCCAGGCCGATTTCATCAGCTACGAGGAGATCCGGCCGCCCGGCCAGTAATACGAGGTTGGAATGAGAATCGGTACATTGCTCACAGGAAATCCCCCCACCCCGGCCCTCGTAGGAGCCGACGTAAGGAGGCTCTGACTTTCCGGTTCGAGAAAATGTGAGCCTCCTGACGTCGGCTCCTACGAGGTTCAGCGAGCGCTTCCACGATGCGAACATTGCGCGTTGGGACCATCAACCTTGGAGCGCGGCATTTATGCCGCTTCACGCGTCGTGCAGTATTGGACGTCGAAGCGGCATAAATGCCGCGCTCCAAGGGCGGTTCAGAGAGGGCCGGGGTGAGGGGCCGCTTGATCGTCTGCACCGGTTATTTTTGAGCATTGGTATGATTCGCGGTTGGAGGTTTGCTCAGAACACGCCGCACCCTGGTTCAGGGGCCGGACTGGGTCGTTCCAAAATGGTCCGTCCGATGATCAAGGCTTCCCTGGAGCCTCATTCGGGAAATCGCGCTGGTAACGTTTAAGCAGCGTGTCGGGGTCGTTCTTCAGGAAATAAACTTTGCCCCGCAATTTCTTCGTCTCGCCGGGTTTCAAGCCGCCAATGCGCGGATCGCTGTGCAGGCAGACGAGCACGCCCTGAAAAAGTTCCTGCGTCTGATCCCACGCCGTGGCCAGCAGATATTTTCCGTCGGCGGAAAAACAGCCGATGAGCGCGTTGGCCGGCACCACGGGACTGATCGGGCGCGGGTTCACGTCATTCGTGTTGATGCCGCGCGGCACATACACCTGGCCGCCTTTGTAGATGGCCTCTTCGGTGCGCGGCAGTTTGTCAAGCGTCACCAGCCCGGCGCGGGTGAAGATGAAGGATTGGGCGATGTAATTGGATTGGTTGCCGCCCGTGAAACGGTCCAGCCTGATGCAAGGCTGGAACCATTGCGCGTCCACAAACGCGCCGCCCGTGTTTCTGATTTCCAGGTTGAACTCCACATCGTCCTCGCCGGCGACGATGTCGTGGAGGATTTCGACCGACGGCTCCACCGTGGTTTTCAAGCGGAGCCGCTTGCCGTCCGGTGTCGCGGACAACAAGTCGCTGGTGTGCGGGATTTTGGTCTTCTCCCGCCAGTCCTGATGGGTGGAACCGCTGCGGCAAAACGCCTCCAGGTAATGCGTTTTCACAATCCCGCCCGGCAGGTCCTGTCCGGCGATGGTGAGAAAATGGTTCGTCCAGGCCACCTTCAACCCTTCGGCGGCCGGCGAACGGAGGGCCGTCAACAGCCAGACGCCGGTCAGCACGGCGATCCCGATGCGTGGGTTCATGCAAGTTGCTCGTAATTCCACGGCTTGCGTTGTTCACGGGCCAGGTAGGTGGTGGCCTCCCGATCGCCCTCGAACTTTTCCCGCGACGGGTTCCATTTCAATGCGCGGTCCAGCCGCAGAGAAATCGCCCCCAGATGGCAGATCGAGGCGGAGCGATGGCCGATTTCCGCCTCGCAGACCGGCGCTTTGCGGGTGCGGAGGCTGTCGAAGAAATTGCCCATGTGATGGTCGCTCGTGTAAAGCCGCTGCGCGGTGGCGGGCAGCGGCTTTTCGACGATCTCCGGCTGGCTCGCCAACAGCTCCTTGCGCGATACAAAAATCCAGCCGCTCGTTCCCTCGAACTTCACGCCGTTCTCCATTGCGGTCGCGCAGGTGTGCGTGACGCCGTTGGCGTAAGTGTAATCAATCTTGAAACGGGCGATGGCGGTGTAGCCGCCCGGAATCGGTTCCGAGAGCGCCTTCGAACTGATGCTTACCGGGCCGCTCCGTTCGAGGTTCAGCCCCCAGAGCACGATGTCGTTATGGTGCGCGCCCCAATCGGTCAACATGCCGCCCGAGTAGTCATACCACCAGCGGAAGGTGTAATGGCAGCGTTCCTTCACGTACTCGACCCACGGTGCCTGGCCCAGCCAGAAGTCCCAGTTCAGTTCTTTGGGTGGAGTTGAAAACGGGAAGGGGCCGGTTTGCGGCGCGCCGTCAGGCAGCCCGACGATGACGTTTCTGATTTTGCCAATTCGCCCGTTGCGCACCAGTTCGCAGGCGAGCCGGAACTTTTTGTCGCTCCGCTGCTGGCTGCCGGTTTGCAGGATGCGCCGGGTATTCCGGACAGTCTGGACCAGCCGTTGGCCTTCCTCGATCGTCAGCGTGAGCGGTTTCTCGCTGTAAACGTCCTTGCTGGATTTCAGCGCGCGCAGGTTGATCAACGTGTGCCAATGATCCGGTGTGGCGTTGACGATGACATGGATGTCGTTACTGTCAAGTATCTTGCGGAAATCCTTGAAAGCCGTCGCGCCGGGGAAAAGTTGCGCGGCCTGGGCCAGGTTTGTTTCGTCCACGTCGCACACGGCGACGACGTTTCCAAACTCGGCGGCCTGCTTGGCGACCACCCGCCCGCGCCCGCCGCAGCCGATCAGAGCGATGCCGGGTTTGTCATTCGGCCCGGGCTTTTGGGGCGTTGCGGCCGAGCTGCGCGATTCTTCCAGAAACCAATCCGGCAGGCACGAGCCACCCGCGATGGCGGCGGAAGTCTTGAGGAAGCGACGGCGGGAAAGGGAATGCGGCATTGCAGCCATGAGCGGATTCCAACCCGTCCAACCCGCAGCGTCAAGAGGGAACGGAATTTCCGGCGGCGGAGGAGCATGAGAAACAATTCGTTCATCGCAGAGGACGCGGAGGTTCGCGCAAAGGGACGCAGAGAAAACGGAGTGTCATAACTTTGCAACCTCCGCGGGAGCCTCTGCACTGCTATCCGTCCAAATCCTCGCGTGCCGTGAGGATCTTTTGGCGCGCACGTTCATCTTCCTCTCCCCACGACGGAGGAGCGGGGAGAGGACCGAGGAGAGGGGCAATCCAGATTTATCGAGACCAACGCGCCTCCTCTCCCCGGCCCCCTGCCATTTAATTAAGCGATGAAATATTTGCAGAACACCCCTCACCTCAATCCTCTCCCCTCATCGGATGAGGGGAGAGGAAATCCGGCGGGGTCCGTCAAGCGCACCCCGGTCTGCGTCTGCGAACGCAGCGCGCGCATTCCTCTCCCCTTCGGAAGGGGAGAGGATCAAGGTGAGGGGTTGCTCCGGAAATTTTTTTGTCTTCTTAACTAAATGGAAGTGCTGAAAGGACTCGCGAGGGTGGGGCGCGACTCCGTCGAGCCG
>CAZIFU010000035.1:0-23384 GCA_964539075.1 uncultured Verrucomicrobiota bacterium | reverse complement strand
CCTGGAAACGCTCTTCAACACGATCGAAGACGGCGTGCTGGTGGTGGACGAGACCGGGCGGATCCTTTATTTCAACCAGGCCGTCACGCGGCTGCTGGGCTGGCAACCGGAGGCGCAGGAGGGCCAATCCATCAGCCGGATTCTCCCGGACCTGGATTGGAAAAAACTCGCCGCTCTGGACGCCGCCGGCGGCAAACGCATCGTGCGCCATGAATTGGAAGTGACCTACCCGCGCCGGCGGTTTCTGCGGCTCTACGCGGCCCCGCTGGATGGCGAAGCCGCCGGCAGCGCCGGCGTGGCGCTTATCCTCAACGACGCCACCGAAGCCCGCCAGAAAACCTTCGAGGCCATCGAGAGCGAACGTCTCCAGGCGCTGACGCTGCTGGCGGCCAGCGTGGCGCACGAGATCGGCAACCCGCTCAACGCGCTGCACATTCACCTGCAACTCATGGAGCGCGAAATTAAAAAGCTGAAAACGTCAGACGACCGATTCCCGCGCGCCCGTTCCCGGGTCCAACACGAGGAGAGCGAAACGCCGGAGATCGCCGGCAAACTGGAAAAATATCTCGCGGTGGCCAAGGGCGAAATGGCGCGGCTGGACTACATCGTCACCCAGTTCCTGCAAGCCCTCCGCCCCAGCCCGCCGCAATTGCGCGCCGGTTCGCTCAATGACGTGGCGCGGGAAACCCTCGAGCTGCTGCGGCCCGAACTGGAAAATCGCGGACTGGCCATCCAGGAAAAACTGGCCCGCCAGCCTGCGCTGGTGCCGCTGGACCCGGCGCAGATGAAACAGGTGCTGGTCAACCTGGTGAAAAACGCCATGCAGGCCATGACGCGCGGCGGCGTGCTGGCGGTGCAGACCGGCGAGGGGGCCGACGGGGTCTGGGTGAGCGTTTCGGACACCGGCGGCGGCATTCCCCAGGAACAAATCAACCGCATCTTCGATCCGTTCTATACCACGAAGAAAAAAGGCACCGGACTGGGCCTGATGATCGTGCAGCGCATCGTGCGCGAGCATGGCGGGCGGATCGAACTGGAAAGCCACGTCGGCCAGGGCAGCACGTTTCGCGTCTGGCTGCCGCTGCGCGAGCGCAAGCCGCGTTTGCTCGAGGCGCATTTGCATGACTAAACCGATGCTGCTCATTGTGGATGACGAGAAGCCGACGCGCGAAGGGTTGCGCGCGGCGCTGGAGCACCGCTTTGATGTGTACCTGGCCGAGGACGCGGCGACCGCGACGGAGCTGCTGGAGAAGGAGCATTTTGACGTGATGCTCACCGACTTCCGGCTGCCCAAGGAGGACGGCCTGAAATTGATTGCGCGCGCCAAGTCGCTGCCCCGGCCACCGGTCTGTATCCTCATGACGGCCTACGGTTCGGAGGAGGTGGCCGTGGAGGCGATGAAGCGCGGCGCCGACGACTACCTGCCCAAGGGCCGGTTGCAGATTGATGAACTGGAGTTGCGCATCACGCGCTCGCTGCGCCAGCAAAGGTTGGAGGACGAAAACGTGTCGCTGCACCAGCAGCTCGACACGAAATTCGGCATGGAAAACATCATCGGCGAATCGCCGGTCATGCGCGAACTGCTGGAAACGGTGAAGCAGGTCGCCCCCACGCGCGCCACCGTCCTGCTCCAGGGGGAAAGCGGCACGGGCAAGGAACTCATCGCCAAAGCCCTTCATCAACTCAGCCCGCGGGCGCGCCAGCCCATCGTCACCGTCCATTGCGCGGCCCTTTCGCCGACGTTGCTGGAGAGCGAACTGTTTGGCCACGAGAAAGGGGCCTTCACCGGCGCGCACGAGCGGCGCATCGGCCGCTTCGAGCAGGCACAGGGCGGCACGTTGTTCCTGGACGAAATCGGCGAGATTGACGCCTCGATCCAGATCAAGCTGTTGCGCTTTCTGGGCGAGCGGACCTTCGAGCGGGTCGGCTCGAATAAAACACTGACGGCCGACGTGCGGCTGATCGCCGCGACGAACAAGAACCTGGCCGAACTGGTCAAGACGGGCGGTTTCCGTGAAGATTTGTTTTTCCGGCTGCGGGTGGTCGAGCTGTGGCTGCCGCCCTTGCGCGAGCGTGCCGGAGACATTCCACTGCTGGCGCAGAGTTTTCTGAAGGAGTTCGCGCAGGAAAACGGCAAAGTCGTGAACGATTTCACCGCCGACGCGCTCGAATGCCTGATGAAATGCCATTGGCCCGGCAACGTGCGCGAGTTGCGCACCGCCATCGAACACGGCGTGGTGCTCTGCCGCGGCGAGCGCCTCACGCTGCGGGACCTGCCGGCCAGCGTGCGCGAGCCGGCTGGGGGCGTGTTCTCCCCGCCCGGCCAGAACCCCCTGGCCACCGCCGGCCTGACGATCCAGGAGGCCGAAAAGCAATTGATCATTCGCGCCTTGAAAGAAGTCAAAGGCAACCGGACACTGGCCGCCAAAAAAATCGGCCTCAGCCGCCGCACGCTCCACCGCAAACTGCACACCTACCAATTGGAAGGACTCTAAACCATGCGACTGCCCCCTATTCAGGAACTGATCCATCAACTCGAGGAGGGCGCGGGCAAGGGCGTGCTCCGGGCCGTTGCCGTGGGCCTGGGGCTGGTGGCGTTGTTCGGGTTGTATGATTATCGCGAATTCAAAAACCTGGCCACGCAGGAGGCGATGGACTCGGCCCAACTGGCGCGCCACCTGGTCGAGGGGAAGGGTTACACGACGGATTTCATCCGGCCGTTCAGCCTGACGCTGGTAAAACAGCGGCAGGAGGAGAAATTGAAAGCCCAAACTGTGGCCGGCCACCCACCGGCGCCGGAAGCCTTGCGCGACTTGTCCCGCCTCAAAGACCATCCGCATCCGGACCTGGCCAATCCGCCGGTGTATCCGCTGCTGCTGGCCGGGTGGATGAAAGTGCTGCCGTTCAAGTACGAAATCCTCGACCCGAAACAACACCAGTTCCTGACGTATGAACCGGATTTTCTGATCGGGTGTTTCAACCAATTGTGGTTTCTGGCGGCGGTGGTCATCGTCTTTTTGCTGGCCCGGAAATTATTTGATGCGCCGGTGGCGTGGGTATCCGCCGGGGTGATGCTCGGCACGGATGTGTTCTGGCGCTTCAGCGTTTCGGGTTTGTCCACCCTGGTGTTGGTGGTGTTGTTCCTGGGCGTGGTCTGGTGTCTGGTGCGAATGGAGGAGGGGGCACGGGCCGAACAACGCGGGGCCAGTTGGTATGCGGGATGGGCGGCCGGGGTGGGGGCCTTGGTCGGAATCGGCGCGCTGACGCGATATTCGTTTGGCTGGCTCATCCTGCCGGTGCTGGCGTTTCTGGCTTTGTATATCAGCCCGCGGCGGGTGGTGAACTGCCTGGTGGCGCTGGCGGTGTTCGCGGCGGTGCTGGCCCCGTGGCTGGTGCGCAATTACCAGATCAGCGGTAAATTGTTCGGCCTGGCGGGCTATGCCGTTTACGAAGAGACGGGCGCGTTGACGGGGAAAAAGATGGAGAATTCGCTGGAGCCGGATTTCAGCAAGACCGGTTTTTTCCAGTTCCGGCAGAAGCTTTTGGGCAATTCACGAAACATCGTGCAGAATGATTTGTTCAAGCTGGGCGGAAGCTGGGTGACGGCGTTCTTTTTGACCGGCCTGCTGGTGCCTTTCAAGCGGCCGATCCTGGGCCAGTTGCGGGTGTTCCTGCTGTCGTGCCTGGCGGTGCTGGTGGCGGTCCAGGCCCTGGGGCGCACGCACCTGTCCACGGACATGCCGGACATCAATTCGGAGAACCTGCTGGTGCTGGTGGTGCCGCTGGTGTTCATCTACGGCGTGGCCATGTATTTTCTGGTGCTGGACTTGATGAAGCTGCCGTTTCCCGGCGCGCGCCAACTGGTGACCAGCGGGTTCCTGCTGGTGGCCGGCGCGCCGTTGATCTTCACGTTGCTGCCGCCGCGATCCTATCCCCTCGTTTATCCGCCCTATTACCCGCCCTTGATCCAGCAGACGGCGGGCTACATGGAGGAGCAGGAACTCATGATGAGCGACATGCCCGCCGCGGTGGCCTGGTATGGCCATCGGCAATGCGTCGGGATGATGTTGGACCTGCAAAAGGATTTTTTTGTGATCAACGACTATCACAAGCCCATCCAGGGGATTTATTTGACGCCCCTCACGTTGGACGGCAAGTTTCTGAGCCAGTTGTTGAGCGCCGAAGGCCGGACCTGGGGCCTGATGCTGCTGCAAAGCCTCGTGCGTCGCGAAGTGCCCGCCGATTTTCCCTTGCAGGTTTGCGCGCCGGGATTTTTTCCGCAAGTCCTGATCGATCAGTTGTTCCTGACCGACCACGAACGGTGGGTCACGCGCCCCAAATAGCCGCAGATTTCTGTTTGACAAGCAGCAGATTAAAACATAAAAACGGCGGGAGTTGGTTCAACGGAAGCGGTTTCGTCGAGAGCTGTTGACGCAGGAAAATGTAAGCTATGAAAAAGATCACTGCCAGTGCTGGTTTAGCCGCCTTGGGAATGATTGGCCTGACGGGTGCCTACGCCCAGAATTATGGCCTGGCGCAATTGACTCCCCAGGAATCGAGCAAGCCTTTTTCCCTCGGCGCGACATTGCGCGGGTTCTACGATGACAACTACAACACATTGCCCAAAGCCACCGCCCGCGAGAGCTTTGGCTTTGAAATTTCCCCCTCGGCCTCGCTGAATTTTCCGCTGGAACAGACCTACATCGGGTTGAGTTATATTTACACGTTGAAGTGGTTCGAAGACCGCGTCAGCGACAACTTTGATCAAACCCACCAGTTCACCGCCAATCTGAACCACGCCTTCAGCGAGCGCTACAAAGTGGACCTGCATGATTCCTTCGTGGTGGCCCAGGAGCCGGAAGTGCTGGATCCCGGCTCGGCCGTGGCCAGCCCGCTACGCACCACGGGCAGCAATCTCCGCAACCATGGCGGCCTCTCGTTCACGGCGGGATTGACCCCGATGTTAAGCGTGGTGTTGGGTTATGCCAATACGTATTACGATTACGAGCAGGACGCCAGCGAGATTGCATCGCTCGCGAACCCAACCGGCGCGGGAAGCCGCTCGGCGTTGTTGGACCGCATCGAGCACGTGCCCTCGCTCAATCTGCGCTACCAGATCGTACCGACCACCTCGGCCATCCTCGGTTATCAATACGAAGTGGTGGATTTTAATAGCAAGGATCTTCTGACCACCAGTACGAACGTTACCGCCGCGAGCAACCAGCCCGAGTCACGCAACAGCACCTCCCATTACATTTTCCTGGGAGCGGACCACAGTTTTACCGAGCAGCTCAGCGGCTCCGTGCGCGGGGGCGGCCAATTTACCGAATACCCCAATGCCGCGTCGGGGACCGACAACATCCTCTCTCCCTACGGCGACCTGAGCGGCACCTGGCGCTACAATCCCGGCTCCTACGTTCAACTCGGCGTGCGCCACGCCTTGAACCGCACCGACGTGGCGTTTGACGCCGCTTCGCCCAATCCCAGCGCGACGCTCTCCCAGGAGAGCACGACGGTTTACGCCGCCCTCAATCATCAGATCACCGCCAGTCTGACCGCCAGCCTGCTGGGGCAGGCGCAATTCTCCTCCTTCAATGACGGCTTTGCCAATAACCAATCCGAACAGTATTATGTGGTGGGCTTGAACCTTTCCTATCGCTTCAACCAGTTCCTCGCGGCCGAAGCCGGCTATAACTACGACCGGCTGGAAACCGATCTTCCCAATCGCGCCTTTTCGCGCAACCGGATTTATGTTGGAGTCCGCGCCAACTACTGAAATCAAACTTGACAACAAGACGGGAGGCTGGAACTTGAACCTCTAGCCTCTTTTTTTTGATATGGACGCCACCACCAACACTTTCACCGCCGACACCAAGCTCCATTTCCTGGACTACTGGCGGATCATCCGCATCCGCAAAACCGTGATCTTCGCCGTGCTCTTGCTCGTCGTCATCACTACCACCACCGTCACGTTCTTCCTGCCCGAATCCTACATGAGCACCGTCCGCATCGCGGTGGACAAGGACGTCTCAGACGTCTCCAGCATCAGCGGCGCGCCTAACTACTCCGGCTACGACCCTTATTTCATCCTGACAGAATTCGAGAAGATCAAATCCAAGGCCGTGCTTTACCAGGTCATCGATAATTTGAAACTCAATGAACGCTGGGGCCGGAGCTTGAACGCCGGGCAGCCGTTGAAAACTTCCGAAACCTTCACCCGCCTGCGCAACAGCCAGTTGGAAGTCGTCCAGTCCCGCAACACCAGCCTGATTGAAATCAAGGTCTATAGCGAAGACAAGAACGAGGCCGCCGAAATCGCCAACGAGATCGCCCGGGTGTATCGCGAGACCCGCCTGGCTCAGCGTAGCGAGATGTCCGAGAAGGGCATCAATGTTTTGAAGGGACAACTGGCGAACAAGATTGAAGCCGTCCGCCAGGCCCAGGCAACCGTGGACAAGCTCCGTCAAGAATTGGGCATCTCGGACATTGACGCCCCCGGGATGACCACAACGATGGAACCGGAAACTCTCCGCCGGTTTGAGGCCCAGCGCATCGAAGCCCTGCTGGTCTTCACGGAAATGAACACCCTCCTCACGGAGATGACCGGGAACACCAAACAGGAACTCCGCAAGACCCTCCCCAGCGTTGCTCCCGACGCGCAATTGAATTCCCTCCTGGATCAACTCTCCCAAACCGAACAAAAACTTGCCACACTGATGAAGGATTTGGGCGACGAAAACCCCGACGTGCAACGAATCGCCGCCTTGCTGGTCACCATTAACACGCAGGTGGATGCCCGGGTGGAAGGCATCATGAAAGGTCTGGCCTCCCGCGTCGCTTCCGCCAGGGCCAAGCTCGATGCCTTGACCAAGGCCGTAGTGGACGCCAAAGCGCTCGAGATCGAAACCACCCGAAAAAACCGCACCTACTTCGAGGAGAAAACCAATTTGGAAGAGCAGCGCCAGGTGCGCCGCACCCTCGAACTGAAAATCATTCAGGAGGAGCTTGACCGCAGCATGACCCGCAGCTCCGTCGTGGTTGTGACCGATAAGGCCGAGCCGGGCCTGGCCCCGGTGCGCCCCAACAAACCGCTCAATATTTCCCTCGGTCTCTTCGTCGGTCTGGTCATGGGCGTGGCGCTGGCCTTTTTCATCGAATACCTGGATACCAGCGTCAAGACCCTCGACGACGTGGAGCGCGCGTTGCAATCCCCCGTCCTGGGCGTCATCCCCCAGAATGTCGGCTCGCTGCTGGACGAAGGGCCGGAAAGCCCGCACGCCGAATCCTACCGCGTGCTCCGCTCCAACATGATGTTTTCCAAGAAGGACGCCAAGTTCAACACCCTGGCCATCACCAGCGGCGGGGCGGGCGAAGGCAAGTCCACCACCATTTTCAACCTGGCCACCATTTTCGCCCAGAACGGCCAGCGTGTCATCATCGTGGATTCAGACCTGCGGCGGCCCAGCATCCATAAATACCTCAAGATCTCCAACACCATCGGCCTGACCAACTATCTCCAGCGCCAGAACACGCTCGAAGAAGTCATTCAGACCACCAGCCTCTCGACGCTCGACTTCATGCCCAGCGGCAAATTGCCCAGCAGCTCGATGGGCATCCTGAATTCCGTGCAGATGAAGGCCCTCATCCACGAGTTGAAGCGCCGTTACGATTTCGTCTTTTTCGATTCCCCGCCCATTCTGGGCGTCAGCGACGCCTCCATCCTCGCCAGCGAAGTGGACATGACGCTGCTCGTGGTCCAGTACCGCAAATATCCCCAGGCCATGACACTGCGCGCCAAACAGATGATCGAAAAAGTCGGCGGCAACCTGTTGGGCGTGGTGTTGAACAACATCAACATGGCCCACGACTCCTACTACTATTACTACAGCGGATTTTACTCCAGCTACTACGCGCCGCACGAGGACGTCAAACCGGTCAAACTCGCCGGCTCCGATCACCGGGAGGGAGAGGAACAGGCCAGGTTGGAGCAAAAATATTAAGTGTCCGATTCCACCTCGGCGTGTTAAGCACCTGACCCCATGAACCGTTTGTTCCAAATGGCCGCCATCCCGTTGTCCCTGTTCGGAGCGGGGATTTTCCTGCTGCTCAGCGCCGGCTGCAGCCATATTCCGATGTATCCCACGCCCAATTCCGCCGCCCCCGCGCCGCCCCCCGCCCCGGTGGGCAGCCCGGATTCCGCGGCCAATCCGGTGGTGGCGCCAGGCTCGGCGGACTTGCTGCAAGTCGGCAACAAACTGTTCATCACCTTCTCCGACATTCCCAACCCTTCCCCGCCCTTTGAAGAGACCATCCGGGAAGACGGCCAGATCACCCTGCCGCTGGACCAGAAAGCCGTCGCCGCCGGCAAGACCAAGGGGCAACTTGCGGATGAAATCCATGCCCTCTATGTCCCCAAATATTATTTACGCCTGACTGTCACTCTCAAAACCGAGGACCGCTTCTTCATAGTCGGTGGCGAGGTCCGTTCGCCCGCCCGCCAGATTTACCTGGGACAAATGTCCGTGCTGCGCGCCATCGCCTCGTCGGGCGGGTTTACTGAATTTGCCCGCCGGACCAAAGTCCAGATCATTCGCGCCGACAAAAGCAATGTGACGATGAATTGCGACAAGGCCCTGAAAGACCCCCGGCTCGATCTGCCGATTTTTCCCGGTGACCAGATTAACGTGCCGCGCCGGCTTTTCTGATGATCCAGTTCCAGATTCTCTCCGGCAAGCAGGCCGGTTCGGTGGTCCTCGCCAAACGGTTTCCCTGGCAAATCGGCCGCGCCCGCGCCGCCGACCTCCGCCTGGAGGAAGACGGCATTTGGGACCAGCACCTCACCCTCGCCCTCCAACCCGCCCAAGGCTTCAGCCTTCACCTCCATCCCAACGCCCGCGCCACCGTCAACGGCCAGTCCTTTCAAACAATCCGTTTGCGCAACGGCGACCTGATCGAAGCCGGCCCCGTGAAAATCCAGTTCTGGTTGAGCGAAACCCGCCAGGCCGGCCTGCGCCTCCGTGAAACCCTCACCTGGCTCGGCCTCATCGGACTATGCGCCCTCCAACTCGCCATCATCTACGCCCTGCTCCGCTGAGAATTCCGAAGCGCGAAATCCGAAATCCGAAACAAATCCAAAATTCAAATGCCTCAATGGGCGTTACAAGCCCTTTCAGTCATTTGAGCCTTTCGGCTTTTTGGATTTGTTTCGGATTTCGAGTTTCGGATTTGCGGCTCTTTCAGTGCCGGAAATGCCTCGCCCCCGTGAACACCATCGCCATCCCGCGCGCGTCCGCCGCCGCGATCACCTCCGCGTCGCGTACCGAACCGCCCGGCTGAATCGCCGCCGTCGCGCCCGCGTCACTCGCCGCCAGCAGCCCGTCGGGAAACGGAAAGAACGCATCACTGCACACCACGCTGCCTTGGAGCGAAAGCCCCGCCTCGCGCGCCTTCCACACCGCGATCCGGCTGCTGTCCACACGGCTCATCTGCCCCGCGCCCACGCCGAGCGTCGCATCCGCGGCGGCATAGACGATGGCATTGGATTTAACGTGCTTCACCACCCGCCAGCCGAAGAGCAACGCGCGCCATTCGTCCTCCGCCGGCGCCCGCTTCGTGACGACCTTGCAATCCTCGCGGCGCGTCGCCTTGAGATCACGCTGCTGGAGCAGGAACGACCCCGCGCCCACGCTGCGCACGTCCCACCCTTCGGCCGCCCGGGGATTCTTCAACGTCCGGATCAGGCGTAGATTTTTTTTCTTCTGCAACAGCATCAGCGCCTCGCCGGTGAACTCCGGCGCCACCATCACTTCGCTGAAAAGTTCGCCGATCGCCCCGATGCACGGCCCGTCGAGCGGTTGGTTGACCGCGATGATCCCGCCAAAGGGCGCCTGCCGGTCGGTGGCGAACGCTTTGTGCCACGCCTCGAGCAAATCGTTGCCCTGACCGACGCCACAAGGGTTCGTGTGCTTGAGGATCGCCAGCGTGGGGCGCTCGCCGGAAAATTCCGCGATCAACGCCGCCGCCGCCGTCAGGTCGAGGATGTTGTTGTATGAAAGTTCCTTCCCGTGCAGTTGCTGAAAGTAATCATGGAACTGCCCGTAAAGCGCGGCCTTCTGGTGCGGGTTCTCGCCGTAGCGCAACGATTGGACCCGCGGCGCCCGGAGCGTCAGCGTGGCGGGAAGCGGGTCCGTTTCAGGGCCGGAGAAAACTTTGTCCAGATGCCCGGCAATCGCCGCGTCGTATGCCGCCGTGCGCGCGAAGACCCGCGCAGCCAGCTTGCGGCGCAGTTCCAGCGTGGTGTTGCCCGTCGCCTGGATTTGCGCGGCCACTTCGGCGTAATCGCCCGGATCGGTGACCACCGTGACGCTCTCGTGGTTTTTGGCGGCGCTGCGCAGCATGGACGGCCCGCCGATGTCAATATTCTCAATCGCCTCGTGCAGCGTCACCTCGGGTTTTGCCACCGTCTGCTCGAAGGGATAGAGGTTCACCACCACCAGGTCAATGGGTGGGATGCCGTGCTGGCGCGCGGTCTCTTCGTGCGCCGGGTTGTCGCGCAGAAAAAGCAGGCCGCCGTGGATTTTCGGGTGCAGCGTTTTCACGCGACCATCGAGCATTTCGGGAAAGCCCGTGTAGGCGCTCAAGTCCTGGACGGCCAGACCTGCCTCGCGCAACGCCCGCGCGGTGCCGCCGGTCGAGACCATTTCCACGCCGGCGGCCGCGAGCATTTGCGCGAAAGGAATGAGGCCGGTCTTGTCAGAAACCGAGAGCAGCGCGCGTTGGATTTTCGCCATAAAACGCGGCTAAAATCCCCCATCCGCCCGACGCGCGTCAACCGGCAAATCAGCCGGCAAACTCGGCACGCATCCGTAAGGCGCGCTGCCCAAATCGCCGCGCGTCATTCCGTTCGGAGGGACGAGCTACGCGAGTCCCCATTTCCCCCCGGCAACGTGGAAGTTGTTTGGGACTTGCGTAGCTCGTCCCTCCGAAAAAGCTCCGTCCGGTTCGGGCGGGTCAAGCAGCTCAGACTCTCCCGTCAAATCGGAATTCCGCGCTTGCCGGCGGCGCCCGGTTTTGTCACTGTTTCCCTCCGCCGTTGTGCGCGGTTAGCTCAGTGGTAGAGCACTTCCCTGACACGGAAGGGGTCAGAGGTTCAAACCCTCTATCGCGCACCATCCCTCCGGTTTTCGCGATCGTTCTTCACCGCTGGTTCAGCGCCGGCAATTCACTCAACTTGCCGCGCCGCGCCTCGGCGGAGAGCGTCGCCGCAAACCCGCCGACGTGATAATTGTGGCACTTCAGGCAACTGTCGCCGGCGGCGCGCGCCGTGTGGCAGGACGCGCAAACCGATTTGGGCATCGGCCGGAAATTGCCGGTGAACACCGCCGGCTGAAAATTATTTTCAAAGGACTTCTGATAATTGGCCTTTGGGTCGAGGGTGTGACAAGTCAAACAGCCTTTCTGGTCCAGCAGGCTGAAATGGGCCGCGTGCGAAAACCGCGTGAAGGGATGGTCGCCGGGCAACGGGCGCGCCGGGAACCAGTTCATCTGCCAGGCTCCTTCGGATTGCGCATCAATGCTGTGGCACTTCGCGCAGAGACCGGGCCCCTGCGGCGAGGAAAGCGCCTTGAAAATGTTTGTGGCGGCAGTTTGACCGGAGCTTGCGCCAACGCCGCCCGTCAAATCCAGCCAGCCGCGCAAAAAGGCGTCCGCGTGACCGGCCGGACGATAGCGCAGCGTGTAATCTTCCTTCGACCGATACCAGCCGCCGCCCGCAACCCACGCCTCCGGTGCAACCGTTTTGGCCGGGGGTTCGAAGGACTTCGCCGCGTCGGGTTTCGCGGTGACTCCGCCCGCTGGTTGGCCCCCGGAACGATGGAGCGGCACTTCCGTCAATAAATTTGCGAACCATTCCTGCTGGGCCGCGAGCAGGGCGTCCACCGGCAACTGCGCGGCGAGCGCCGCCTGTTGCGGGTTGGAAATCGGACGCGGCAACACGCTTTGCAGCCGTTCACGCAACGCCGTCTGGCCGCGCGTGACGAGGTCGAAGAACAGTTCCTTCACCGCCCAGCCCCATTGCGCGGTGGCTTGCAATTCGTCGTCCTTTGCGTCAGCCAGATCGAGCAGGTCCAATCCTGCCAGTTTTTGCCACGCGCCCGCCGCATTCGTGTCGCGCGACAACAAAAGCTCCATGAACGGCGTGGGTTTGCCCTCGGCGAATTCCGGCCAGTCGCCCACCCGCAGGCCGCGCTTCTCCAGCGTCTTCACGTCCAGGCCGGGCACGCGCAGGAAGGCGATCCCCCTGGCATCGGCCCGGCCCGCGCCTTCGATTTGTTCCGCGTGGCATCCCGCGCACGCGGCGGCAAAATTGTTCGCCAGCATCGTGCGCCCGGCCGCATCGGTCTCATGGCAACCCGTGCATGACGCGGGCGCTTTGGCTTTCGTCGCGGCGTCCTGAAAATGCCTTTCAATGTGCGACACGTGGTCGAACTCAATCCGCGTCCGCCGCCCGAAGGGGTAATCGGAAAATTCCGGATGCCCGCGGGCAAGGCTGGCGAATTGCCGGGCGTGACAGACCTGGCATTGCGCGTTGCTGAGCCGGCGCAAATCAAAATCCTTGCCGTGATGTTCCTGGTGACAGGTGGCGCAGGCTAGTTCGCCGTTCTGCTGCTCCGGGCCGCCGAGCAGAAACGCGCTCACCGCGAGCGCCACCGGACGGGCGGCGGCGCGCGGAGTCTGGCTGGCTTTTTTCGTCAGCCCGGCCAGGCGCGGCGCCGTTTGCCCGTGCGGTTGCAGGGGATCCGCACCGAGGTTGTGGCAATTCAGGCAAAGTCCGCTGTCCGCGCTGCCCCCATGATGATCCGCCGTCGCGCCGTTGCCGGCGGCCGCCAGCCGGGCACCGTCCGCTGCGTGGCAATCGGTGCACCGGGCGTCCGACAGCGCGTGGGGCGACGCGAGCGGTCCCGGCGAAAAAAAATCCCAGCGCGCGCTGCCGCCCCAGAGGAACAGCAAAAAACCGCCGGTGAAGGCCGCCGTCAGGCCCGTCAGCAAACCGCGCCTGGCCCGCAGGCTGCGGGCCGGCGTGCATTTTGGAATCGGCCGGCAGCACGTCCCATCCGGCAGCGGGCCGTCGGCGCAGGCGCCGCTGGCGCTTTCGGGCCGCGCGCAATGCCAGCGGTCGCCTTTGCGGACGGGGACACATTCGCAGGCGGCGCGGCACTGGCCCCGGGCGTCCGGCCCCAGCGGGCAGCCCTGGCCGTCCGCCGCGTGGCCGCAGAGCCATTTTTGATTGGGCCGCTCGTAGTGGCTTTGTTTGAAGCCGAAGCTCTGTTGCGGGCGCTTCATCCGCCCCCCTTGGTGAACGACCAGGCCAGCGCGCCATGCGCCAGCGCCACGAGGATCAACGCGTAGCTCAACGGCACGTGCATGAAGAGCCAGAGCTTGAGCAAGCCCTGGCAGGCCAGGTGAAAGTCGAGATTGTCCTTGGCGCGGAGGCGCTCCGTGATGCCCACCATCAGCTCGCGCTCGCGGGCGTTGAGAAAGCGGTCGCGCGCGGCGATCTGGTTGAGCAGTTCGTGGAGCGGCTTGTCCGAACCCCAGCAGTGCAGCCACAAGTTGCGCGGCCGCTCAAAAACAAATTTCAACCGGTGGGCGTAAAAATCGGCAATGGTCGAGGAACCGGTTTCGGTCACGGATTGCAAGACCAGTTGTTCGACTTCCTGTTGCAATTGCCTTCGCATCGAGGGAATCCGCTCAAAAATCAACTCCTCGCCGTGCCGGCTCAGGCGCGGCGGCAGGCTGCGGCTCAGGACCAGCCCGACGACCCCGCTGCCGGCCACGGCGAGGAACAGAAGCGTCAGCCAGATTTCCAACGCGCCCTGCGGCACGCGGAACCGGATGTGCAGCAGAAACAACACGACCGAAAACCAGCCGGCGTAAACGTGAAATTGCATCCACGTCGAAGCCCGGAGCAGCGGCAGGAAGGGCAGCTTCTTGCGCGCGTTGAAAGCGGTCAACGCCAGCACCAGCGCCAGCAGCGCGACACCGGAGACGACCGCCGTCCGCCGCAGCGCGATGTGCAACAAGAAATGCAGACACAGCGCCAGCGCCGTCAGTGCCAGCAGTGCGACGGGGCCGAGCCAGCGCCGCGCCGGGATTGAGGTCAGCGGTTCAGCCATTTGGCGAGCGCGGTGATGTTGCTCAGGTCGAGGCGGGCGAGCGCGTCATGCGGACAGGCGCGGGCGCAGGCGGGTCCGCCCAATTGATCCACGCACAGATCGCACTTGGCGGCCTTGTTGATCGGCAGGTGCGTGTTCTGATCGCGGAACAGGTTGCCCTGCCGGTCGCGGATTTCGACCATTTGAATGTTCTGGTAGGGGCAACTGTTGGCGCAGGTGGCGCAGCCGATGCAGGTGTCGTCGTTGATCACCACCTGGCCGTGCAGCGCGTTGCGATGAATCGCGCCGGTGGGACAGCCGATCATGCAGACCGGGTCCACGCAGTGCATGCACGCATTGGCGATAAGGAAATGCCCGTGTTGCGGCCCGTGCCGGAGAAAGCGCGGATTGTTGTCGTGCGTGGCGGCGCAGGCGCGCACGCAATCGTCGCACCGCGTGCAGCGGTCCAGGTCAATCATCATGGCGGCCGTGCCGTTGAAAAACCGGGTGTCCACCAGAAACTCGATCAGCTCCGGCTGGACGCGCCCGTGAAGGTCATCCACGAATTCGACCGGCGGCGTTTCCTGGCGCAGAAAAACCAGGCCGGTCAATGCCTCGGGCGACATCGTGGGCAACACCAGTTTCTCCAATGCGGCGGTCGGCACCACCAGCACATCCACGTAGCCGACCGCCCGCAGCGTGCGCTGGGCGGGAATCGGTTCGCCGGTGCGCCAGCCATAAACGAGTTCACCAAAACCATACGCCTGGCCGCGCCCCAGATAGCTCATCGTCCGCTCGCCGTGGTTGTAGCGTTCGCTGAGCCGGGCAAAGCCGGAGCGAATCAAAAACAACCCGTTCAAATAATTGCCCTCGCGACAGATGATCGGCTCGTGCTCCAGCCGTTCGGCGGGACTCAGCCCGGCAATGGTTTTGTAGGAGCCGTGCCAGTCAAAATGGCCGTGCGTCTCGAAGCGCGTTTGTGTGGCCAGCTCTTGCAACGCCCCGTCGTTGAGATGATGGAAGATCGGCGTCTCGCGCAAGTGTTGCAGCAAACTCCGCTCGCGATAGAGCTGGTCAATGTGCGCCTTCAGTTCCGGCGCGCGCTGGCGGATGTCCCGCAGTCCCTGCCAGCGCACTTCCAGCAGTTCGGTCGGTTCCTCCGCCGCGACGGTCGCCGTGCGGGGCGTGCGGCCGAGCGACGCAATTTCCCCGAACACCTCGCCCGCCGTCAGCCGCCGGGTGCGATTCTTTTCCAGCACGGCCGGAAAATCCTGGAGAAAGATGCTGACCTGATTATCGTCCCGCTGCCGGGCACCGACCGCCGGATCGGCCAGGCCCGGCACCGGCCCCGCGCGCGCGAGCCGGCGGACTTCCGGCAGCGCGGAATTTTTCCAAAGCTGCGCGAGCGAACTGAAAAAACTCTTCTTTTGCGACTCCAGGCGGCCGAGCAGGGCGCCCGGCAGATGATCCACAAACACCCGCACCGCGCCGGAAAGAACAAAGAACGCCGAGTTGCCGTAGTCCCCTTCGCGCACGACGATGTCCCCTTTTTCGTAGCGTTGAATCCGGCTGTCGTTGCGCAATATGTCCCGCAGCGAGGCCGAGGGCGGGAAAATCGCGGCGTCAATTTTACTGAAAGGCGCGATGCCAAGGACGCGGTTCACGTCCTGGTCGGTCATGTTCGCGCCGAAGGGAACGTCCCAGCGCTGCGGCTTGAGAACGCCGGCGCCGGCGGCGAGTCCGGACGTTTCTCCGGACCTACCGATTTCGGCTGTTTGTTTGGGCATCAGGACAAAAGCCGGCGCCGGCACCAACCTGCCCGGCGAAAGACCTCACGGCTGAAACGCTTTTCCTTTGAGCTTGTCCGCGCCGGGTAACAGCGCGTCGAGCGCGGCCAGTTTGGTGCCGTCGTTGGCCTGGGTAAAGGCCTTGCCGAGCACGCCCACCTTGTCGGCGGCGGCGGTGAGCGCGGCACCGTTGTTCACCTTCACTTCGGCGGCGGCCGCGGCGGCGAGAATTTCCTTCAGCTCTGCCGCGCCGGCGGCCTTGTCCGCTTCCTGCAATTTTTGGATGGCCGCTTTCACGCGCTGGCTCATCGCCGTGGCGAACGCGCCGTCCTTGGTCGCTTTGGCGGCGGCGCGCAGGCTGTGCTCGACATCCAGGATGCGCCCGGCGACAAAGAGCATCCGCTTGTGCGCCGCCGACGGCCCGGCGTTGACCTTCAGGTCGGCAAGAAAATTATGGCGCACCTCGCCCTGCGACCAGGCGACGAGTTCGAAATCACTGCCCGCCGGATGGCCGGCGTTCACGAGATCCTCCTGCGGTACTGTGTGGCAGCCGAAACAATTGGCGGCCACGCGGTACGTGTCGGCGGGCCGGATCATGCCCGCCTCGACCGATTTGGCGAAGCGTTGCGCCTTGTGCCCGGCGGATTCCGATTCCTTCTTCGCACCGCTGCCGCCGTAATCGTTGTGCACCTTGATCCAGCCCTGGGCGGCGCCGTGGCAGGATTCGCAGGCGATGCCGGCGATGACGTCCGGTTTGCCCTCGACCATTTTCGACGTGTAATGACAGGTCTGGCAGAGCGCTTCGTTCTTGATGCGGCGGATGTTGAGCTTGCCCGAGATTTCCTTCGCCTTGTCGCCGCGGTGCATCTGGTCGAAGGTGACGAAGTGGTGCGTCGTCTTCCAGGCTTCGACCTCGGACTTGTGGCATTCGGCGCACGCCTGCGGGCCTTCCACTTTGGCCGGGTCGGGCGCGGCCGGAGCAGAGGCAAGGCCGAAGATCAGGAGCGCGCCGGTCACGCCCGCGCGGCACAGCAACATTGGGTGAAGGACTGAATTCATAAGAGGAAAGTTCTTGGAATTGGTTTCATAAGGTGGGGCGAGACTCCGTCGAGCCGTTGCTGGGGATGCTGCGCGAACTCGGCTCGACGGAGTCTCGCCCCACCAAGGTTGGCCTTATGAAATCGCCTTGAGCCATAACAGCGTGCGTTGAGGTTCAGCCGGCATTGCTTTCAGATGACGCGAGCCTAAAAAAATTTCTTGAGAGCGACAACAATAAAAGACACCCTCCTGCGACCCGGAAAAACGACGTGACCCGGAAGCGGGGATTCGAGACGCGCACCTGCGGCGGTTTCCCGTTTCCGGCAATCATTCACGACCACACGACGGCGCTCATGACCGAAACACTCTTGCAGCTTGCGGGCGGAATCCTCTGCCTGATGATCCTGGGCCAGATGGTGCTGCTGATGATCGCCACGCTGCGGCGGATGGGCTTTGAAAAACGCCGGCAGGTTCTGGCCACGGAACTGTTGCGGGCACAGCTTGAGGCCGCCAAGAAAATACGCCAAAGAAAGGAGGAGGCGGCCGGCTGGAACGGCTGGCGCAAATTCACCATCGCTCGCAAGGTGCGCGATGCCGGCAACGTTTGCTCCTTTCACCTCACGCCGCATGACCACAAGTCCATTCCCGCTTATCTGCCCGGCCAGTATCTGACCTTTCGCCTCGATATTCCCGGCCAGCAAAAGGAGGTCATTCGATGCTACTCGCTCTCCGACCGCCCGCGCGCCGGTCATTACCGCGTCACCATCAAAAAACTTCCGCCGCCACGGGACCGGCCGGATTCGCCCGGCGGTCTGGTCTCAGGTTTTTTTCACGACCAAGTCAAGGAAGGCGACATCGTGGATGTCAAGGCGCCCGGCGGCCATTTCGTTCTCGAGACCGCCAAAAAGACACCGGTGGTGCTCATTGCCGGCGGCGTCGGACTCACCCCGCTGCTAAGCATGCTCAATGAAATCGTCGAGGGCGGCTCCCAACGCGAGACCTGGTTTTTCTTCGGCATCACCGACGCCAGCGAACATTTGATGCGCGACCACCTGCTTGCCGTCGCGCGCGCACACGACAACGTCCGGTTGCGCGTGCATTACTCGAAGCCCGAACCGGATCGCCCGGACGGTCACGACTGCATCTACGGAGGCCGCATCACGCTGGACGCGCTCAAAAAGACGCTGCCGTCCAACAATTACACTTTCTACATCTGCGGGCCACCGCCGATGATGAGCGACCTGACGCGCGGTCTCAAGGAATGGGGCGTGCCGGAACATCACGTGATGTTCGAAGCCTTCGGCCCGGCGAGCGTCAAGAGCACCCCGGCGCCTCCCGCCGCGGTGGTGCCCGCGCCCGCCGGCCTCAAGGTGACCTTCGCCAAATCCGCGCGCGAAACGACATGGGACGGCCAGACCGGCTCGCTGCTCGAATTTGCGGAAGCGCTGGGGATCAGCATCAACTCCGGCTGTCGCGCGGGCAACTGCGGCACCTGCCTCACCGCGCTCAAAAGCGGCGAGGTGACCTACGTGCAGGAAACCGGCGCGCGGCCCGAACCCGGCTCCTGCCTGGCGTGCGTCTGCATTCCGAAAACCGACGTGGTGCTGGATGCGTGAAACCTTCCGGAGGGACGAGCTACGCGAGTCCCACATCTTCGTTCCGGAGGGCCGAGTTACTCGAGGCTCCAATCGAATACATCTGAAAATATGGGAACTCGCGTAGCTTGTCCCTCCGGGCAACGCGGTGAAGTCGCGCACCTAGGAAACCGGCCGGCTTGTGGTTCTTGTCAGCAGAATGAGCGGATCATGAAACGTCTTTGCCCGGCACTTGCATTGATTTACACTGCAAACCGATGGAAACTTGAACTCCCATAATGCCACTTCGACGGACAAGCGTCAGTCCCGAATGGCCCTTAGATAAGGCGTCTATCTTTGAACGAAAGCGACTTGCAAACCAGTCAGGAATTCGCCTGTTCCATCGTGTTCTGCGGTGTGTCGCAACTCGACCGGCGAAAAACTTGGTTTTGCAGCCAGTTGACAGCTACCCCTGCAGAAACGGAGCGCGAGTCAGAAAACCCGTTCAAAAACAGTTCGTTTTGCTGGTCCTTGTCTAAGGGCCATTCAGGACTGACACGCGACAGAAATTTTCTCCCACTCGGCGCCCGTCTCCGCTATTGATCATTCATGGCATCTCCATTGGAAAACAAATGGGTCCTCATCACCGGGGCTTCGAGCGGCTTCGGCGCGGCTGCGGCGCGCGCGTTCGGCGCGCAAGGCGCGAAACTATTGCTCGGCGCCCGCCGCGTGGACCGCCTGGAAAGCGTCGCCGTCGAAGCCCGGAAAGCGGGCGCGCCGGCCGCGCAAACTCACGCGCTTGACGTGGCGCAGACCGCCAGTGTGGAAGCGTTCGTCCAATGGACGCGCACGTTGACCGATCGCGTGGACGTTTTGATCAACAACGCCGGCGGTGCGCTCGGCCTGGACACGGTGGCCGAGGGGAAGGATGCCGATTGGGAAATGATGATGCAGACCAACGTGCTGGGCGTGTTGCGCATGACGCGCGCCGTGTTGCCGCTGATGCTCGGCCAGCCCGGCGGCTGCATCCTGAACATTGGTTCGCTGGCCGGGCGCGTGCCGTATGAAGGCGGCTCGGCCTATTGCGCGGCCAAGGCGGCCGAGTTGCAAATCTCGCGCGTGCTGCGGCTGGAGCTTTTCGGCACCGGGCTGCGCGTCAGCAGCATTGACCCCGGCCTGGCCGAAACGGAATTTTCGCTCGTGCGCTTCAAGGGCGACGAGGCGCGCGCGAAAAAAGTTTACGAAGGCACCCAGCCGCTCAAGGCGGAGGACGTGGCCGAGGCACTGGTCTGGGCCGCGAGCCGCCCGCCGCACGTTTGCATTGACGAAATGTTGATCAAATGCACCGACCAGGCGGCCATTCACAAATTGTACCGGCGGACAACGAAGGCCTGAAACTCCCCTCACCCTGACCCTCTCCCCTCATCGGATGAGGGGAGAGGGAATTTCCAGCCCCGTCGTTCGCGGCACCACCTCTGCGGCCGTTGGTCACGTGGTTTCCCTCTCCCAATGAACCCGTGGGGCAGACATCCTGTCTGCCGGTTTGAGCGGCATCTTGCCGCTCGGACCACGGGGCACGGATGCCCCGTGAACCGGCAGGCTGGGAAGCCTGCCCTACAAGGTCGCGGTCATGGCACAAATCGCGGCGACTGCGCCTTGGGATCTCTCCCCTTCCGAAGGGGAGAGGGTCGGGGTGAGGGGTGCTTCGCTGCGCCTCACTTCGCGTTCATTCATTGCCAGTCAGGTCAGCGTGAGGAATGGTTTCATCGAGCCTCAAGGTTCGTTGACTGCACAGAAGTCCGGCCCGCCTCAACCCGCGAAACCAATCCCAATCATTCCGGCCATTGGCCATCGGGCATTTCGCGGGCGACCAGCTTGCGCGGGTCAACGACGACGTGTTTCACGCGCTGGCGTTTCCAAGTGTAAGTAATGTGGACGAGGCCGTCGCCAGTTTGAATGCACGCAGGGTAACTGAATTCCGTCTTCGGTCCGTCTTCGAGCACGAGCGCCGACTGCCACGTCCGGCCATCCTTCGACACGGCGACGTTGAGCGGCGAACGGCCTTGGGTCGTGTGATTGTAAACCAGGAGGTGCCGGCCATCGGCGAGCGTCACAGCGTCTGTGCCGGAATTTGGATTCGGCAGCACAGTGAGTTTCATCGCGCCCCATGACTCGCCGCCATCGTCCGACCAGACCTCGAAGACTCTGGCCTCGCGCGTGCGGCCCACGGCCTGAAGCCGGCCACCGGGGTGGAAAAGAATGCTGGGCTGGATGGCGTTGATGGGCGGCTCGCCCGGCGAGGACGGCGCGGTCTTCGTCCAGGTCAGGCCCAGGTCGGGCGTACGCTCGAAGTGGACGCGCCACCCACTGTTTTTTTCGGCTGACTCGGTGCTCGTCGGACAGAGCAACGAACCGTCGGCGAGTTGCACCGGTTTGTTTTTGATGGGGCCGAGGATGCCGTCGGGCAAACGGCGCGCGCCGCTCCACGTCAGGCCGCTGTCGGTCGAAGTGCGGAGCAACCCCCACCACGTCTGCGGGTTGGGGCCGACTTTGTAGAAAAGCAGCAACGGCCCGTCCTTCGGCTGGAAGAGCACCGGGTTCCAGCACGGCAGCCGCGAGCCATCGGGCTGATTGCCATTGGCAACTTCGACGGGCGGCGTCCACTTGCCGCCGGCGTGGCGCGACACCCAGATGCCGACGCTCGAATCCTTCTCGCGCTTCCCGCCGAACCACGCGGCGACGAGTCCGTCCTTCGCCTCGGCGAGGGTCGAGGCGTGGCAGCTTGGAAACGGCGCGGTCTCGAAGATGAACTCAGTTTTGACGATGCCAGGTTGCACCGGAGAATTTTCATTGGGCGCGGCCGGGGCGCCGTCCGTCAACAGCCCGAACGCGAACAGCAGCGTGGCGCCAAAGCGCATTTTTCGGAGAGACGAGCTACGCGAGTCCCTCGAATTTGCACGCCCGACAAGGTGCCGGCCTGTTTTGTCCTTAGAAGTGGTTTCGTAAGGTGGGGCGAGACTCCGTCGAGCCGCGTCGGGCGCGGATTGAATTGGCTCGACGGAGTCTCGCCCCACCGAGGTTGGTCTTATGAAACTGCTTCTACTCATTTTTTCGGCGCCGCCGGCTTCGGCGCGGTGAACATCGGGAAGTTGTCCGTGCGGAAGGGCGTGGCGGGCAGGCCATCCTCGTTCCACAAATTAACGACCGGATAATCGGCCCAGCCAAAACGCACGGCCACCGGCTTGGGCACGTCCGGGCTGCTGACTTCGACCGTGCTGCCTTTGATTTCCGCATTGGCCCGGACGAATTTCCGGTCCGCGCCGGCGATGGTGAAACCTTGCAGTTCGCCGCCGCGCGCCTGCAGACCGGCGCCCACGTGTTCGAAGGAAACGATGGCCTTGCCATTCTTGATTCTCAGCTTCAGGTAAATCGGCCCGGAGAATTCGATCTTCTCACCGTAAGCGATGCCGCGCGCCGCCACGGCCAGCCGCGCGCCGACGGGCTGTTTCTTTTTCGGGTGGATGTCATTTTCCTCGCCCACGTCGGTGATCACGGCCAGGCCCACCTTGGGGAGGGTTTGGGTGGCGAGCAACTGGGCTTCGCGCAACTCGGCCCAATCGCTCTCGGCCGGTTGCGGCTGGATGTTTTTGTAGGGCGCCAGTTGCACAGCGAGGAACGGGAAATCGCCCTGGCCCCAATCATTGCGCCAATTGCGGATCAGGTCGGCGAACAGGTGGCGATACTGGTGGGCGCGGCCGGCGTTGGACTCGCCCTGATACCAGATGGCCCCTTTGATGGCGTAAAGCATGAGCGGCGCAATCATGCCGTTGTAAAGCTCGGTTGGTTTCCACGGCGCGCGGGGCGTCTGGCGGGCATCCACGGTTTTGCCCTGTTTTTTGAGTTCGGCCGCCAGCGCGTCGAATTTGGGTTTGGCCTCCTGATATTTTTTCAGGCTGGCAGAGTAGGCACCGAGGATGTTGACCCGGTAGTCGGGTTCGGCTTCCAGCGCGGCCTGGCTCATCCAGACTTCGGCCGGCGAGCCGCCCCAATCGGATTGAATGAGGCCGACGGGCACGTGGCGCGCCCGCTGCAAATCGCGGCCAAAATAATAAGCGACCGCGGAGAAGCCCGGTGTGGTTTGCGGATTGCATTCCTGCCAGGCGGCCTTCACGTCATCCAAGGGGAGGTCGGCCTTGGTTTTCGGGACGACGAAAAGCCGGATCATCGGGTTGGCGGAGGCGGCGATGTCGGCTTCCGACTCGAGGGCATTCTTGAGTGGAAATTCCATGTTCGACTGCCCGCTGCAAACCCAGACCTCGCCGACCAGGACGTCGTTGAGCGCGACCCGGTTTTTGCCGGAAACGGTCAACGGGTCGGGGCCGCCTGCCTGGAGTTTCGACAAATGGACCCGCCAGGTGCCGCTTTTGGTTTTGGCGGTCGCTTTTTGATCGCGGAACTGGACGGTGACGGTTTCCCCTTCATCGGCCCAGCCCCAGACGGCGACGCGGGCGTTTTGTTGCAGGACCATGTGGTCGGAGAAGAGGCCGGGAAGCCGGACATCGGCGCGGGCGGTGAGCGTGGCGCAAACGAAAAGAAAGGTGAAACGAAACCGGACAAATGTTCGTGCAATCATACGCGGGTAGTGCAACGCAAGCAGTGGAGACCGTCAACGGCGAAAGTTAGGAGTTCAAGCTTCAGCTTGCTTCGGCGGCGTCAACCGACGCGGCACAAGCTAAAGCTTTGACTCCGAACGCCCGGACAAGCTAAAGCTTGGACTCCGAACGCCCGGACAAGCTAAAGCTTGGACTCCGAACGCCCGGACAAGCTCAAGC
>CAZIFU010000034.1:0-37200 GCA_964539075.1 uncultured Verrucomicrobiota bacterium | reverse complement strand
CACCGCAAGGTCTTGGAGTGCGCCAGTCCTCTGGCGCTTTCGACAACCCACGACTTCCAAAGCGCCAGAGGACTGGCGCAGTCCAAGACGCTGACGCGACCAAGCTCGGTTTTCTCCGGTTGAGGGGCACCATTCACGGCTTGGTGCGGGCCGTGGACTCTCTCCATGAACCGGAACACCTCCGCACCCCATCCCTCTCCCCCAATGGGGGAGAGGGTGCCCGAAGGGCGGGAGAGGGGGAATCGTCGCCAGTGTGTTGGCCGTATGAGCGCGTCCGACTGGGTGGTGACTGGATACCGTTCTCCCTCTCCCCTCGGGAGAGAGCCGGGGTGAGGGGATTCTCTGTGCGTCTTGTGCCGCTTTTCATCCCGACATGGCAGGATTTGCCGGCGGTCGCCCAGGGCTGGCATGGGCGCGCGCAAACGGATCACTCGAAGCGTTTTCACAACCGGATCCTTGGTGGGGCGGGACTCTGTCGAGCCAATAAAATTACGACTGCCACGGCTCGACGGAGTCTCGCCCCACCTTATGAAACTACTTTTATGCAATCAACTCTTTGACCACCTCGCCCTTGATGTCCGTCAGGCGGAAATCCCGGCCCGCGTGCCGGTAGGTCAGCTTCGTGTGGTCGAAACCCAGCAGGTGGAGGATCGTGGCATGCAAATCCGGAATGGCCACCCTGTCCTCGATGGCGGCGAACCCAAATTCATCCGTCGCGCCGTGGACGTAGCCGCCTTTGACGCCGCCGCCCGCCAGCCAGATGGAAAAGCCCTTGTGATTATGGTCGCGGCCCTTGCCCTTGCTCTGGTCCACGTTCTGGTTCAAGTCCATCGTCGGCGTGCGGCCGAATTCGCCGCCCCAGAGGACCAGCGTGTCCTGCAACAAACCGCGTTCCTTGAGGTCCTGAAGCAACGCGGCGATGGGCTGGTCGGTTTCCCTGGCCGCGTCGCGGATGCCCTTCTCGATGGTGCTGTGATGGTCCCAGGAATTTTGCCAGACCTGCACGAAACGCACGCCGCGCTCGACCAGCCGGCGGGCAATCAAAATCTGCCTTGCCTGCGCGCCCTCGCCATACCGCGCGCGCACACTCTCCGGCTCCTGGCGAAGGTCGAACGCGTCGCTCGCCTCCATCTGCATCCGGTAGGCGGTCTCGAAGGACTCGAGGCGCGCTTCGAGTTGCGCGTCGCGCTGGCGCTTCTGGCTGTGCTCGGCATTGAGGCGGTCCAGCAGATCGAGCTGGCGGCGTTGCTCGGCCGGGGAGACGGCGGAGTTGCGGATGTGCTCGACGAGCTTTTCGACCTGGGTGTTTTTGGTGTCGATGAAATTGCCCTGGTAAATGCCCGGCAGAAACGCGCTCTGCCAGTTCTGCTCCCCTTGCAGAGGCCGGCTGCCGGGGGACATCGCGATGAAGCCGGGCAGGTTTTGGTTCTCGGTGCCCAGGCCGTAGGTGACCCACGAGCCGAGGCTGGGGCGCACCTGCCGTTCGTCGCCGCAGTTGAACAACAGCATCGCCGCCTCGTGGTTGGGCGTGGCGGTGTGCATCGAGCGGACCACGGCGAGGTCGTCAACCTGTGCGGCCATGCGCGAAAAAACTTCGCTCACCTCGATGCCGCTCTGGCCGTACTTCTGGAACTTGAAGGGTGAGGCGAAGGCCGCGCCGTTGTTGGGCGCCAGTTTGGTGGCGTCCTTGAGCGATTTGCCATCGTATTTGGCGAGCGCCGGTTTGGGATCGAAGGTGTCCACGTGCGACGGTCCGCCCTGCATGAAGAGGTGGATGACCCGTTTGGCGCGCGCCGGAAAATGCGGTTGGCGCGGCGCGAGCGGAGCGGCGGACGAATCGGCGGCGAACAAATCCGGTGAGAGCAGCCCGGCCAGTCCCAGCGCCCCCATGCCCAGTCCGCAACGGGACAGAAACTCGCGGCGGGTCTGAAAGAAATCTTCGAGCCGTGGCGGATGATGATTCATGATGGCACCGGGACTTGATCAGAGATAGCGCAGAAAATCGTTTGCGGCAATCCGTTTTTTTTGTGCCACGACACCGAGCGCGGCCCACCTTGACAGTGCGGCCAGGTTCGGAGTTCCGCCTTCCGGCGGTCAGGGAAGCAACACCTTCTGACCGCCTGAAGGCGGGACTCCGAACCGTGGGCCTGCGGATTTTTGCTTTGCAAAACGGCGGCGGAAAAGGGAAAAAGAATCATGGCCACCGCCCAACCCGCCGCCGCCGCCGCCACTCGTATTCCCGACGGCTACCGCGCCATCCCTGTCAGCGCCGCCGAACAGGGCGCGCCCCTGCGTCTGTGTGTGCTCGTGCGCCAGACGCCCGACCCGGTGGCCGGCCATTTTGTTTTGCTGCGCGATCTGCCCGACGCGATGGTCTATCTCGGCTGCGTGACCGATGCTGGCGGCCGCCTCCGCGAGTGGGTCGAGTTGTGGGTGCAGAATGTGGACGGCCTGGAAGCCAGCCTGCCCGCTTATCGCGAAACTTTCTCCAACTACTCGCTCGATCAACGCTGGGCCAAACAGGCCGCCGCCTGGCGCGAATTGAATCCCGACCATTACCTCCAGACCGGCTGGGAAGCGACACATCCGCGCCCGACTTTTCTCGATCTTTCCCAGACCGCGCCGGTGCATCCGGGCGACCCGAACGCGGGCGGCGCGTGGGAACTGTGCCGCGACGACGCCCTACTGCAAGCCGCCGGGCTGCCGGCCTACACCACGTCGCTTTTCCGCTACCTCTACCAATCGCAGGCGGGCAACGGGTCGCGGTTCGTTCCCGTGGTGGCCGGCGCGCCGCAAAGCGCCACGACCTGTCCGCTGGGCGAGGCGCTGGCCGACGCCAATCATCACCTGCCGTTCAATCCGCAGGGCGGCCTCATGATGGCGACGACGTTCAGTCCGCTGGGCTTCGAGGAATACGCGGACCTGCTGGGCGGCAAAGGCTGGAAGGGCCTGGAACACGGCAAAAAGTTTCTGGCCTTCGACGGCGTTTACCGCGGGCTGGAGGACTGGAACAAAATTCAAGAAAGCGGCGCCCACTTGTTTCTCGGCTCGCAAGGGCGCGCGGGCCGCTTCGTCGAGACGTTTCATCTCAAGCTGCAATTGCTCACGGACATGATCCGGCTGGTGCGTACCGTCGTCCAACAGCAGCAACTGCCCTTTCTCAACCTCGCGCCGGACAGCTTTCGCATGCGGCTCGGTGAAATCGGTTTCGGGCTGCCGTACTTCTGGACCGCCGGCGCCGCGCTGGTCAAGCCGAGCCACGCCTTCGCGCTGCCGGTGGCATCGAGCGACTTCCGCTACTTCATCCGCGCGCGCGCGAGTGGCACCTCGATATATCTTCCCGAAGGACTCAGCGCTTCCCTGCAAAGCAGCGGCAGCGTGCGCATCCGCCAGGTGCTGCCGCCCGACCAGGGCGGCACGGTGCTGGAAGGCACGCTGGTGATGCAGGAACGGCTGGCCGTCTCGCCGCACGATTTGCTTTGGATCCGGCTGCCGTTGCCGGGCGGCCGGGTGGACCTTTACGGCCATCTCTATTCCACCGAGGGCCTGGCCCAGGGCGAAGCGCGCTTCCGCACGGTGGCGCAACAACTGCCCGAACCGGTCGTCGCCGCGTTGCGCGGGGCCGAAGGCGTTTCGTTTGCGCGCTCGCCGTTCGAGGTCGTGCCGCTGTTGAGTTCGCCGTGCGATTTGTATTCGCTGGGCGTGCTGGCCGTCCGGGCGCTGCTGGTGGACGAAAAAACCACGCTGGCGATTTCGCTCGACGAGGTGTTGAGCCTCGGGCGCCAGGCCGCCGCCGACCACAAACCCGACTCGCCGCTGGGCGGGCGCATCCGCGCCATTTTTGAAAAGGACGCGCGTTACCTGCCCTCGCTCGGCCCGCACCATTTGACGCGCGAGGCGATGGAGCCGAAGGCCGCCTTCGAGCTGTTGCCGGCGGAATTGTGGTACGACACACTGGCGGCCATCGTGCGTCTGTTCCCCGGCCTGGGGCCGGACAGTGTTTGCAAGGATTTCGGCGACGTGCCGTCGCTGGCGCTGGAGACGGTCTTCAACCGGCCGCTGGAGGAACTGGAAAAACTGCTGGTGCGCTCGCGCAGCCTGATCGTCATTGACTGGAATTTCAACCGCGAAATCCATGCCGCGATCCGCAATTACCTGGACCGGCACCAAGGGTGATTCAACCATCCGGTCTCCCGCCGCGTACTGTTTGCCGACTCGTTGACGTTTGAAATAGTAAGGAAGCCGGGGTTGAATGACGAAGGACGAAATCCCAATGACGAAAGAATGACGAAGGCCCTCAATGACGAATTTGGACTGCGACGGGAAGCGGAGCTGGTCGCGAAGCGGCCCGTCGAGACTGTTGTTCTGGTATCCCACGCCGCTTTCAGGCGCAGACCGCCGCCCGAAAAGCGGTGTCGCTGCTTCGCTCTGCCACCGCAGTCCAAAACTTGTGGTTGCGGCTTTGCCACGCTGTACTTCGTCATTGGTCATTCCAGTTTTTAGCCTGTCTTGCCAATAAGAGTGTCGAAGAACCTGTTTGCCGAACTTCAAACCCGGATGCACAGCAAGACACAGAATGCAGCCGCCGCGGGGCCGTTTGACCTGGAGGCGGCGGGCGATTTGGCCGCTTTCCGAAAAGCGCTCGATCACGCTGGTTATACCGACACGGCCCTCAATGAGACGATGGCGATCACGGATGCGGCCGGCAAGCTGGATGTTCCCTTCGTGCGCCGCCGCACCGCCAAAGTCACTCCGTTCAACACGTTCTTCCGCCTGTTCGTTCTGGGTGAGGCGGTCTCCGAACAGAATTTGCGCGGCGCCCTGCAGCCGGCGCCGCTGGAACAATTGCTCGCCGCCGGCCTCTGTCACCTGACCGCCGCCGGCGTCCGTTCCGCGGCCCGGCTCGCGCCCTATGGCGGACGGCTTTTCCTCGGCGATTTCGTTCCTCACGACCAGGCCACGCTTTCGGCCGACCATGTCCTGGGAGTCGGCCCGGCCTCGGCATCACTGGCCAGCATGACCGTGCGCCGGCGGGCGGAAACGGTGCTGGACGTGGGAACCGGCGCCGGCGTGCAGGCCATCCTCGCCGCCCCGCACGCCGATCGCGTTCTGGGGACCGACACCAATCCGCGCGCGTTGAATTTTGCCGCGATGAATGCGCAGCTCAACGGAATCGAGAACATCCGCTGGCGGACGGGAAGTTTTTTCGAGCCTATGGCGGGCGAACACTTCGATCTGGTGGTGTCCAATCCACCGTTCGTGATCTCGCCGCAGTCGCGTTTCATTTTTCGCGATGGCGGCATGAAAGGCGACGGCGTTTCGGAACACGTCGTGACGCGCGCGGGCGCGCACTTGAAGGAAGGCGGTTACGCCATCGTGCTGGTCAACTGGCACCATCGGAGCCAGGAGGATTGGGCCGAACGCCCCAAACAATGGGTCGAGGACAACGGGTGCGACACCTGGATCATGCGCTTTCAAAACGCCGATCCATTGAGTTACGCGGCCAACTGGCTGCGCCAGATGGAAGCGCACGAGCCGGAACGCTACGGCCAGTTGCTCGATGAGTGGCTGCAATATTACGACCAGAACGGCATCGGCTGGCTCAGTTCCGGCGTGGTGATCATGCGCCAGCGCAGCAGCGGGACCAACTGGGGGCGGTGCGATTCACTGCCGGCAGCCAGCCACGTCAGCGAATGCGGCGAACAAATCCAACGCATTTTTGCCGCCGAGGATTTCCTGCAAGGAGCGGACAGCGATGAGCGCCTGCTGGCACAGCGATGTCGGTTGCATCCCGACCACCGGTTGGACCGGCGTCTGGTCGTGCAGGAAGGAAAATGGCAGGCGACCGCGAACCGCTTCGAGGTCACGCGCGGCCTCGCCTTCAGCGGAGCGGTGGACGCGCCTGCGCTGCGGCTGCTGGCTGGTTGCGACGGCACGCGACCGTTGCGCGAGGTGATCCGCTCCGTGGCCGAAGCCATGCAAGCCGACACCGCCGAGCTGGCGCCGGGCTGCCTGCAGGTGGCCAAACGATTTTTGCGGACGGGAATATTGGTGGTGGACCAGACCGCGGCGCCGGCCTGAACGGCGGCGGCGCGGCGAAGGAAATGGGGGAAGGGTGGCCGGCGAGGACAGCGACGAACCCGGCGAAATCAGCCCGCCCGAAAACCGCAACTTGCAAATAAAGCGGGCGAGCGATAGTTTTCCGCCATGACCATAGCTCTGGCCAGAGACGTTGAGGATTTCCTGCAGAGCCAGGTGCGCGCTGGTGTCTGCGCCGACCCAAGCGAATTAGTCAACGACCTCATCCGCTCGATTCGCGAGCAACAGCAGAAGCCGTTCGCGGTCACGCCGGAGTTGGAGGCGTGGTTGTTGGAGGCCGCCGACCAGCCTCTGACTCCGCTCACCAGAGCGGACTTTGATGCCGTCCGGGAACGAGTGCGTGCGCGCACGCAATCCGCTGCATCATGAGCGTCCGTAAAACGGACGCTTTCATTGCGGACGTCGAGCGGCAATTCGAGTGGTATGCGATCCATGCGGGGTGGGAGGTGGCGGAGCATTACCTCTCTTCAGTCGAAGCCACCTGCCGACTCCTCGACCCGCACCCGCAGCTTGGGCCCCGTGGCGGTTTCGTTCATCCACGCCTTGCCGACTGGCGTTTCTTTGTCGTTTTCCGTCCCTTCAAAAGGCACCTCGTTTTCTACGAAGTAGCCGGAAACGACGTGGTGATGCGCCGGGCCATGCACGGGTATCAAGACTTGCCACGACGGTTGCTCGAACCGCCGCTTTCGACCACTCAGCCATCTCTACATCAACGACTTACAAAAAGTGCTTGATTCTTGCCGACAGTTTGCCGACACTTGGCGGCATGAAACATAAATCCAATTCAAAACCCGAAACTGTAAGTGTCGGCAATGCCATCGTGCGAATTTACAAACGCCAGCGAGTTAAGGCAACCGGAAAAAAGCGGACCATCTTCGAGGTTGCCGCCTATGTCGAAGGCAAGCGCCAGTTGCGCGGCTTTTCCGACCACGGGCGCGCGCGCAAGGAAGCCGAGAAGGTCGCGCGACAGCTTTCCAGCGGCGACGCGACGGCGGCGACCATGCGCAACTCCGAAGCCGCATCTTACGGACGCGGCGTGGAACTTTTGCGACCCACCGGCGTAAGCCTGGAAATCGCCTGCGCGACGTTCGCCAAGGTTTTTGAGATTCTCGGCGAGGACGCTGCAATCGCAGCGGCGATGTTCTACAAGAGACACGGTGCGAAACAAGTCACCAGGAAGGCGGTTGCCGACGTGGTGGCCGAATTGATTGCGGCGAAGGAAGCGCGCGGCGCGTCTGTCCGTTACATCGGCGACTTACGCGCAAGGCTGACACGGTTTGCCGATGCGTTCGCCGTGGACATTTCCACCGTGACAACTGCCGACGTGCAACGGTGGCTTGACGGTCTTAAACTCGCGCCGCAGACGGCCAAGAATTTTCGCCGGGTGCTTTACACGCTTTTCGGATTTGCCGAGACGCGCGGCTACGTTTTCAAAGGTGGCAATCCAGTCACCGGCACGGAAAGAATTTCAGCCAACGGCGGCGACATTCAGATTTTCAGGCCGGATGAAATCAGCGCGTTGCTCACAAACGCAACGCCGGACTTTTTGCCGCTGCTTGCCATTGGTGCGTTTGCCGGTTTGCGTGCTGCCGAGGCGGGGAGAATCGAATGGAGCAACGTGGACTTGGCCGGGGGATTCATTCACATCGGCGGCGACAAGGCTAAAACGAAGTCACGCCGCCTTGTGCCGGTTCAACCGAACTTGGCCGCATGGCTCGCCCCCTACGCGAAGCAGCGCGGCAAGGTTTGGAAATTCACGGAAAACGACTTGCGAGACGTGCGCGCCGCTTGTGTAAAGGCCGCTGCCGTGCCCTGGAAAGCGAACGGCCTGCGCCACAGTTACGCGTCTTACCGACTGGCTGACATTCAGAACGCCGCGCAGGTCGCGCTCGAAATGGGAAACTCGCCGGCAATGGTTTTTCGGCACTATCGGGAATTGGTGAAGCCGAGCGCCGCGAAAGCTTGGTTTGCCGTCGCGCCTGCAATCGCCGCCAACGTCGTGCAACTCAAAACCGCCTGACTCGTGGACACCGCACAATTCATTTTCGCCGCGCCGCGAGCCGTTGCGCTGGCCGATGCGTTGCGCTGGCCGGCGTTGCCGGACTTGTGTTTCGAGGAAAAGAAGGACGGCGTTCGCGCCTTGCTGGTCAACGGTGCATTGCAAGGCCGCGCGCGCTGCTATCGGTTGCCCGGTGAACTGCCGCCAGCGTTGGCCGGTTGCGCGCTGGACGGCGAGCTTGTCGGCCAGACCTTTTTCGCCTTTGACGTGATCGAGGCCGACGGCGTGGACTTGCGCCAGTTGCCGCTACGCGAGCGCAAAGCCGCGTTGCTGGCGTTGCATCCGCATTTCCCGGTCTGGCTTCGCATTATTCCATCGGCGCGCGCCTTGTGCGCGTTCGCCGCGACAAACCCGCTGCCGATTGCTTTCAGTTCCGACCAAACTGTACAGCCAGGAAATAATCATGCTGGTTATATTCCGGCATATAACAGCCGTAGTTTCAAGCAGTTACAAGGAGTTTCCCCCCCACTATTATAGCTGTTTTGCGACATCATAATTCGACTTCAGGCCATTCTCGAAATGGCCAATACATCTTCAAAAACAAGGCCGGTGGCGAATTTGCCAGCCGGGGAACTTCTCACCGACCCTCAAACCGCCGCAATTCTCGGCGTTGAACCAAGGACAATTCGTTTGTGGCGGCTGACGCGCGGCCTGCCCTTTCTTCGGGTTACGCCAAAGGTAATCCGCACGCGTCGCAGCGACCTGGACCAATGGCTTGAGCGCTCGCGCACCGTTATTGTGTCGTGAACGTCCGCGCCAACGAACTGCCGCGCTTCCTGCTCGACCTGCTGGCCGCTTGCCCGCGAACTGGTGGCGGCGTTCATCAGTGGCAATTCAAAGTTGCCCGGCAGCTATGGGCACACCGGGACCGCGCTGAGATCGTTGCGCTTCTCGCCGCAACCGTGGCGGACTGCGGAAGGCACGTTGCACTTTCGGAAATTGAAGCCGCCGTGGACTCTGCCCAAAAATGCGCGTGGCAACCTGGCCGCAGCCGCAATGGCTCTTTGAATTCACCAACACCGGCGCGGCGCTGGCCGACGGCGAACCAAGAGCAGCGCGCAGCAATCATTCGTGACAACGGCGGACTCGCGGACCTTTGGGAAGTCTCGCCTTGGCGGATTGAGGACAACGAGCAACACACAGAGGAAATCATTGACCAACTTTTTCCCGGCAATCCGCTTCTGTGCTGCGGAAAATATGCGAAAAAACTAGACGGCGAAAGCTACACCGACTTTGACACGAAGCCGCGTGAGTCCTGGCGCGGCGAACTGGCCGCGCTGGAATTGATCGTGCCGTCGCCCATGTCGGCGGTTGAAGGCGTGACGAAAGACGGCAAACCGAGCCGCCACACACTGAGCAACACCGGCCCGCGCCGTTTCTTTGTCGTTGAATTCGACACCGGCACAACCGACGAACACGCCGCGCTCTTGCTTCACCTGGCGACCCGCGCGCCGATGGTATTGGCCGTCCATTCAGGCGGGAAAAGTTTGCACGGCCATTTCTACTGCCACGGCCAGCCGGAAGAAAAGCTGCGCCGCTTCATGGAATACGCCGTGACGCTGGGCGCGGACCCGGCAACATGGACAAAATCGCAATTCGTGAGGATGCCAGACGGCACGCGCGACAACGGCAAGCGGCAGACGGTTTTCTTTTTCAACCCAAAACCATTGGAGGTTTCACGATGAGAGGATTTGCCGAAACATGGACCGAGACCGAAGCGTTTGAGACACCCCCGGCCCGCAAACTCACGCTGCGTTCGCCGGATGAAATCCTTGCCATGCAGTTTGACGATTCAGATCGGATTCTTGGTGACCGTATCCTTGCCAAAGGCCAAAACGCCACGCTCTGCGGCGCTTCCAGTGTCGGCAAGTCGCGGCTGGCTCTGCAACTGGCGGCGGCCAGTACCACAGGCCGTCAATTCCTGACGTTTGAAACTCACGGCGTAAATCTCAAATGGCTTTTCATTCAGGCCGAGAATTCCAACCGCCGCTTGCAATTCGACCTTGGAAAGTTGCGTCCCTGGATTGGCGAGCATGACTGGGCGGTCGTGAATGATCGCTTGGCGATTCACACGCTCGAAACCGATGATGATGGTTTTTTGAATCTTGACGACGAAACCAACCGAGCCGCGATTCTGGAATTGATTCAGGACACCAAGTCGGATGTTGTCGTCTATGATTCACTCTACAACCTCCAGATCGGCGACCTGAACAAAGATCAGGACATGGGCGCGACGCTGCGAACCATTTCCCACCTGACCAAGACCGGCAATCCTGAGCGCGTCCCGTTTGTTCTTCACCACGCCCTGACCGGCAAGGCCGGGGCAGCGCGGGCGACCGGATACGACCGCGCCAGCTTCAGCCGGAATTCCAAAGTCCTCCACGCTTGGACCCGTGGACAGATCAACGTGTCCGCTGGCTCTCCCGATGACAACGACACGTTGGTCTTGTCCTGTGGCAAATGCAGCAATGGCCGCGAGTTTGAACCGTTCGCCGTGCGGTTGAATCCTGAAACCTTCATTTACGAACCGGACCCGGCGTTTGATATGTCCGCCTGGCAAGCCGAAATGACCGGCAAAAAGCCAGCCGGCCGCACCGTGACAGATGATGACGTGGCCGAGCTTTGTGAAGGCCAAAACAGGCCAAAACTCGTAAAAACGATAATGGAGCAGATTGGCGTCGGAAAAAGTGCGGCTTACAACGCGGTTGACCGAGCCGAGCGACACAAGCGAATTCACTACACCAGCGCACTCAAAACGTATGTCCGCCTTTGACTTTTCCGCCAAATTTCCACGTGGAATTCCACGTGGAAAAGGATACGGAATTCCACTTTCCACGCGCCTTATAGTAAGGCGTGGAAATGGAAATCCGGCTGCGGATGTTCAACAGATCACCCAAGCCATGACCCATACCCATATCAGACGCTTCCCCCAGCGCACCGGCACTTGCACCGTTACCGAACACCCCGACCGTGTGGAAGTCCGCTTGACCTTCAACCGTTACGGCGACCTCGGCGACAAACCCGAAGTCATGCAATGGCTGGAGCCTATCTTCACCGCCTTCGATTCAGACCCGCGACGGTTGGTGATGAACCACCCCCACAGCGGCCAGCGCCTTGTCGTCTCAGGTGATGACCGAGCTTGCGTTGCACTCGTTCAACCTGGCAACGCCCCGGCAAAGGCTTTCAAATGATCCTCGAAATTCCATGTCGCGCGTGCGGCCAGACCGTTTTGGTTCAACTGCCGGATGAGACAAGCGAGGCAATGGCCGCGCAGGTTGCGGAGAAAGTCTTTTGCGTTCGCTGCGCTGCCGCCGCTTCGCCAGTGGTCAATGGAAAGCACAACCGCTTCACCGACGATGCCGATGCAAACCGTTAGGCAAAATGCTGTTAGGCATTACACCACCCACCCCCGGCAAGGAATCTATTGATGATGGATCACTTTAGGGGTTACCAAAAGTTCGAACCGTTCTTAAGCGACCCCTTGAAAAACATTTTTTCCGACCATTGACCCATGAAAAATCGAACACGAACAGCCGCGACACTGGCGAAAAAATACGGTTGCACCGCCCGCACAATTCGCAGTTGGCGCGCTGAAAACGCACCGTTGCACAGCCCGGCCCGGATGCGTGCATGGTTGGCGGGTCGAAAAAACATTCCGCCCGGCCTGGCAGTCGCGACGGAACAAGGCGAACCGTCATTGCCTGGCACCATTGACGCACCGGAAGCAACCGGCGCGGCTGGGGCGTTGCACCGGCTGGAACGCGCGGAAGTCTCGGCGTATTCCAGGCTCCAGGCTGCGCTAAAACGGCGCGACCCGCTGGCGATAAAAACCTGTCGGGAAGGCTGGTTGCACCTAACAGATCAACTGCGGCACTTCGAGCGCGCAATTTCGGATGACAAAAGACATCGCGGCCTACTTGTCTCGCGCACCGAAATTGAGACGGCGTTGGCTTGGCTGGGTTATGCGATGCGGCTTGCAAGCGAATCAATCGCGCCGCAGTTAACGACAGAAATGTCAGGCTCGACCGACCTTCACCGTTTCCGAAATATCCTTCGCCGGACAAATTATGCCACGGCCGTCGTTGGTTTTTCCTGTTTGAAAACATGGGGTGTCCCTGGATGGCTGATCGAGGCATTGAGCAGCGATTTGAGGACGAACCCCGGTGTGACCACCACCGCCCAACTTGAGGAGTTTGGGAATTTCATCGCGGGCTACATGGCCGAAACCGCCGCCGACATTTTTAAGGACACGCCGCCGACGGACGCCAGACTGCTGCCGCCAGTCACGCCACCTGGC
The DNA here is from genome assembly GCA_964539075.1 of uncultured Verrucomicrobiota bacterium. Classification (GTDB taxonomy): domain Bacteria; phylum Verrucomicrobiota; class Verrucomicrobiia; order Limisphaerales; family CAZIFU01; genus CAZIFU01. Next base: position 24,745 of record CAZIFU010000034.1, on the reverse strand, counting down.
CCGCCTGCTGCCCAATGAATCCCACCGGCGCGCATCACGTAGGCTTTGACGATAGTGGCCACCTGACGCCCGTTGTTGGCTTCGATTTCGCCGCGGTGGACGGCGAGACCGACGCCCCCGCGCCAGACGACCGTTCGCTTGAAGAAAGTTTCACCCGCCTGATTGCTGCGCTGGTCCGCCCGCCGTGGAAGCCGCAAATTTTGCAACGGCGATTGATTGCTTTCGGCCTGGTGCTGCGGCATCGTGAAATTTGCCGCCACAGCTTGAGCGAATGGGCACGCCGTCTGAATTGCTCACCGTCAAACCTCAGTCAGATCGCTTCTAAATGTTCACGGGACTTTGGCATCCGCGCGCCGTGGCAGAAGGGAAACTTAACGGCAAAGAAAATTTCACCGCGTAAAAGCAACGGCGTTGAAGCATCCGGCGCGCAGAAAGGTTAACAGCGCAGCATTTTTACAATGCACGTTTTCAAGTTTCACAACATCGGCAAAATGAACGCGGAGATCGAGCGGCTTGCCCTTGAGTTGGGCACGCCGGCCACGAAACGCTTTTGGCATTGTAAGGCCGGTCACGTCGAGATTGCCCGGCTTGAAGGTTTGCTGGCAGCGAAACACCCCGCGCCCATCGCGCACCCCCCCCTGGCGCGGATCCAAAATTTGCTGGCGGACCCGGCATTTTCCTATCGGACGCCGCCGACGATCCCGGCACCCGCGACGCCGGCCAGAACGACAAATGCGAGACTGCCCACCGGCTTCGTGTGGGACATCGGCGAAGCCAACGAAAAGATCGAGGAACTCAACGCGAGGATCGAGCGCCGTGAACCTAACTTTTCGGGCAAATTTGGAATTTGGAACATCAAAGACGCCAACACCGAAATAGATCGACTCGAAAAAGTGCTGGCTGAAATCTCGCACCGGACGACATCACCGACGACGGTCCCGGCGCCGGCGACGCCGTCCAAAGTCTTGTTTGGGAGAGCCCGATTTCTTGCCGCGCTTGCCGCTGGGGCCGAGGAGCGAGCGAAAGCGGAAGCTGTTCTCCGTGAACAGATCGAAAAAATCCACAACCCGACCACCTAATGAAACCCGTTGCCTTCAGAGAGCCGCCCGCCGTCAGCGAACCTCTCATTGATCCCGAAGTCGGAGACGGCAACTTGCTGACCGTCCAGCGCACGACACTCAACGCCCACGGCCAACTGGGGGCGAACGAAACTTTTCTTTCGTCCCTTGGCTTGCCCATTTCGCACCCGCGAGTCAGGGCTTGGCTTGCGCAGTCCGGAGAATCACATACGGGCGTCATGGTGTTGCTCGCCCGCGAAGGCTACACGAACGCCGCCTCTTTTGAACAACTGCGGCGCGAGCTGCTTCAAGGCGAGGCCGGCGAGACCCTCGCGCCCGCCGCGAAAAGGAAACTCGACGCTGCCGCCGTCAAAGCCGCCGCCGCCGAACTGGAACGCAGCGAAGCCGAGGGTGAACTTGACAGTGTAAAAAGCCGGTGGAACAATTTGCTGGACCAATTTCAGGCCGCCCGCAAATCACAGGACCGGCTCGGTGAGTTGATCGCGAACGAAACCCGATTCCTTTCCGACCCTGAAAATTCTGTCGAGAGCGCCATCCTGGCCGGCGACGACTATCGCGCCGCGGTCGCGGCCACCAATCTCCCATTGTGCCGTCTGCGTTTGGCTGAACTCGAAACGTTACGGCCCGTTTTTTCGGCCAGTACGAAGTCAGCGGAAGCGGCGCTGCTCGATTTTGGCATGAAGCACGACGTGCCGCAGCGAATCATCAAGACGATTTGAAAACTTTTGCGCAGCGGTCCAAGGACCCCCGTCGAATCCGGGGCTTCATTCACCGCTCGCAGCCGGTCCCCAAGCATTTTTCTCGTGGCCAAGACCCTCCATGCAATTGAGGCCCATTAACCACGAGCGACCATTCCCACCAAGAGGGAATGGAAACCCGGTCGGGCTTGGCCGCTGGGTTTGAATTTTGCCAATGACCGATGAAACGCACGCCAAAAACAACTCCGCGCTGGCTTCGCGCACTCATGGAAACCGAGGAGCGCGAGCTTTTCCGCGCACTCGCCCGCCGATTGCGCCATGCCGCGCGCCGCGTTCAACGGCCATGTCACGATGCCGCCTACGTTGAACAAACTCGGCAGACGGTATCCTGACGCGAAATTCAGACGGCTGTTCCTCCCGAAACCCTGATAACGTCAATCTGCTGCCGCTGGCAGCGGAAGAACTCGCGCAGCTTGAATCGAACCTTCTAGCCGACGGCTGCCGCGATCCGTTGGTGACCTGGAACGGCACGCTGATAGACGGCCACAACCGGTTCGAGATTTGCACACGGCACAAGTTGCCGTTCAAGACAGTTGCAATGGAGTTTCCAAGCGAGACGCACGTTGTTTTGTGGATTCGCACGAACCAGCTTGGCCGGCGCAACCTGACCGACGACCAGCGTGCCATGATTGCCGACGCCGTGGCGCAGATCGAGAGCAAGCTGGCGATGCAGGAACGAGGAAAGGCTGGACGTGCTGCTGGCGGCGACGCAACACCGGAACAAAAGGCGAACCGCTTGTTGGCCACAGTGGCCAACAAGCGGTTGCCAAAGCCCGGCACCCGCGCCAAGACCGCGAAGGCCGCGAAGGTGAGCGAGCTCAAGATGAGGAAGGCGCGCGCCATTCGCAATAAGTCGCCGGAGATGGCGGCGAAGGTTGAGGCTTTCCTGCTGGCGTCCATGACCCGCTCAAGATGGCCCGCCTTGCCGCCGCCTGACGCGCCAGACGCATTTTGATTCGAGGAAACGATCAATCTACCTGCCCGCCGTCCACGATGCCCGCCTTGCGCCCAGGACGCTCGCCACAAGCGTCTGCTGGCCCCCAGACGCATCCGGTGGCGCGAGTGTCGGCAAGTGTCGGCAATCGTCCTTGGTGACGGTTTTTGCTACCGTCGCAAATGGAAAGTTGCCGACAGTTGCCGACAAAAAACGTGTCAGAATACTGTTTCAACGTGCCGCGAGTGTCGAAAGTGAAACACGCTAAAAGCCTTGAAAACATTGCCTTTTATTGGTGTTTTGCGTGATTTTTGAAAAAGTGGAAACGCGGTTGCTCGAACCGCCGGGGACGGGATGAACGCCTGTTCTCCTGCGCGGGAAGCTGGACCCCGGCCGAGGGGATGCAGGCCGCATTTGCCTCTGCTGCGCCGGCCGGAACGGCGACAGGCATCAAACACTCAACTTTCAACTTTCAACTCTCAACTCCGAAATCAGAAAGGCAGGAAACCGGGAAAACTTTGCACGTGGATTCCTTGTTTCTAGGTTGCCTGATTCAATCCCGCCGCACAAGGAGGGTTTGGCGACGGCTTGGCGAAACCCTTAACACCAAGGCGCAGAGGATTTCTCATTGCGACTCCGCACCGTTGCGCCTTTGCGTTAAGTAGAGCAGGCGGAGCGGATGGGTTGAAGAGGCACGCAGCCAATGACCGTCTCACTCCGCCCATCATCAAACCGGACGACCGGTTTTCCCGCATCCGGCTTTCCGAGGGTTCTTCAGCATCGGGCTTGCGACCGACGCTCGAGTGCTCACCGCAGTTCCTGAGTCTTATATCGGAGTTTTATGCTTATCCATTTGATGCAGGTTGAGATAAAACCCGCAGCGAAACGGGGTCTTTGTTGGAAACGATGCCCAAGAGCGTTTGGAATCCAGCGAGTCATTATCCGTGTCATCCGCGAAATCCGTGGTTTCAGCTTCGGAACTCAGGCTCAGTTGCGCGGCGGGCGCGCGTCCCCCGGCGTTAATAACTGAGGACCGCGCCGATGTGGCCGCGCGAGTTGTCCCCAGTGGGCGACTGGCCGCTATCGGTCAATTGCCAGCCGTAGTCAAAGCGCAGCGAGAAATACCGGCTGACGGTGTAGCGGACGCCCACGCCCACCGACGAGAGGATGACGTGCGGGTCCTCGATGGGATTATCAATCCGGTTCGCAGCCACGCCGTAGTCCCAGAAGCCCAGGAATTGGAGTTGGTCCTCGACCTTGCCCAGATGGCACCAGCGCGCCACGCTGAAGGGCGGCGAGCGCAGTTCATTGGAAAAGAGCCAGCCGACATCGCCGTTGGCTTCGCGTTCGTCGTAGCCGCGCACGGTGGAGAATCCGCCCACGCCCAGTTGCTCGCTGACCAGCAGGTTGCCATCGGCCACCTGGCCCACGCCCCTGAGGATCCAGGAGAAATCGCCCGGCAAACGGGTCAGCCGTTCGAGGGAAACCCGGGCGTAAGCGTAATTGGCCTCGGCGGCGGTGCGGGACGCGTTGAAAAAGGTGTCGGTGTTATTGTCGGTCAAATTGCCGGGGCTGTAGTAGGCCTGCACGCCGACAACGGTTTGTCCCCACGGATCGGGCAACACGCCGCTGTAGCCGACGGCGAATTGCAGGATTTCCGTGGGCGTGTTGATGGCGGTGCTTTGGCCGAAGGCGAAGTTGTTCTCGGCGCTTTTGTAATCCATGCCCAACGAGAGTTCGTGTTGATATTTTTGTAGGAAGGGCAGCGGGATTTCATAACGCATACTGGCCTGGTAACTGTTCCCCTTCAGCTCCGCTCCAGAACCCAATGTTCCTTTGACGTCCAAATAATATCCGCTGAGACGAATGGTGTGCCGCCAGGGCAGCGGCAGGACGTAACTGCCGGAGTGTGCCAGCAGCGACTCGAAATCCGGACTGGCCGTGAACTGATAATTGAACAGGTGGTCCTGCAACCCGAAGGCTTTGCCCCAGTTGAACCCCGCCAGGAGGCGACCTTCCTCCGTGACCGTGCTGCCAGTGTCTTCGTAACCAACATAGCCGCCGATCGGCATCCGATCCGCGGCGCGCAGGATGACTTCCGATTCGCCGTACTTGGGCGTGGATTGGTAGAGCAGATTGACTTTTCGGAACGGGTTGCGGTTCAACCAGTCCAGGTCCTTCTTCAACCCGCTTTCGATGATGGGGTCGCCTTTGCGCAAATGCACCTGCTGGCGCAGAAACTCCGGTTTGGTCCAGGCGTTGGTGTACGGCTGGCCGTCGGCTGTTTTGAGTTTCACGTCGGCCAGCCTGGCTTCCAGGACGATGACCTGCAGCACGCCGTTATCCACGACCTGTTCCGGGTAAAGCACGTCCACCAACGGACGGTCATGGGCGCGGTAGTAGAGAATGATTTCCCGCTGCAGGTGAGCCATCGAATTGGAAGTCATCGGGCGCGACAAGTAGGGTGCCACAAGCTTTTCAAAGGCCGGCGCCTTCAAAAGCGGAACGTCCGGCACAACCAGGCCGCCGACGTAGGGCAGCCCATTGGGTTTGAAATCAGCGCGGTCCTTCAAAATCACCAGCCCGTTGAGCAGCGGGACCCGGTAAAATTCAGGCGTGGCTTCCTGGGCCGCCGCGCTGAGGGCGCACGCGGCGATGAGGGAAAAGAGGGCGGGTTTCATGAGGGGTCGTCCAATTGGACTGAGGGTTGCCGGATTCATTCGTTGCAGCTATTGGCCTGGTCGAGCGTCATCGGCGGGGCCTGGATTTCCCCCGCCCGCTGCGTCATCTTTTTTTTCTTTTTTTCGGCCTGCTCCCGTGCCTGGCGGATCAGGTGGTAGCTGGACGTCCAGATGGTCGGCGGCTCCGCCGGCGGGTCGGAGCCAATGTCGGTGTTGACATCGGCTTCAGTCACCTTCACGACCTTGAGCACGTCCACGAAGAATTTGGCCGCTTCATCGGACTGCAAGGTCGCCTGTTGCAGAATGAAAATGAACCCGTTGCCGATAAGACTGTTCGGGTTGAGCTGCAACTTCACCAGGAAATCTTCAAACGTGCGGGGGGAATCCGGGAAGTCCAGGCCCAGTCCGTTATAATTCAAGTTCTGGGTGCCCAGGCTGAACACGGGCGTGTTCTTTTCGGCCGACGTCGAGAAAATCAAATACCGGCTGCCGCCGGTGAAGTCGCTGGTGCCGCCGTCGAGCAGGATCGCATCCATGCCCCGGTTGTTGTGGAAATTGCTGTGCGTTACCAGGTCAACATCCTCGGCCGACAACAACACGTCGTGGCCCGCGCCCGCCGCCAACACCTGGCCGTTGGCGGAAATTTCCAGATCGCCCATGCTGCGAATCGTGATCGTGCTCGTCGCCGCGGAGACGCCATCTGCGCCGGTGATCTTGCCGTCCAACACCAGGCCGCGCTTGTCCGCGCCCACGGCATCGGGCGTGAAGGTTGCCATGGGCGTCATTCCGCTGACGGGACCGTAGGTGCCGGTTTCGGGCGTGCCACTGTCAAACAGGCTGACCTCACCGCCGTGAGCGATATTACCCAGGCTCTGGACTTTCAACTGTGACAGAGTGGGCATCATCGCGTCCGGCGGGTTGCCCAGCGTCAACGTGCTGCCCACGCTGGCCGCAAGGGTCTTGGCGTCAATCGTCGTGTTGAGGTTTTGGATGACGTTCCCGCTGAGGTTGTCGCCGCCGGCCTGCCCCAGCGCCACGGTGCCGTTGACCGCACTGATGTTCCCCAGCGTCGCTGTTGTGGAATCTTTGACAACCACGGCCGTGCCTGAACCGCTGGTGGTGGTCAGCATGCCGTTCAAATTGATGGTCCCATCGTTGGCATCCAGGGTGATGTCGCCGGCGCCGGCGTCCACTTTCTTCATCGCTGGCTGGGTGATGCCGACGCCGGTTATATTGGCCGAGGCGCCGGTGATGTCCGCGTTGAGCGCCACCGCGCCGCCCGCCGTGGTGATCGAAACCGCGCCGCCCGCCGTCACTGGGCCGGATACAATCAGACCCCCTGCCGTGTCATTCAAGGAGAACGCCCCGGCGGCCGAAGCGGAACCGAGCGTGCCGATGGTGTTATTGTTGTTGAGCGTGACCGCGCCGCCGGAGTTCACCTTCAGCGTACCGGTGTTGACCGTGGTCCCGCCGTTTTGTGTGACGTCGCCGCTGAGATTGTCCATGCCGGCCAGACCCAGGGCCACCGTGCCGCCAACCGCCGTGTTGATGTTGCCCAGGGCCGCCGTCGTCGCATCTTGCAACACAACGGCAGTGCCGGAGCCGCTGGTGGTCGTCAGCGTGCCGCCCAGGTTGATGGCGCCGTCGTTGGCGTCCAGTGCGATGTCGCCCGCGCCGGCGTCCACCGTCGAAGCGCCGGTTTGGGTAACACCGACGCCCGTCAGACTCACGCCGATTCCGGTCACCGATCCATCAACATTTAACGCGCCGCCCAATGTCGTGAGCGTGACGGCGCCTCCCGCCGACACCGGCCCAGCCACAGTCAAGCCGCCGGTTGTATCGTTCAACGCGAAGGCGCCCAGGGCGGTTGCCGCACCAAGCGTGCCGATCAGATTGTTGTTGTTCAGCGTGACCGCGCCGCCGGAGTTGACGGTCAGGGTGTTGAGGTTGAGCACGGTGTCGGTGTTTTGCGTCACATCGCCGCTCAGGTTGTTGGCGCCGGCCTCACCGAGGGTCACGGTGCCGTTGACCGCATTGATGCTGCCTAACGCGACGCTGGTCGCATCGCGCAAGACGACTGCCGTGGCCGACCCGCTGGTGGTCTGAACGGTCCCGCTAAGATTGACGGCCCCGTCATTGGCATCGAGCACAATGTTCCCGGTTTGCCCGCTGATGATGGTGAAGGCATCCTGGGTGATGCCTACGCCGCTCAAATTGATCGCGTTGCCGTCAATGCTGCCTTTGATCGCCAGCGTACCTCCGACAGTGGAGATGGTCACCGCGTTGTTGACCGATACTCCGGTCAACGGACCAATCACCGTCAACCCACCGGCGGTGTCGTTGAGCGTGAAGGCGCCGCCCCGGACGGTCGTGCCCAGAGTGCCGATCAAATTGTCGTGGTCGAGCGTGACCGCGCCGCCGGAGTTCACAGTCAGGATGCTGGCTGAGATTACCGTGCCGGGGTTCTGGCTGACCGCGCCGCTCAAGTTGTTCACACCGGACTGGCCCAACGCCACCGTGCCGTTGACCGCGCTGAGATTGCCGAGGGCAGCGCTGGTGGAATCGCGCAGGACGATCGCCGTGCCCGAGCCGCTGGTCGTCGTCAGCGTGCCGTCCAGGTCGATCGCGCCGTCGTTGGCATCAACCAGAATGTCGCCCGTCCCGGCGTTCACCGTCGAAGAGGCGCTTTGTTGGACACGGACGCCGGTCACGCTGACTCCCGTGCCGGTGATTTTCTGATTGAGCGAAACGACTGCGCCGCCCGTCACGTTCACCACTCCGGCCCCGCCGGTCACGACGTCGTTCACCTTCACCGCGTCGTCAGTACTCGTCAAATCAACGCCGCTGCCGGTCACGGTTCCGTTCACGTCGAGCGCGCCACCCGCGGTGGTGAGGGAGACCGCGCCGCCCGCCGACACTGGCCCGAGCACGTTCAGACCGCCGGCCGTGTCATTCAACGACAAGGCGCCGGCGGCCGTCGCCGTGCTGAGGGTGCCGATGGTGTTGTTGTTATTGAGCGTGACCGCGCCGCCAGAGTCCATCGTAAGAATGTTCGCGTTGATGACGGTGCCGGCGTTCTGTGTCACATCACTGCTCAGGTTGTTCCCACCGGCCTCGCCTAGAATCACCGTGCCACTGGCCGCCGTAATGTTGCCCAAGGCCGCCGTTGTCGCATCGCGCAACACGACAGCGGTGCCCGTGCCGCTGGTGGTCGTCAGCGTGCCGCTTAGGTTGATCGCCCCGTCGTTGGCATCAATCAGAATGTCGCCTGCGCCGGCATCGACCGTCGAAATCCCCGCCTGGGTAACGCCTGCGCCAAACAAAATCACGGCGTTGCCGGTGATGTCGCCATTCAAAGCCAATGCGCCGCCGGCGGTCGTGAGAGTCACGCCATTGTCCGTCGTGCCAGCAGTCAAAGGCCCGCTGACGATCAGGCCGCCGGACACATCGTTGAGCACGAAGGCGCCGCCGCGCGTCACCGTGCCGAGCGTCCCGATGGAATTATTATTGTTGAGCGTGATGGCCCCGCCCGAGTTCACCTTCAATGTGTCGGCGGTGATCGTCGTGACCCCGTTTTGTGTGACGTTCCCACTGAGATCATCGCCGCCAGCCTGACCCAGCTCCACGGTGCCGAGAAGTGCATTGATGGTGCCCAAGGCGGCGGTCGTCGCGTCCTGGATCACGATGGAACCGCTGGTGGTTGTCAGCGTGCCGTTCAGGTTGACCGCGCCGTCGTTGGCATCCAGAGTGATGTTACCGGTTCCAGCGTCCACTGATCCGGCGTTCTGGGTCAGGCCCACGCCGGTCAGATTCACGCCACTGCCGGAAATGTTGCCGCCAAAAGTGATCGCGCCGCCGTCCGCGGACAAGGTGACCACGCCGCCGACAGCATCAATCGTGTCGTTAATCAACATGCTGGTGTCGGCGTGCAGAAAGATGGGGCCGCCGCTGGAATTGATGCTGCCACCGCCATTGGCAGTAAAGGCTCCGCTGGCAGTCAGGTTGATGGCGCCGCCTTGGGAGTTGATGTGCGGGGCGTCGAATACGGTCTGAAGCAGAGAAATATCCCGCCCGGCGGTGGCCGTGACGGTCCCCGCGCCGTGGGCGTCCACGAAGGTGCCGGCGTCAATTATGATGTCGCGCACGGCAGAAAGCGCGATGCTGGTTCCCGCCTGGACATCGCCGACCTGGCCGGTGCCGGCAACGTCGCCGAGCAGCAGGTCTTGCCCGGCCGAGAGCGTGATCGTGCCGCCGGAAGCCACGGCCGTCTGAATGCCGCCGGTCAGCAGATTGGCCGTGGCCCCGTTGGCGTTGATGGTGACGTTGCCTGGCGCGGTGACAAAATCGCCCGAGATGGGGATGGAAACGCTGCCTGCATTGACCAACTGAATGTCACCCGGACTGGTCACCTGCACGCCGGACAAGCCAGCGGAGACGCCGCCGATGGTCAGGTCGCCGGTATTGTTGATGAAGATGCCGCCGGTGCCAGTTTCCGCTTCCAGGTTGCCAACGAAGGTTTGAAGGAGAGCGCCGGAGGCGCCGATGCCGGTGGCGGCGGTTGCGCCCAGCTTGCTGGCGGTGAATGTCCCGCTGCCGCTGATCGCGGCGTCCGAAGAAAGCTTGACCGTGCCGATACCCGCGACGATCTGGTCTTTATTCAATATGCCGCCAGTGCCGGCGTTGATGGTAATGTCGCCGCCGACGGCTACTCCCATGCCCGTGGAATCAACGAAGCCGCCGCCGCTGTTGGCAGTAAACGCCCCGGCCGCGCCAGTCGTCAGCGTTATCGTGCCGCCTTCGCTGAAGAACACCGGCGGATTGAGCAACCCCGCATTGTTGAGCAGAGAAATATTGCGTCCGGCCGTCGCGGTCAGGGTCCCCGCCCCCTGCGCGCCAACGAAACTGTTCGCGTCAACAATGATGTCCCGCCCGGCGTCCAACACGAGGCTGCCGCCGCCATTGACATCGCCAAATTGTCCAGCCCCTGCGTCACCCAGCAACAGGTCCTGCCCGGCTGAGAGCGAAACCGCGCCGTCGACAGAAGTCACGGCGGTCTGATTGCCGCCGGCGAGCAGGTTGGCCGTGGCGCCGTTGGCGTTGACGGTCACGTTGTCCAGCGAACTGATCCCCTCGATCGTGATGAAAATACTGCCCGCATTGTTCAATTCAAGGTCGCCGGAAGTGACATCACGCACGCCGCTCAACGAGGGGGTGACGCCGCCGATACTCAGGTCGCCTGTATTGTTGATGAAGATGCCGCCGGTGCCATTTTGCGCTTCGAGGTTGGCGACAAAGGTTTTCAGCGGCGTGCCAGACGAGCCGATGCCGCTGACCGCAGTCAGGCCAAGGCTGTTGACGGTGATCGAGAACCCGCCGCTGATGGAGCCGCCGGTTTGCAGCAGGAGCGTGTTCGCGAGCGAAGGACTGGCCGGCATGGAAATCGTGATGTTGCCGCTGTTGGCGTTGCCCACCTGGAAAGTTCCCGCGGTGACGCTGTCCAGTTCGGTATCGGTGAGTCCGAGTGTCCCGGCGGCGTCCGCGCCGCCCAGGTCAATGAGCGTGCCGTTTTCAAACTGGCGCAACGTGACGGTGGCCGTGCCGGCATCCACCGCGGAATTGATGGCCATGTTGTCGGCGATGAGCGTCGCGCCGCCGGTGCCGCGCACGCTGCCGTTGAGAGTCAGCGCGTTGTCGTTGCCGCTGCTGCCGGCAGTGAGCGACACGGTGCTGGTGCCGGCGTCCACGTCGAAGCCGGGGCCGGAATCATTGACGGTCAGCGCGCCGTTCACCGTGGAGATGCCAATGGGGTTGTTGCCAGATTTGACCTGGGCTGTCGCGTTGACCGTGCCCAGGATGAGCGACCCGGCGTTCTTGAAGGTGAGCGAGCCAGTCACGTTCGCGGCCAAAGTGCCGACGCTATTGTCCGGCTGATTCAAATTGAACGTGCCCATGCCGAGCAATTCCAGGCCGCTGCTGATGACGCCGGAACCGGCATTCTCGATCACGCCGCCGACGGTGGGATGGAGGGTCACGTTGCGGCCGACCGAGCTGATGTCCTGGCCCGCGCCGTTGCCGATGGTCAGAGTGTTGCCGGTATTCAAAGTCACGCCGCCGGATGTGGACGACGTTTGGGTTAGACCAACGACCCCGTCCACGGTGCGGACGGTCAGGTCATCCGTGTCGGTGAAGGAAAAACCGCTGACGGAGCCGGAAACGTTGGCGGCCAGATTGTCCACATCGCCGCTTAAAATTACCGGGCCGGCAGAAGTGATCCGCAAGTTCTGCACCGAGATCGAGCCTGCGCCGCCGATCGAACTGTTGTTGACCAGCGAGAGCGTCGGCACTTTCAACGGATCGAGCGTGATGGCGGCGCTCACGCTGATGACGCCCGCCGGATCAATTTCCAGCACGCCGGCGGTGACACGATCCAACTCCGCATCGGTCAGGCTCAGGCTGCCGGCTGTTTCGGTTCCCAGATCAATGCTCAACCCGGAAGTGAAGGGCTGCAACTTCGTTCGGGCCGTTCCGGAATTGATCGCTTGCGCGATGTCGAGCACGTCGGCCGTCAATGTCACCGCGCCATTGGCCAGAGCGGGCCGGGTGATGCCGGAGACGCCATCCACCGTGTTCACGCTCAGGTCATCCACGTCCGTGAAGGAAAAGGCATTGTTGGCACCGGTGATGGACGCGGCCAGTTTGTCCACGTCGTTGTTCGCGTTGAGCGTCACGGGACCGGCGGAACTGACCAGGAGATTCGCCACGGTGAGCGTGCCCGGTCCGCTCTCGGTGATGGCGCCGCCGTTGACCAGCACGAGCGTGCTGGGGGTCAGCGGCGTAATCGCGTCACTGACGGTGATGGACCCAGCCGTCGAGCGGCCGATTTGCAGCACGCCGGCCGTCACTTTATCCAGTTCCGCATCGGTCAGGCTGAGTTTGCCCGGCGTTTCCGTTCCCAGGTCAATGTTCCGGCCTCCCGTCGCCGGCCGCAACGTCGTGCGCGCGGTGCCGGAACTGACCGCTTGCGCGATGTCCAGATCATCCGCCGTCAAGGTCACCAAGTTGATGCCCGCGGTGATGCCCACGTCAGTCACCGTGCCAACTTGGAGCGCGTCGGCGTCGGTGAAGCTCAAAGCACCGTTGAAATTACCGGCCAGGACGGACACATGGTTGAAGCCGTCCAGCGTGAAAGTGCCCGCGCCGCGCAGGCGGAGGCTCGAAGCCGTGATGGCGCCGGCGGTCTGGGTCACGCCGCCCGCCGCCGGGTTCAACGTCACCGTGCCGGCGCTGGCGCTGACGTTTTGCGCCAGGGTGAGCGTGTTGCCGGTGGCCAAGGTAATATCAGCACCGGTGGAAGTCACCCCGGTAAGGCTGTCCACGTTGCCGACGGACAAAGCGTCGTTGTCGGTGTATTGAATCGTGCCCGCCGCGTTGGCCGCCAGCGTCCCGACCACATTGGCTTCCGTCAACGTGATCGTGCTGCCGGCGCGCGCCGCAAGATTGGCGACGGTGATCGTAAAACCGGCGCCCTGGTCAATGGCCCCACTGGATTGCAATGAGAGCGTGGCGGCGTTGGCGGGCGAGAGGGCCTCTGTGATGTGGAGATCACCGCTGGTCGAATTTCCGATCTGCAAAATTCCAGCCGTGACCCGATCCAATTCGGCGTCTGACAAGTTGAGCCGCGTCGGCATGACTCCTGGTCCCAGCTCGATGTCGCGCGGCGCAGTTTTAGGCTGGAGGATTGTCCGCGCCGTGCCGGAGTTGACCGCCTGCAAAATTTCCAGTGTGTCAGCCGTCAGTGTCACCGCGCCGTTGGCCAGAGCCGGCCGGGTGATGCCGATGACAGTGTCCACGGTGCTGACGGTGAGGTCATCGGTGTCCGTGAACGCGAAGGCATTGCCATCGCCGGTGATGGACGCGGCCAGGTTGTCCACGTCGTTGTTCGCGTTGAGCGTCACGGGGCCGGCGGAACTGACCAGGAGATTCGCCACGGTGATCGTCGGCACGCCCGCTCCGAACTCGGTGATGGCGCCGCCGTTGACCAGCACGAGCGTGCTGGGGGTCAGCGGCGTAATCGCGTCACTGACGGTGATGGACCCAGCCGTCGAGCGGCCAATTTCCAGAACGCCGGCCGTCACTTTATCCAGTTCCGCATCGGTCAGGCTGAGTTTGCCCGGCGTTTCCGTTCCCAGGTCAATGTTCCGGCCTCCCGTCGCCGGCCGCAACGTCGTGCGCGCGGTGCCGGAGCTGATCGCTTGCGCGATGTCCAGATCATCCGCCGTCAAGGTCACCGCGTTGATGCCCGCGGTGATGCCCACGTCAGTCACCGTGCCAACTTGGAGCGCGTCGGCGTCGGTGAAGCTCAAAGCACCGTTGAAATTACCGGCCAGGACGGACACATGATTGGCGCCGTCCAGTGTGTAGGTGCCCACGCCGCGCAGGCGGAGGCTCGAAGCCGTGATGGCGCCGGCGGTCTGGGTCACGCCGCCCGCCGTCGGGTTCAACGTCACCGTGCCGGCGCTGGCGCTGACGTTTTGCGCGAGGGTGAGGGTGTTGCCGGTGGCCAAGGTAATATCAGCACCGGTGGAAGTCACCCCGGTAAGGCTGTCCACACTGCCGACGGACAAAGCGTCGTTGTCGGTGTATTGAATCGTGCCCGCCGCGTTGGCCGCCAGCGTCCCGACCACGTTGGCTTCGTTGAGCGTGACGGTGGTGCCGGCGCGCAAGGCGAGATTGGCAACGGTGATTGTCATCCCAGGATCCTGGCTGATGGCGCCGCCAGTTTGCAGCGAGAGCGTATTCCACGTCGCCGGAGCGCTGATGTCCGCTTTGACGGTGATGTTGCCGCTGTTGACGGCGCCGATCTTGACGACCCCTGCCGTGATGCGGTGCAGGTCGTCGGTGGCCGCGTTGCCGGTCAAACCGAGCTTGCCGGCGGAGTCGGCGGCACCCAATTCAATCAACGTGCCCGCCTCGAAGGGAAGCAACGTCGCCGTCGCCGATCCGGCATTGACCGTTGATTGAATGTCAATGTTGTCGCCCACCAGGGTGACGCCGCCAGTGCCGCGGACATTGGAGTTGTTGTCAATCGTGAGCGTCTTGTCGGTGGCCGCCGAAGTCCCCGCGGTCAAGCTCAAGGTGCTGCTGCCGGCATCCACCTGGAACCCGGTACTGCTGCCGGTGCCCGTTGCATTCAAGTTGCCATTGACCGTGGAGAGATTGATGGGATTGTTGCCGCTGAGGACTCCGTTGTTGGCGGTGCTCAGGGCGTTCTGATCCTTGTAAGTGATCGCTCCCGTAACGTCTGTCTCCAACGTGCTGATGTCGTTGCCAGCCTGGTTCAAATCGAAGGTGCCTGCGCCAGTCAATTTCAAGCCGGACGCGGTGATCGCGCCCGCCATCTGGCTCGTGCCGGCCGTGGCCGAAATCGTCACGTTTGCCGAGCCCGCATCAATGTTGTCTTTGAAAGTGACGCTGCCGTTTCCGGTCGTGATCGAGATGGCTTTGTTCGCCGTGGTCAAGCGGCCAAGCGTGATGTTGCCGACGCCGGTGCCACTGGTGGCGGTTCGCGCCGCGATCGTGATGGTGCCGTTGCCCGACGTAACGAACTCGAGGCTGGGATTGCTGCCGCCGCTGGTGAGGTCAATGCCGCCGCTGCCATCAGGTGTGAGGAGGGTCGAATCATTGCGCGTGCGCAACGTGAGATCGCGCCCCGATTGCAGCGCCACGGAGTTCCCGCCGAACGAGCCCATGGTCGAAATGGACGTGCCGGCTTCCAAAAGTATGTTCGCCGCCGTATTTTCAATTTCGGATTCGAAGACGGTGAAAGACGAAGGTGAGTCCGCGAACAACACCCGGCCGTCGCCGCCCCCATGTTCGAGCTTCATGTCATCCGTGCCGGTGTCGTCGCCGTCCATGGTCCCGCCTTTGATGATGATGAAATCTGGATCAAGCAACAACGTCCCATTCCGGCCTCGTGGCGCGGTCGCGTCGGTGTGGCCGCGGTAATTCAAGTTGTGGTAACCGGAAACTTCCGCGAAGCCGCCATCGCCACCGGCCGCGCCACCGCGTAGGCTGATGTTACCGTAAAAACGGGTGATGTCGTCGGACCAGATCAGCACCCTGCCGCCGTTGCCTTGGTTCAAAGCGTCGGCCTTGAGATTGACGCCGCCGCCGACGTAAGTCCGCTGTGCGTTTTGGACCGCTGGGTTCTTACCCTGATAATCGCCGCCGATGAGCGCGGTACCTCCGCCGAGGCTGCCGCTCACGTCCACCAGCGCGTGGCCGATCAAACCGACGTGATCACCGAGCACCTTCACATCACCGCCTTGGCCGCTTTCACCGCGCGCGTCGAGCGTGCCGGAATTGATGACGGTGGCGGGTGCCTCGGCGTTGTGTCCGCCGTCGAGCGTGATCGAGCCACCGCTCCCGTCGGCGTTGCGGGCGACGAGCGAGCCGGAGTTTTCGATGTTGCCGCCGCTGGCCTTGAAGACGATGTGGCCGTTTTCCCGCACGAAGCTGTTGGCGCGGATCATGCCGCCGTTGTTGATGGCCAAGGCGTAGATGTTGCCGCCGGCAGCCTTGAGTTCGGCGGCGGTGGCCTCGATGGCGCCGACGTTGTTGACGCCTTTGGCCGTCTGCGCGGCGCTCGAGTTGCCGGCCAGCACGGCCATCCGCTCGTTGCCGGACTGTTGCAAAATGACTTCACTGCCGGCAGCCAGGCCGACGGTCCCGTCGGGCGCGCGCAGCGAGCCGGAATTTTCCACCGTGTGCGCGAACAGGAAAATGTCCCCGCCGAGGCTCTGGATGGTCCCCTGGTTTTTGACGCCCGCCGTGGAGTTGCCGGAAAATTTCATGCCCGCGCCGGCCAGGAAACTGCCGTCGGTCACGTCGAGTGTGGAGCCGACAAAACTGTGGGTGTTGACCAGGCCGTGCGGCCCGACGAGGATGCCGCTGGGATTGATCACATAAACGGAGCCATTGGCCTGGAGGGTGCCGTAGATCAAAGAGGGATTGCCGGTGTTCACGCGGTTGAGGGCGGCGGAGTTGACACCGGGCTGGACGAAGCGGGTCAACTCGCCGGTGCCGATGGAAAAATTGTTCCAATCCACGATGAGATGGTCGGTGGCCTGATTGATGGTCAGGGTGCCTTGCGCGGCGCGATTGAAGGTGGCGCTGCCGGAGCGGACGGTTTCGCCGGCGGGGTTGGCCGCGAGCCGGGAAAGGCAGGCCAGCGTGAGAACAAGAGGAGCGGCGGACAGCAAGTGCCTGGTTTTCATATAGCGCAAATCTCCGTAAAGCTTTTAACGCCGGAGGTAATAACAATTATATCGGAATTGCGTCAACAGGATTCTGAAGCGAGATTTGCCGCGGCTATTTATCAGAGAAGTTGCGGAATAAATCCCACCGCGGACAGCCAGCGCCCACTTTTCGGCTCAGGGCGTGGGGCCGGCCTTGAGCACGCAGCGGAAACCGATGTTGTTGCCGCCGGGTTCCACGCCCTGGGCGGACTTCATGAAGTCGGCCGGGATTTGTTTGGGTTTCAGTCTGGCGTAATTCCCGCCCAGGACGACTTTCTGCTGGTTGGCGTCCAGGCACATCTCCGCCAGGTTGCCGAACAGATCATAAAGACTGTACTGGTTGTAGGATTTCCGGTTGGGATCAATCTCCTTCGGCTCCGCTCCGGCAAACACCGCCTCCAGCAGCAGGCCGGGGTCCGTGCCCACAAATTTGGTCCATTCCGTGACGGCAGGGAGCGCATAAGACCAGCCTTTGAGCGAATTGGCCGCCAGGAACGCTTCGTCCTTCTGGGTGAGCTTCTGGCAAAACTGGACCGCGTCGTTCCAAGTGACCAGCGTCACGGGCATGTTCGGTTTGTCGCTCCCCAGGGTATTTGTCCCCATGATTGCTTTAAACTGGCCTTGGGTCACTTCATATTTGCCGACCCACAACTCGCCGGGCACGCGGATCAGTTCCAAGCCGATGGAGTTGGTGAGGTTTCTGATGCTCACTTCGAAGACCGCGCTCAAAGTGTAGGGCCGGTTGTTGTCCACGGTAACGCCGACGGGAGCGGTCTTGCCTTCATAAACCAGGTCGTAATCCACGCGGCCAAACTTGACCACGCGGCTGAAGGGAGTCACTCCCAGTTGTTTTCCTTTTTCCAACACCGCCACGCCCGGCGGCGTGCTCGTCACGACAAGTGTGCCGTAGGCGAAAGTGAACAGGTGCGTGTTGGCCGCGCCCTTTTTGACCACCACGTTGTCGGTCACGTCGGCCAGTTCCGGATATTTGGCGGTGAGCCGGGTGGTGCCCCACGGGAGCGCGAAAATCCCTTTCAACCCTTCGAGCGGCACGCCGGACGACGTGAAAAATTGCGCGCCCGTCGGATCGCTGTTCAAGGCGACGCTGACAATTTCCGGCGCCAGCCTGAAGGACACCAGTTTTTTCTCCCTGGCGGCGACGGTGATGTTGGTGGCCTGGCGCACGTGGTCGGCCAGGTCGATCAAGTAGGCGGCCGGGGCGCCCGGTCTCTGGTAAACGGTCAGCGGCGTAGTGCCCAGATTTTTCCCGCCGGATTGCACGGTAGCGGCCAGCGGCACGCTCTCCAACTGCACCAGGCCGTAGTCGAACTTGAAGGCGTGCGATGTGATCTTGCCCTTTTCGACTTTCAACGTGGCGCTGACATCGTTCAACCCCTCATACTGGGCGGTCAGCGGATAGCTGCCCGGCGGAAAGGTGATCCGCAACACCTGGTTGGAAAAGGTCCGGCCCAACACTTTTTTGTCGGCGTCCAGGACGATCGCCGGCGCCGGATCGCTGGTCAGTGCGATGATGCCATTGGTGGTGAGCAACGCCGGTTTCACCAGCACGCTGCCTTTGTCCGCCACGGTGACCGTTTCGTTTGTCGTTTCGAAGCCCGTCATCTCGAAGCGAAACGTCACCGGGCCGGCCGGGCGCAGGATCGTCGTGGGCGTGTTGCCCAGCCGGTTGGTGCCCAGCCAGACGGTGGCGTCGCGCGGATCGCTGTCGAGCCTGACCTGCCCGTGTTCGAGGTAAACGGTCAGCCTGGCCTTCCCGCCTTTATTGACGACGAGGTCCATCGGTTTGGGCGGCCAGTCGCGATAAACCACCGAAAAGGTGTAGCTGCCCGGCGACATGGATTTTTTCTTGGGAGTTTCGGTGAACAGGTCGCCGCGCAAATAAATTTTGGCGCCCGTGGGATCGCTTTGGAACTCCACGATTTCTTCGTCGGCCGATTTGCGCTTGAGCGGCGCGTGCAGTTTCAAGGGTTGCCGGGTGATGACCTTGCCGCCGACATCGGTCGATTCGTGCTCGTCGAGGTTCAATTGGTACTTCACCTCGCCCGGCTTGATCACGGCGACCGTGTAGGGCGTTTTGACTTTTTGCCCGTTGATTTCGACCTCCGCGCCCGGCGGGTCGCTGGTGATGATGACGCTGCCGTAATCGAACTGAAAGTGCTGACTCTGCTCCCGGCCGCCTTCGAGGGCCACGTTGGCCGTCTGATCCAACAAGCCTCCATAGTGGGCCACCAGGACTTTGCTGCCCTTGGGCAGTTTGAGCTTGAGCGGCGATTTGTCCAACGGCGTGTTGCCCGCCGCTTTGCCGTCCACCGTAAGCGCGGCGCCCGGCGGGTCGCTGGTGAGCAACAGCCGGCCGGTGCTGAAATGCCGCCACGCAAACCATCCGCCCAAAACCAGCAGCACGACGACCGCCGATACCGTCGCCAGCAACGCCGGGGAGACCGGCGGTTTGGGTTTGAGTTGGGCGAGGTCTTGCTCCAGTTGTTCGAGGCTGTACGTGTCGGTCGAAAGGTTCAGGTCGAGCAGGCGGTTGCACAGCGCCAGCCAGGCCGCGCTCTCCTTGCCAAACAACCCGGTCCATTCCGCCGTGGATTCGATCGGCAGCATCATCCATTCGGAGTCGTCCTCCACGCCGCGGCGCCGCACCAGTTGATAGAGGATGCGGCCGAGGGAACGGAGGTCGGCGACTTCGTAGCGCGCCGCTTCGGATTCGTCGCCGGGCATGGGGTCGGAGAGCGCAATCTCGGCGTCGCGAACCCGGGTGCCGCCGGAGATGAAAATGTTGGCGGGTGTGATCTTGCCGTGGGAACGGCCGCAGGTTTTTTTCAGGTCCAACGCGCCGCGCAGGCAGGCTTGCAAAATTTGAAAAATCCACTCCTTGCTCAGCGTGACGTGGCCTTCGATGATTTTCTGGACCGACCGGGGATAGTTGCGGGTAACGTACCAGGCGCCCCGCGCGTCCTGCCCGAACTCAAAAACCGGGGCGATGTGGCGGGAGGCTTCGGCCGCCTGCTGCTGCAACCTGGCGCGGCTGGCGAACGTGCCGTCCACGTCCCGCAACAGCGGGTCCAACTCGGCGCGGGTCTCCTGGTCGTCGCCCACCAAAGGGCCGAGGGAAAAAACCTTTACGGCATAAATGTCGCCCGCGCTGTCCCCGCTTTTGCGCGCGCTGAACACCATCGAACCATAGCCCGAGGAAATCTCCCGCTGGGTTTCATAGGAACCGTAGGACTCCATCGGTCAGTTCGCGCTAAAGGTTAGCGTCGCGGCCGAAGCGCGACACACATCCAGGCCGCGCCGGACTGCAAAACAGGGATGCGGCACAAGACAAGGATGTCCGTCATTTCGCCGCACGCGGGGGCGTCAAAACGTCAATGCCGCTCTTCTGCACCATGACGGCGAGCGCCTTGGCGTTGTCGGGCCACGCGCACTGATCGAGCGCGAGGATTTGCCGGCGGGCGTCCTGGTTGCCGGGCTTGTCCACGTGCGCGCCGGGCAAATCGGCCAGCACCAGCACGTGCGTCACGCCTTTGGCCCTCCACTTGGCCCATTGCGCATCGGCGCCGGCCAGGGCTTGCGCCACGGTCTGGCCGGAGACGAAGTTGAGGGGCTTTTTATCGGCGTCTTTGCGCATGGGGTCGTCTTCGCGCCAGTATTTGCTCATGCTGTAGGCCTCCCAGCGCGGCAGGCTGGCGGCGTTGACGCCCACCAGGTCCACCAGCACGGAACTGGATTTCAGGGACTGGTCCAGATTGACCTGGATGTCGTACTGGCCGATGGGACCCGGCCTGCCCGGTTTGCAGGTGGCACAACCCGAAATCATCAAGCTTGCCACGGCCACGAGCGCCAGGGCCAGTGTCCGATCAATGCGAAGGGAGTTTTTCATAAATGGTTCTTTTGGTTCATACGTGACTGCAATTTGCCGGTCCGACCTGAACGGCACCTTACAAAAGGCGTGGGCGGGGTTCAATCTTAAACTTCGGCGGCTAAACCAAAGAAAACAGGCTGCCATCCTCATCCGGAAATCGCATCACCACAGTCAAATGGTGGTGGCGGTTTCCGCTCGTTGCCACTTCATAAAGGGGTCGCCCATTAGCGTGAGCGGTCAATAGCGAAACAGCCTCTCCGTCAAACAGTCTTTTTCGTAAAAAGCTGTCTGTGTCTTTGACCGGTGCGGGCGGCTTCCAAGGTGCAATTCGTGCCTGTCATTTCAGTCGTTGATTCGGATGCCGTACTGTCCGAAAACTCGAACGAGGTCCAACGCCTTGGGATTTCAGCGTTTGCGCGATGCGGCGATGAGTGTCCGACGACGAAATGTTCGTCAAGTAAGCGGTTTGAAGGAAGGATTTCGCCAGGAGCCCACTGCCCTTTCTTCTGACCTGCCTCGCCGGTTGGACGAACCGTCACCAGCAAGCGGTCATCGAATACCTCCAGGAGGAAATCCGCCTGCTCCAAGAGCAATTGGGCAAACGTCCTCGGTTCAACGACGATCAGCGCCGCCGACTCGCACTCAAAGGCAAATCCATCGGTCGAAAAGTTCTGCAGCGGTTCGCCTGCCTCGTTACTCCAGACACGCTGCTGCGTGGCATCGTCGGTTGATTGCCCACAAATATGATTCGAGCAAAAAGCGCAGACCGGGCCGGCCGCCAACGGCAGCTGACCTTCGAGAACTGATTCTCAACATGGCCCGGGAGAATCGTTCCTGGGGCTACACTCGCATTCAAGGGGCGCTGGCCAATCTCCGCCATGAAGTCGGACGCGGAACCATCGCCAAGGTGCTGCAGGAAGCCGGTCTGGATCCGGCGCCGGGGCGGCGCTCAGGATTGACCTGGAAAGAGTTTCTCAAAGTGCACTGGAACGTTTTGGCGGCGAGCGATTTCTTCACCGTCGAAGTGTGGACTCCCGTGGGACGGGTCCGCTACCACGTGCTCTTCGTCATTCGCTTGATCGCGCGCGAGGTGCACATCGCCGGCATCGTGCCTGAACCCGGAGAGGACTGGATGACCCAAGTGGCCCGCAATCTGACCGGTGCGTCGGACGGCTTTCTGCGGGGCAGCCGCTTCCTGATCCATGATCGGTCGACTTTATTCACCGAGCACTTCCGGGCCATGCTCAGAAGCGCCGGCGTGGAACCACTGCGTCTGCCCGGCGCGGTCGCCGAATCCAAATGCCTATGCCGAGCGCTTCTTACGGAGCATCAAGGAGTCGTGCTTGGACCGGCTGATCCTCTTCGGGGAATCGTCCCTGCGGCGCGCCCTCTCTGAATTCGTTCTCCATTATCACCCAGAGCGCAACCACCAGGGACTCGAGAATAAAATCATTCGACTCGAATTCCCGTAGTTCCCCGCCCATGGAACCATCGACTGCCGAGATCGACTCGGCGGCCTGTTTCGCTACTATTACCGAGAAGCTGCATAAAAACCCCTCGTCCGAGTTTTCGGACACTACGCGGCACAAAACTGGCGACCCTCAACGCCGCCGATTTCCAGCCGTTTGTCCAACCCATGAAAAAACTATTACCGCGTCCCCATTCCCACGCTCTGCAAGGTCTGGAAGATTTTGCCTTCGGTCTTGATGATCGGCGCGATGATGAAAAGATAACATGGGGTGGTCAGGTGTAGTGGTTTTGCCCGCACCTGACCACCGCATGTTATTTTTACGCGCGCGCAGGGTTCAATGGCGGCAGGCCGGGAGTCGGCACCGCCATGTCATCCCAGAAGCCGTCGGTGAGGGCCATTGGCGGTCAGGGCACCAATTCGCCACGGTAAAAGCATTTGGGCAGGCGGCCGGCACCCAGGTTGGTCACAGTCACGATCGAACCAGTCCCCGCAACGTTGTCCGCCACGGTTGTCCAGACGGCAGTAGTCATCGCGTCCTTGGACTTGATGCGATAGCTCAAGCCCACCTCGGTTTCGAATCCGATGAGCACATCACCGCCACTGAGCGACGGCCTCAGAGTCAGCGCTGGGAGCTGTCTCTCGAACGCACCGATGTCGCTGCCGTCGCCGCCGGTCGCGTTGGCGATGGAAGAAAAGTCGGCGGGCCGGGGCCGACCACGCTGATCCGTGGTGAGGTCACCGCGGTTGCCTTTGTCAATGGCCGGACTGCCAGGCAACAGGGCGTGGGTGGGAGTCGGGCCGCCGTTGTTCTGCGCCGGCCCCAGCAGCGGGTCGGTGTTGAGACGGTCGGTGCTGCCGTTGTTCGGACCGGTGCCGTCGCTGCTCAGGTTATAGCCGCGTGAAGTGACCGTGCCCGCGAAATTCAAAATGTTTTGGCCCGAAGCGCCCGCCTTGAAAATCGTGTTCCCCATGTCCAGCAGCGCGTAGCCTGTTGAACCGTAGTTGTAAATGCCACCGACGTCGACGTTGCCCGAGTTACCGCTGAAAGTGCAGCTGCTGATCTTGATTGTCGCGCTCCCGCTTGACCTGCCGTCGTTGAAGATGCCGCCGCCGCCATAGACGTTGGCCACGTTGCTGCTGAAGGTGCTGCTGCTGATCTCCAGCAGCGCGCTTTTTGATTGACCGTAATTGTAGAGGCCACCGCCAAGGCCGGCCAGGTTGCCGCTGACGGTGCAGTTCTTGACCTTCAGCGTCGCGCTGCCAGTGAGACCGTTGTTGAGGATGCCACCGCCGAAGTCGGCGAAACTTTCAGTGATCGTGCAGTTGCTCACCGTCAGTGTCGCGCGGTCATTGAGGATGGCGCCGCCTAAATTGCTGTAAGCGTAGCCGTTGGTAACCGTCAGGCCGGAAATGCTGACGGTGTTGGACGGGGCAATGCGGAACACGCGGCTGGCATTGTTGGCGTCCACGACCAGTTTGTCGGGGCCGGGGCCGAGAATGGCCAGACTTTTCGTCACCAGAAGTTCGCCGCTGGTCAGGCTGATAGTGGCCGGCAGGCTGGCCGAGTATACAATCGTGTCGCCGTTTGCTGCGCCCGCCAACGACGCACGCAAAGTGCCCGGCCCGTTGTCGGCGTTGTTCATGACTCTAATCGTGGCCGCTTGCATCCCCGGCGCCACTGAGTTGACCAGCAGCATGACGCTGAGGATGATTGGGGTGAATGCAGTCCTGGCTTGGGCATCGCCTTTTAACTTTTTTGTCCAATTCATACTCCCGGCACGATGTTGTTCACGACCGCGGCAATAAAACCTGTGTCACGTTGCGACGTAAAACGTTGCGCTTGGAAAAAGAGCGCCCTCACGGCAGGCCACGCCTCGTTGTGTTTGCCCGTCCAAAGCGATCGTGAGCGATGGTCAGAGGTACAAAAGAAGCCCATTGGCTGGTCGCCGATCAGAGATCGGCTGTTAAGCTTTGACGTCAACCAAGAAAACACACCGCTGTAAGTTTTTTGCATGGTCCACGGGATCTTGAGTGCTCACTGCGGCGGACAGGCGCCCAGCGTATCGCCTTACGCAAGGTGGGCCCCGACAGCCTCTACTGTCACGCTTATCGTAAACGGTGACCCATTGCCCGACTCGAGTAGTGGCAGAGCATCACTTTCGGTTGATCGGGGTCGGCCAGACTAGGAACCGGGGGGCCGGGCAAAGGCCCAGCAGAACAACCGTCCTCGTCACACAATGACGAGGCTTCGAATTAATGGGCTTCACATAAAGTATTTGGCTTGTTGGTTTCTCACAAGATTACCAACACGTTATCAAGCTGTCCCAGGAATTGCAATAGCATTTTTGGAACACTTCCGAAGAACTTTTGAAAGCGTAATGCCATCCCGGCACACGTAACGAGATCCCGCGCATTCGCAGATTTGCGTAAAGCGGTCAGTCCCGAATGGCCCTTAGATAAGGCCTAAAACTCTTTTGCCGAGCCGTTTGCGTCGAGGCGGATGCGGCACTGTAGTGAAGAGGACCTCGCGCGACAAGCGCTGCATTTCTTTGAGCGTGTGTTGGATTTCTCGCCAGTTGGCAATGGCGGTGCGCAGCCATTCATATTGTTCGCGTGACAGAGCCACACTGAGGGTT
>CAZIFU010000033.1:0-23736 GCA_964539075.1 uncultured Verrucomicrobiota bacterium | reverse complement strand
CCTCGCGGCAGTAACGGATACTTTTTTCCAGCTCCGACTTCTGGAACTCCGGATTCAAAGCGAGGTCCGGCGGCGGAACCGGGAGCGGCCGGCCACGTTTGGCCAGCGCCAGAAACTTCGCGAACTCATCCTGCCGGATTTTCGGATAGGCCGTCATGAACTCCTCGTGCAGGAGCGGCACCTCGAAGTGCCGCGCGGAAATGATCTCCAGAATCACCGGCACGTTCGGACAAAGCTTCGCGAAACGCTGAAAATAGCGTTGCCAATCCATGTTCCCTTCGCCCATGGCGACCCATTGAAAAGCCGCGCCGTCGGCCGTCTCCCACACGGCGGAGTCGCGGATGCCGGTGCAGAGTGCGTAAGGCCCGAGCACTTCCAGAGTGTGCAACGGGTCTTCGAGCGCCCATGTCGCGTTACCCGCGTCCATCGTCGCGCCGACAAAGTCGCGTCCCGCAGCCTCGATGAGCGATACCAATTCCCACGATTGCATGTCGCCCGCGTGATTTTCGACGGCGATTTTCACTCCGGCGTCGAGCGACTGACTGCGGACGTTCTTGAGCACCTGCACCGTCTCGGCGATGCGCGCCTCGATGCCTCCGGGGCTGCGCCGGTCCTTCACGTTGCCAAGCACGCAGCGCGCAACCGGCGAGCCGAGCGCCTTCGCCACGCGGATGGTTTCGCGCAACTGCTCCTCGGCCGTGCCGGATTGCGGTTTGAAGATCACCGAAGACGGGCAAACACTGAGCGCGCCGACATAAAGCTCCAGGCCGAGGTCCGCCGCCCTCGCACGCAACTCGTGGAGTCCTGATTCGCTGAGGTCCTCGAATCCATCAAGATCAGAAAAAAATATCACGTCAAGCTTCAGTGCCGCCGCGTAATCCAGAAACTGCCGCGCCTTCCAGCCGTGCGAGCGGAGGGCATAGTTGTCGAAACCGAGTTTCAATCTTGCATCCATAAGAGCCGAATCGTTGCGCTCGATTGAACATACATCCGGCATCGGGCGAAAGCCCAAAACAGCCTGCCTTGACACTCGCTGCCATTGAGTCTAAGTGAACGGCATCGTTCTAAGATGGACACGCAGCCTAAAATCAAAGTCGTGGGCAAACGCCGACCGCCATCCACACCGGAGGAATGCTTCCGCCGGGCTTGGGTTCTTCAACAACAACTGGAGCTTGTGCATCCTTGCCCGCGTCCGCGCGGCTTCGTGTTCAAGGCCAGGACGTGGGAGGAATTCGAGCAGTGGCGTCGCAGCCAGGGAAATCCGCGGCTTTGGTAAGCGCTCATGCCCACTCAAGCGCCTCTTCTCCGTGTTTGTTCGCTCCTCAACGAAGCGGGAGCCAAATACCTCATCGTCGGTGCGCAAGCGTGCATCCTCCACAGTCTGGTGCGGACGACGGAAGACGTGGACATCTTGATCGAACCAACGGAAGCAAACTGCCGGCGGGTGATCGCCGCGTTGTCAGAGATGGAGGACGGCGCGGCGCGGGAACTCACGCCCAAAGACCTCCTCGAAAACGTCGTCGTCAAAGTCGCTGACGAGGTGGAAGTGGACGTCAGCACGCACGCCTGGAAAGTTTCCTACGCCGACGCGATTGACACGGCGCAGGAGCGGACCATTGATGGCGTGCGCATTCCCTATCTTGGCCTGGACATGCTGCTGGCCAGCAAAGACACCTATCGCGAGCAGGATCAACTCGACCGGGCCAGGCTCCTCGGGCTCAAACAGCGAAAGTAACCGTCTTCAGATTCGACTCGAACGCCCTCGGTTGTCATCGAAGTCCCAATCCAAGCGATTCCTTGCAGAACCTGATGCTCCGCTCGATTTCCTCGCGTTGATAATCCTGCTGCGCTTTGTCTTTGTCCGCGCCGGCGGGGGCCTTGAAGGGTTCGAGCGGTTTGCCTTTCTTCGCCAACGCCACGAAACGGGCCAGATCTTCGGCGCGCGCCTTGGGGAACGCTTTCCAAAACTCCGGCTTGTAAATCGCGAACTCGCGCTGAAAACCGGAGATGGTCTCGATGTGCACCGGCGCGCCGGGACAAAGTTTCCCGAAGCGGTCGAAGTAGGTTTTCAAATCCGTGCAGCCCTCGCCCATTGCGGTCCATTGCACGGTGACGCCGTTGGCGGATTCCCAGAGCATCGAGTCGCGCAGGCTGGTGGTGAGGACGTAAGAAGCGAGAATTTCCAGGCTCGCCAGCGGATCTTCGAGCGTCCAGCAGGCGTTGCCGGAGTCGAGGTTCGCGCCGACGTAATCCCGGCCCGCCGCTTCGATGAGCGAGACGAGTTCATGCGCCTGCATGTCGCCGGAGTGGTTTTCCACGGCGACCTTCACGCCTGCGTCGAGCGCGCGGCTGCGCTGCGACTGGAGCACCTTCACGGTGTCGGCGATGCGCGCCTCGATGCCGCCCTCGCTGAGACGGTCGGTCTGCGTGCCAAGGACGACGCGGAACACGGGCGAGCCAAGTGCCCGCGCCATGCGCAGGCCAAGCGCGAGATGTTCCTCGGCCGTGCCCCAGTCCTTTTTGAACGCTTTCGAGGTCGGACAAATGCTCCAGGAGCCGAGGTGAATTTGCAGGCTGTGGTCGGCGGCGCGTCTGGCGAGGTCGCGCAGGTAAGCATCGTCGCGGCTCTCGAAGGGGCCGAGATCGGTGATGAACAGCGAGTCGGTGTTGAGTTTCGCGGCGTAGTCAATGAGCTGCGCGGCGTTCCACTTCATGGCGCGCACCGAGAAGTTGTCCAGGCCGAGCTTGATCCCACGGCGCCGGACGGGTTCGGCGGAAGACAATGGCGAAGAAGCAACAGCCGAAGCGGCTCCGATGACGGCGGCGGTCTTGAGGAAATCGCGGCGGGATTGGGTCTGGACGTTCATTCGCGGGAACAGTGGCACAAGCGCGTGGCCGTGCCAAGCTTCGGAGCGCGGCTGTCCTCGGCCGCAGCACGCCCGACGTCGCAACTCGCCCGAATTGAATCAGCGCGCGCCAGACTTTATGAATCCCCAACAGTTGCGGCCGAGGACAGCCGCGCTCCAGTGGTTGCACAACTGGAAGCCAGCGGCTACAAACCACCCATGTTGTCACTGCCCAGGTTCAGCGGGACCGTGGAGCTGCTTTCCACGTTTGCGTCGCGTCCGCAAATCAGTCACGTGCTGTTTGATTTCGACGGCACGCTGTCGCTCATCCGCGAAGGCTGGCCCGACGTGATGGTTCCGCTGTTCGTCGAGATGCTGCCGCGGAAGCCGGGTGAAACGGACGAGCAACTGCGGCAATTGGCTGCCGACGACATCATGCGGCTCAACGGCAAGCAGACCATCTACCAGATGATCCAGCTGGCCGAACGCATCCAGGAACGCGGCGGCCAGCCGCGCGAGCCACTCTGCTACAAGCAGGAATACCTTCGCCGGTTGGACGAGCGCATTCGCGCCCGCGTCGAGGGCTTGCGCAACGGCTCCCTGCGTGCGGACGATCTACTCGTTTATGGGGCGCGTCCGCTCCTGGAACACCTGCAGCGGCTGGGCTTGCCACTTTACCTGGCGAGCGGCACGGACGAGCCGTATGTAAAGCAGGAGGCCGAATGGCTCGATCTTACGCGTTACTTTGGCCGGCACGTTTACGGCGCGCTCGACGACTACAAAAAGTTCTCCAAGAAAATGGTGATCGAACGCATCCTGCGCGAGAACCGGATTCCGGGCGACCAATTGCTCTCCTTCGGCGACGGCTATGTGGAAATCGAGAACGCCAAGGAAGTCGGCGGCCTGGCGGTGGCCGTGGCCAGCGATGAAGCCCACAACGGCGCCGGGCGCGTGGACGAATGGAAGCGCCAGCGCCTGCTGGGTGTTGGCGCGGACGTGGTGATTCCTGATTTCCGCGACGCATGCGCTTTGATGGACTACCTGCTGGGGAGAAGGGATGAATGACGAGGTATGAATTATGAGGTATGAGTTATGAAACCAAACCGGCGACTCTTGTTTGCTTTTTTTCATACCTCATCACACATACCTCATACCTCTTGCGCGGACTGACGCGCCACCATGAATAGGCCAATTCAACCTCTGGACCTTGCGAAACTACGTGTTTTGCCCCTCGCCCGGCGCCAAAGCCTCACCCGCGTCGAGGACATCCTCATCCAGCCCGACGCGAAGCCCGCGCCATGCCCTGACACCATCCGCAACCGGATCCGCGAATGTGCAGAGCGAATCATCTCCGCGCGAAAACGTGATGCGACGGTCATGCTTATTTACGGCGCGCACCTGCTGCGCAACGGCGCGGCGCTGATTCTGGAGCGGATGATGGCGCGCGGTTGGCTGACACACCTGGCCACCAACGGCGCGGGAACGATTCATGACTGGGAATGCGCCTGGTTCGGTGCGTCCACCGAGAGCGTCGAGATGAACGTGGCCAGCGGCACCTTTGGAACCTGGGACGAAACGGCGACCAACATCCACCTCGCGCTCATGGCCGGCGCGCTCGATGGCCTTGGCTACGGTCGCGCGCTCGGCCGGTTGATCGTGGAGGACGGCGCCACGCTGCCGGCGGCGGATACACTCGAACAATTGTTGCGCGCCGAGCCGGCGCATCCGCTGGCCGCGGCGCGCGCTGATTTGCTTCACGCGATGCGCGTGCATCAACTCAAAGCCGGCCGCCATCAGATCGAACATCGCTGGAAGCACGCGTCCATCGTCGCCCAGGCTTTCCGTCATGAGGTTCCGCTCACCGTGCACCCCGGCATCGGCTACGACATCATAGCCAACCATCCTATCTTCAACGGCGCAGTGATTGGCCGCGCAGCGGAGCGCGACTTCAAACAGTTCGGCGGCTCCGTCGAACGGCTTGACGGCGGCGTGGTGCTGTCGGTCGGCTCGGCCATCATGGGTCCGCAGGTGTTTGAAAAGAGTTTGAGCTGCGTGAACAATTTACGGTTGCAAGCGGGCCGGCCCATCGTGCGCGACCACAGCATCTACGTGGTGGACTTGCAGGACGGCGGCGGCTGGGATTGGTCGAAGGGTGAGCCGCCCAAGACGAAGCCGGCCTACTTCCTCCGTTTCTGCAAAAGCTTCTCCCGCATGGGCGCCGAGATGCGCTACCTCCAATGCGACAACGCGGCGTTCATTCACAACCTTTACCAGCAACTCACACGCTTGTGACCCTCGAACGTTTCCATCAAATCGCCGCCAACTACGCGAAGTTGAAAATCGCCGTCGTCGGCGATTTCTGCCTCGACCGCTATCTGGAGATTGACCCGGCGAAGTCGGAAACTTCGATTGAAACCGGTCTGCCCGTGCACAACGTCGTCAACGTGCGCGCCCAGCCCGGCGCGGCGGGCACCATCCTCAACAACCTTGTCGCGCTGGGCATTGGCGACATTTTCCCCGTCGGTTTCTGCGGCGAGGATGGTGAAGGTTATGAACTTCGCCGCTCTCTCGCTGCGTTGGCACGGGTCCGGCTCGATCATTTTCATAGCACCCCGCTGCGGCGCACCTTCACCTATTGCAAGCCGCTGGTGCTGGCTACGGGGAAAGCGCCCGTTGAATTAAACCGGCTGGACTCCAAGAACTGGACCTCGACGCCGGCCGTCGTGGTGAGTGAGCTTGGGAAGGCTATTTCCGAACTGCATTTCAAAGTGGACGCCGTCGTCGTGATGGATCAGGTGGACGCGCCGGAGACAGGCGTCGTCGCGTCGCGACTGCTGCCAATGCTGGCGGAAATTTCCCGTGGCGAGCCGGCGATTCCTGTCGTGGCGGACTGCCGGCGCGGCTTGCACGGCTATCCGCCATTGATCTTCAAAATGAACGCGGCCGAGCTGGCGACGTTCACCGGGACGACACACGAACTTCCTCTCGACGAAGTCAAAGTCACGGCCTTGGAACTGGCGCGACATCAGGCCCGTGAAGTTTTCGTGACGATGGCCGAACGCGGCCTCCTTGGGGCGGCGCCCGACGGCCAGGTCGAACACGTCCCCGCGCTGCCTTTGCGCGGGCCGATTGATGTGGTCGGCGCGGGCGATGCCGTGACGGCGAACCTGACCGCGGCGCTGGCGGCGGGCGCCAGCTTGCGCGAAACGCTGGAAATCGCGGCGGCCGCAGCGTCCATCGTGATTCACCAGCTTGGCACGACGGGCACGGCGAGCGTGTCGCAAATCGCCGAACTGTTGTAGCAGCCGTCCGCGACCCACGATTCAATCACGCCTCGCCGCCCGGCATCCGCACTTCACGATGCCGATCCACCCACGCCGCCCAGAGAACCAGCATCCAACCGGCGAGGTCAACGAAGGCGACGGCCTGCGGGCTCGGCGGCAGAGGACCAAAAACACTGCCCAGGTAAATTGCGGAAAGGAACAAAACCAACGGCCAAAACGCAAACCGGCCTGTGTGATCACGGGCACGCGTCCCGCTCGCATAAACGAAAACGCCGGCGATGAACATTGAAAGCTCCACCGCGAGTGTGGCGGGAACCGAGTTCCAAAGGCCCAAGCCGACGCGAATCTCGGCACCCGGCCAGAGTGGCAGATCAGGCCGGTGAGCTACCCAATCCAGCACCCAGTGACTCACGACCGCCAGGCCGGTCACCACCGCTCCCGCGCGATATCGGCGACCCATCCAAAAAATCGCAGCGAAGAACGCGGCCCAACCCAGCGTCGCGAGCAGGCTGTGCGAGAACGGATAACTGTCGAATGCGAGCGGTGTGACCGCCGTGTCGCCCGGCGCGACGCGAACCCGCTCCCAGCCGGCGAGAATGAAGACGGGCCAGAGCAAATCCGGCAACAGCGCGGCCGCCATCAGCGTGCCGAGCGACGTTTCCGGCGCCGCCCGCTTCGCAGCGAACCCCACGGCGAAATGGCCAAGGAACATGATGCTGTAGGCAACTTATTGAGCGGATAATTTCTGGAACCGCGTTGACTCAAAGTTTTTTTTGCCGTGGTCGTCCACGGTCACGATGAGCGCGGCGATGCCGGGCAGTTCCTCCACCAGCGCGAGGCCGCGTGTGACGCCCATCACGCTCACGCCCGTGGCCAGCGCGTCACTGGTGGTCGCATCCGGCGCGAGGATCGTCACCCCGATCCGTCCGGTCAGACCGAGGCCGGTGGCGGGGTTGACAATGTGCGAGAAACGAACGCCATTGATTACCACAAATTGTTCGGTGTCGCCAGACGTTGAGACGCCGCAATTCTCGAGCAGCACGACGCGGGTCAATTGTTTGCCCGCGGCGTCAATGGAACTAATCCCGATGTTCCAGCCGGTGCGGCCCGGCGGCGCGTCGCCGAGGGCCAGATCACCGCCGGCCGCCACCATCGCCTGGCGGATGCCGCACCGGCGCAAGACCGCCAGCGCCTGATCGGCAGCGTAACCTTTGGCGATGCCACCGAGATCCAGCCGCATACCGGGCACCTCCATCATCACCGATTTTGCTGGCAGCAGGAGCGTGAGGTTGCGAAAGCCGACCGCGGCGGTAGCGGTGGCCAGTTCGTCGGAATTTGGCAAAGCACGCTGGCGTCGGGCGCGGCGCCAGAGTTGGACCTGCGGCCCGATGGTGACATCGAACGCGCCGTCAGTCAGCTCCGAGAAGCGCCGGGCCTTGAGCAGGATGTCCAGGAGATCGTCGCTGATCTGGACTGGCTGGACGGCCCGTTGGGCGCACAACCGGGAAAGCTCACTGTCCGGATCGTAGTCGGACATGACGCGCTCCAGTTCCGTCACGCGACGGAAAGCGGCCTGGGCGATCAGTTTCGCCGTGGTTCCCACCGGCGCATAAAGCGTCATGTGAAAGAGCGTGCCCATGTGCGGCTCGGAGAAATCGTAGCGGTGCAACTCGCGCAACCACGGCGCGGACTGGCAGCCGGCAAGGACCAGCGCGGGCAGAGCAAAAATCCAAACGATTCTTTTCATGTTCGCGGTCTAAAGCAAAATGGCCGGCCCATGACGGACCGGCCACGTCGATTCGTCAATGTTTTGCCCGCTCAGATCACGACGGTCTTGCCGGGAACGGCACACGGGTAGAGGCCATCGGGGCCGGGCAGCACCTTGGGCAACGCATCCCAGGCGAGCTTTTCCGGCATGAGGTCCACCTTCGAGTTCAGCGCCTCGTCCCACTCCAGCATCTTGCCCGAGTAGGTGGCCATACGGCCGAGGATCGCTGTCATGGTGCTGTGAGCGCCGTATTCACCTTCGTTGTAAGGTTTGTTGTTGAGAATCGCGTCGAAAAAGTCGTCGTGCTCCTGCTGGTAGGGATTCTTGGCGCCCTCGTTGCGGAACTTCCACGGTTTCTCCCCGCGGATGACGTGACCGCTGACGTCGGCTGAGCCTTTGGTGCCCACGACGTGTTCGCTGACCGAGTTCCAGCAGCCCAGTTGGTGACGGCACTGGCTGAAGCAGCGGGAGCCGTCGGCGTATTCGAACTCGACCGCATGATGGTCGAAGGTCTCGCCGTAATCCGGCCCCACGCGAACCTGGCGCCCCCCCATGCCGTGGGCGCGAACGGGGTGGCCTTTCTTCACCCAGTTGATGACATCGAGGTTGTGAATGTGCTGCTCGACTATGTGATCGCCGCAGATCCAGGTGAAGTAATACCAGTTGCGCATCTGGTATTCCATTTCGGTCAGCTTGCGGCCGTATTGCTGCTCCAGGTCGGCGCGCGGCTTGACCCACGGAGTGTTCCCGTTCCAATAGCAGCGCATGGAAACAATGTCGCCGATCTCGCCACCGTGCAGACGATTCATCGTCTCAAGATAACCGTCCTGGTGATGGCGCTGAAGGCCAACGCCGACTTTCAAGCCCTTCTTCTTCGACTCCTCAACCGCGGCGAGAAAACGGCGCACACCCGGCGCGTCCGTCGCCACCGGTTTCTCGGTGAAGACGTTTTTGCCCTGGCGCACGGCCTCCTCGAATTGCATTGGCCGGAACCCCGGCGGCGTCGCCAGCACCACCACGTCGGCGAGCTTGATGGCTTCCTTGTAGGCGTCGAAGCCGATGAATTTGTTCGCCTCGGAGACGTCCACGCGCTCGGGATGGTTTTTCTGGAGGTTCTTCAAGCTCAGATCGAGGCGGTCGCGGTGCACGTCGGCCATCGCGACGAGCTTGACGTTCTGTTTCACCGTCAACGCCTGGTCCGCGGCGCCGGAGCCGCGTCCGCCACAACCGACCAGCGCCAGCTTGAGCTGGTCGCTGCCCGCTGCGTGGGCGAATCGTTCGACCGGCAGACCGGCCAGCAGCGAACCGCCGGCGACCGCAGTCGAAGTCGTCTTGAGAAAACTCCGTCGCGTCACGGGCGCGGAAGTGGGTGTCGTTTTGGGATCGTTCATGGTGTTGGATGTGTTCGGGTGATCATGCGGGAAGGAAATCAGACTGGCAAGGTTTTCCCGGGAATGGCAACGGGATAAAACCCGTCCGGACCGGGCAGCACGGGCGGCGGCGTGTCCCAGGTTACTACTTCGGGGACGAGGCTGTGGGTCGAGTTGAACGCTTCATCCCATTCGATCTGCTTGCCGGAATACGTCGCCATGCGGCCGAGGATCGCGGTCATGGTGCTCAACGCGCCGTGCTCGGCTTCGTTGAAGGGCTTGTCCTGGCGGATCGCTTCAATCAACGGGGAATGCTCGAGTTGATGGCCGTCCTCGGCGTTTTTAAGCCGCGTTTCCCACGCGTTCGGCCCGGTGATGCGATAGTATTTGTTCTGGATGCCGAGGTCGGCGCTGCCCCTGGTGCCGGTGACGTGCTCGCTAACCTGGGCGTAGGCGCCGCGTTGACCTTGCCGGCACTGGCTGAAGCAGCGCGAACCGTCTGCGTATTCAAACTCGACGAAGTGATGGTCGAAAATCTGGCCGTGAATTTTCTGGTTGCGCACCTGCCGCCCGCCCATGCCTTGCGCGCGGACCGGATGCCCGCCTTTGATCCAGTTGATCACATCAATGTTGTGGATGTGCTGTTCGACGATGTGGTCGCCGTTCAACCAGGTGAAGAAATACCAGTTGCGAACCTGGTATTGCATCTCGGTTTCGCCGGGCAACCGCTCCAGGCCCTCGCGCGCGTTGCCCAGCCAGTAACAACGCATCGTTGTAATGTCGCCTATCGCCCCCGCCTGAAGGCGCTTCACGGTCTCGATGTAAGCCGGTTGATGGTGCCGCTGCAAACCGACGCCAATCTTCAATCCCAGCTTCTTCGCTTCCGCCGCCGCGGCGAGGATGCGCCGCACGCCGGGCGGATCCGTGGCGACAGGCTTCTCCAAAAAGGCGTGTTTCTTCTGGCGCACGGCTTCCTCGAAGTGAAACGGACGAAAACCCGGCGGTGTCGCCAGAATAGCAACGTCGGCGAGCGCCAGCGCCTCTTTGTAGGCGTCAAACCCAACGAACTGATTCGCCATCGAGACTTCGACCTGGTCCGGGTGCTGGACCTTCAGGCTCTGGAGACTCTTGTTGATCTGGGACGCCGAAACATCCGCCAGCGCCACGAGCTTGGTGCCCTTGTTGACATTGAGGTTTTGATTCGCCGCGCCGGTGCCGCGCCCGCCGCAGCCGACGAGCGCCAGCTTGAGCGTGTCACTGCCCGCGGCATGAGCGAACCGTTCCACGGGCAGGCTGGAGAGCGCGACGCCGCCGGCGAGAACGGTGGAAGCGGCTTTGACAAACTCCCGCCGGGTGGTGACGGTTGAATGAGCCGGGTGATTGGGAGTGTTCAATGTGTTTTGAAATTCAGCTGCTTTGACGCTCGGTTGCGTCGTCAGTATTCAAAGCTCCCTCAGTCATCATCGGGAATGCCGGAGCCTAATCTTTTTCCACGCCGCTTGTCCAATACTTGGAAAGCTCATCCGGCAGCGGCACCTTCAGCGGGCGCACCACGCGTAAGCCGAGGAACTGCGCGTCGGTGTGGTACCAGATGCTCTTGGGCAGTTGCGGATCCTGGATCTTCCATTCCGGGCCGGACGCGCGCCGCCCCGTGCTGCGCAACTTTTCCGGTTCATCGTCCCACGAACCGCCGCGCGCAACGTGCGGATAGGGCTTGGTCTGCTTGATCCACGGGTTGTCGGCGACGGCGTCCTTGAAGCGCGTGTAGTCCGGCTCGTATTGGTCGAGGCACCATTCAGCCACGTTGCCGTGCATGTCGTGCAGGCCCCACGGATTGGGCTTCTTCTTGCCGACCTTCTGATACTTGAAATCGCTGTTGGCGGAAAACCACGCGTAATCCTTGAGTTGCGCCGGATCGTCGCCGAACGAATACGCCGTCGTCGTGCCGGCGCGGCAGGCGTATTCCCATTCAGCCTCGGTCGGCAGGCGATAGAATTGGCCCGTCCGGGCGCTGAGCCACTGGCAATACTTGTTGGCCGCGTGTTGCGTCATGCTGATCGCCGGGAAGCCGTCCTTGCCCATGCCGAAACTCATCTCCACATACGGCCGCGTCGGGCGCGACACGGCGTCGATGAGCTTGTCGGCCTTGTCGCCGAGTTGCTTGCTCGTGTCGTCGGGATACATGAACAACTCGTATTCGTTCCACGTCACTTCGCACTTGCCCATCCAGAACGGCGCGATGGCGACCCTGTGCTGTGGGCCTTCGTCGGCATTCCGCTTTGGTTCCGAGGCCGGGCTGCCCATGATAAACGCGCCGCTTTTGATCGCGATCATTTCAAATTTCACGTCCGTGCCGGGAATGGTCGTCTCGTAATTTTTCATCCCGGCTTCGGTCTTCGCGTCGAGCTTCGCGATGATCCGGTTGTAAATGTCCTTCACGAGCGCGGTCTCGTCGCCGCCCGCTTCCTCCGTTTTCTTCGGTGTCAGGACAAGGTTGTCCGGCCACAGCGCGCCTTGAAGAATCCAGTCGCGGAGCAGGTCGGTTTTTTCCTTCAGCATCGGGCCGCCCTTGTTTTTGGGCGGCATCAGATTGTCATCATCGGCAGGCAGAATGCTGTTGGCGTAGAGCGGGCTTTTCACGGCATCGCCGGGCACGATGGCCAGGCCGCCATCCCCGCCCTTGAACGCCTCCGCCTTCGTGTCCAGGCGCAACTTTCCCTTGGCGTTGCCCTCGCGATGGCAGGCGACGCAATTGAATTCGAGGATCGGCTGGATGTCCTTCACGAAATCCACCGTGGCAGCCCCGGCCGGAGGGACAAGGATCGCTCCGAGCAAGCCCGCAAGCGCCGGGTAAAAAGTGCCGTGATCGTTCATTCGTGCCTTAATGACGGGGCGAGTGTTGACGCGCTTCAATTTTTTGTCAACCTGTCCGAGATTCAATGACGAATGACGAATTCCCAATGACGAAAGAAGCCCGAAGCCCGAAGCTCGAATGGGCCCCGGGGTGCTGTTCGTCATTGGTCATTCGTCATTCCTTCGTCATTGGTTATTCGTCATTCGTCATTTTATGACTGGCATCCGCTACGCCCACACCAACCTGATCGCCGACGATTGGAAACGTTTGCTGGATTTCTACTGTCAGGTATTCGACTGCGTGCCGGTGAGTTCCGAGCGCGACCACCAAGGCCCGCACATCAACGACCTCACGGGCATACCCGGCGCGCGCATTCGCGGCCAGCACGTGCGCGTGCCAGGCCACGGCGAAAAGGGGCCGACGCTGGAGATTTTCCAATACGAAAAAAACGAGCCAAACCCCGGCCCGCGCCTTAACCGCCCCGGCTTCGCGCACATTGCTTTCGAGGTGCCCGACGTGGAGGCCAAGCGCAAGGAAGTCCTCGCCTGGGGCGGCCGCGATTTCGGCAAGCTGGTGACGATTGATATCCCGGGCGCGGGCAAGCTGACGCTGATCTACATGTGCGACCCGGAGGGAAACATCATCGAATTGCAGAAGTGGCATTGAAACCGAGGCGCCGTAACATCCCGTTAATAAAGTAGCAGACGACGTCAGTCGGCTCTGATTTCCTGGATATTCCGAGAGAAGGTTTGAGCCGACTGACGTCGGCTGCTACTTTTTCAACAGCCTGCCACCGCGGTTTGCATTCACGCTGGACAATTTTTCCCGCTGCCTGCAAAATCGGGCGGTTCACCATCAACAGGCAACTCAAGATACGACCATGAAAACTGAAATCCATCGCTTTATTGCCGTTTCACTGTTCGGCACAGGTGTCGCCGGCTTCGCAGTCGGTTGCGCCTCCATGAAATCGAGCGGAGAAGTGGACGTGACACCGGCGGAGATGTCTGCGCCGGCGCGCGCCACGGTCCAGAAGGAAACCGCCGGCGGCAAAGTGGACAAAATCACGCGGGAAGTCGAACGCGGAAAGACCGTTTACGATGTCGAAGCGACCGTCGGCGGCAAACACATGGAGTATCTGATTGATTCCGCGGATGGAAAGATTCTGGGCACGGAAGTTCCCATTGAGTTCAGCCAATTGCCCGAGCCAGTGCGCGCCGCGGCTCAGCAGTATTTCGGCACCACGACCGGCCTGACCATCATGAAGGGCGTCGAATACGGCGAAACCCATTACGAGATCGAAGGCATGAAGAACGGAAAGAAGATCGAAGTCACCTTTGATCCGAACGGAAAGCAGGGCAAGTAAGACAAAACCGCCGGGCGACATGACGCTGCTCGGTGTGCGCACGCTGGAAGGCTTCGGTGTGATGGTGGACAACATTTCACACAGGTTTTTCGCGACGACAAACCTGGCGGCGCAAGTTCGTTAGCGGCCGCGACATAGGGCAACACGTGCCTGTCACAACGCCCAGCACAGTTATCCCAGCGTTGAATTACATGTGCGACCCGGTGCGGAATATTAGCGAATTGCAGAATTGGCACATCCGACCGATAAGCATGCAGGGGAAGGTGAAATTCGTTTTGTTCGTCCTCGCACTCGGAGCGGGACTCGTAACCATCCTTTTGGTAAACTCGCCGTGTGAAGTGTCGCCAGCGCTGCCTTCGCCGAACGGATACGATGACTTGATCAAAGCCGCCGAGTTGGTGGTGCCGGAATTCTACTCTTTGCAAACCAATCTGGCTGATCTCACGACTTTACGCGAGGTCGTCGCAAGCAATAGCCCCGCCTTGGCGCTGGCCCGTGCCGGCCTACTCAAGGAATGTGGTGTTCCAGTCGAGAATTCTGACCGTTATCCCGAACGTCATCTCCCGGAGCTTTCACGTATTAAACGTCTTGCGCTGGAGTTCAGAACCGAAGGACAACTCGCCGAAGCTGAAAGTGCGCCCGGTCGCGCCGCAGGAAGCTATCTGGAATGCGTCCGACTCGGGTTAAAGGGACTCAAAGGCGGATTGATGATCACTCGTCTCGTGTCCATCTCGTGCTGTGAAATCGGATTGAGACCTCTCGCGAACCTGACGGCGCAGCTCAACGCCCAGGAGTGCCGGGACGCGGCGGCTGATCTCGAGCAGATGCTGGCTCAGGCTGAGCCTTGGAATGATACGCTTGTAGCCGAGAAGCAATGGAGTCGCAGAAGTTTTGGTTGGACCATACGACTGGCCAGTGTGCTCTACCGCGCGTATACAAAAAACAATTATTACCAGAAAGGAGAGCAAAAAGTGACCGGCCACTTGGAACGCGTTACCGACCTCATGGTTGAACTGGCCGCGCGCGCCTATGAACTGGAAAAGAAGGAAAAACCAAGCAAGATCGAAGATTTGGAGCCCGAGTATTTAAAGGCCGTGCCGATTGACCCGGCCACAGGCAAGCATTGGAGCAAACCGATTTTTAACCCGGTGCGTTAACGTCCGCAAAACTTCGCGAACGCTCCACCGAACAAATCCTTCACGTCGCGCTCGATTTCGGCGGGCGCCGGTTCCCAGCCGGTTTGCATGAGGTCGGCGTATTTGTCGGTCAGCACTTTCGCGATGATGCGGCGCGAATGTTCCCACTTGTAGAGGATCTGGTCGAGCACGCGCGCGTCGCTATGCTGCGGCGTGACGCTCAGCCCGATGAGTTCGAGCCGCATCCGCGTCATCTCCTCGATGACGAGCGGCACGTTGGTGAACCACCAGCAGCCAAAGATGTGCAGGTTGCGGAACTTGCGGGCGAGCACGCACAGCTCGTGCTGGTTCTCGCGCGCCAGCACCGTGACCAGGAACTTGTTCTCCGGAAAATGCACGCACAGATGTTGCAGCGAACCCATGTCCACCGGACCGACACCGTCACCGGCCAGCTTCAATTGCGGGTTCACCTGGCGGCGCACGCCCGGCATCATCGCGAACGGCAGGCCAAACTCGCGGCAATGCGGCAGGACGGCCTTCTCGATGAGCTGGTAACAGGGACTTTTGGACGGGAAAACGAAATCGTCCGGCGACAGGGAAACCATCAGATACTGCGCGTCAAACTTCTTCGTCCAATGCGCCAGGAAGCGGCGCACTTCGCTGATGGTCTTCGCCGAGTAACTGGTGTCCACCTTGTAACCCCACTGTTTCAATCGGGGCACGGTTTTTTTCCAGGCAATCAGCAAAGGATCAATGCGCAGCGCCGCGTGGAAGCGTTCGTCACGCGGAAACCCTTTTTCCCAGACTGGCCGTTCGAGATCGTCGAAGGGCGAGTTGGTCATCCAGATGTTTCCGACGCGCGCGACTTCCATGCAGCGGGTGATGTAGTCGGCGGGTTTCCATTGCGCGAACCATTTGCGCAGCGCGGGCAGGTCGCGTTTCTTCACATCGAGGCCGAGCAGGTTGAGCGTGGTGAGGACGCCGCGGCAGGCTTCGGAGATGGGCGAATGCCGGATGAACAGCGCGTCCCAGATCACGTCGGCCTGCTGCTGCTTGGAAAGCGCCCAGAATTGTTCATACGACAGGTCGAAATAGCGGAACGACTCCGCGACGAGGTAGTGATAAACCAGCAGGTCATCAATGCCCCAGAGCAGCAGGTCGCCAAACGCCGGGTCGTAGAGGTGCGTGTGAATGTCCGCAACCGGTGTGGTTTCGACGGCCTTTTCCACCCGCGCCGCAAGTGCCGCGCGGCTGGACTCAGTAAGAAAAGAATTCATGCCACCCATGCTACCGGAGCCGGCGGCGCTCAGTCATCACTTTTTTGCTGCGTTTGGAGTCCAAGCTTTACCGTAATTATGTAGTTGAACGGGCCCCTCACCCCGGCCCTCTCCCCGTCCGACGGGGAGAGGGAGAAGTTGCGCCGACCGCGTCACGGATCACTGACCGGTAAGCGTTCGCGACTCGCGCAAAAGATTTCCCTCTCCCCATCCGATGGGGAGAGGGTCAGGGTGAGGGGTTCGCGCCATTGAATAGTTACGGCTTTCGCTTGTCCGCCGGCTGCAGCCTGAAGTACAAACGTCCCACGCGCCCGATGAAACTCCGCGTCCTCGACCACGACATTCACCTGCACAACCTGCGCACGCGGATGCCCTTCAAGTATGGCATCGCGACCATGACGCGGGCGCCTTACCTGTTTTTGCGGGTGCGCGTCGAGGTGGACGGCCGGACCTGGGCTGGCATCTCGGCCGACGGCCTGCCCCCGAAATGGTTTACCAAGGATCCGGCGCGACCGGTGGATGAGGAAATACTGGAAATGATCGAGGTCATCGAGCACGCCGCGAACGCAGCAGGCGGCTTGAATGGCGATTCAGCATTCGATGTGTGGCAGCAGCTTTACCAGGCCCAGGACCGCTGGGCGGCCGCCAACCACCTGCCGCCGTTGCTCGGGCACTTCGGCACATCACTGGTCGAGCGGGCGTTGATCGAAGCGGTGTGCCGCGCCACGGGTGAACCGTTTCACGAACTGCTGCGGGAAAACAAACTCGGTGTTCGACTCGCGGAAATCCATCCATCCCTTAAAAACCTCCGGCCCCCCGATTTGCTTCCGGCCAGACCGCTGAACGAAATCATCGCCCGGCACACCATCGGCCTGGCCGATCCGCTGACGGACAACGACATTCCTGTGGGAGAAAAATTGAACGACGGCCTGCCGCAATCGCTCGCCGCCTGCATCCAGACTTACGGCCTGCGTCATTTCAAAATCAAGGTGAACGGCGACCTCGAACGCGACGTGGACCGGCTCCACCGCATCGTCGGCATCATCCAACAATACGCGCCGGAGGATTTTGCCTACACGCTGGATGGCAACGAGCAGTTCAAGTCACTGGCGGGTTTCCGCAAGTTTTGGGAGGCCGTCACGGCAAGACCGAAGCTGAAGAGTTTTTTGCGAGGGTTGATTTTTGTCGAACAGCCGTTGCACCGGGACGTGGCCTTGCAGCTACAGTTGGCCCTCGAATTGGCGGACTGGCCGGAGCACCCGCCTCTGGTCATTGATGAATCGGACGCCACGCTGGAAAGCCTGCCAGCCGCGCTGCAACTCGGTTATGCGGGCACGACGCACAAGAACTGCAAGGGTGTTTTCAAGGGCGTGGCCAACCGCTGCCTGTTGCTGCATCGACAGCGACAGGAGCCGCTGAAGAAATTTGTGATGAGCGGCGAGGATTTGGGCAACGTCGGCCCGGTGGCGCTGCTTCAGGACCTGGCGGTGCAGGCGGCGCTGGGCATTCAAAGTGTCGAGCGCAACGGGCACCACTACTATGCCGGCCTCTCAGGGTTTCCCGAAGGGGTCCAGTCGCAAATGCTCGCGGCGCATGGGGACTTGTATCATCGCACCGCGGCGGGTTGGCCGTCGCTCACCATCAAGGATGGCAAACTTCAGGTCGCTTCGTTGAATCAGTCGGCGCTGGGCGTCGGCTTCGCCGTTGAAGTGGAGCAGTTCACACCCGTTGCACAATGGCGGCCGGACAAATGAATAAGAGTGGTTTCATAAGGTGTGGCGAGACTCTGTCGAGCCAATTCAACCCGCCCCCGACCCGGCTCGACAGAGTCTCGCCCCACCGTGGTTGGCCTTATGAAACCACTTCCAAGCACCGGGCGACCGATCGCTCGCTAATGTTTCCTTTCAGGCGAGGATTCCCTTGACCACATTGCCCTCCACGTCGGTCAGGCGGAAGTCACGGCCCGCGTGGCGGAAGGTCAGTTTCTCGTGGTTCAGTCCGAGGAGATGGAGAATGGTGGCGTGGAAATCGTGGACGTGGACCGGGTTCTCGGCGACCTCGATGCCGTATTCGTCGCTCTGGCCGTAAACAATGCCCGGCTTCACACCCGCGCCGGCCAGCCAGGAACAAAACGTGCTGGCATGATGTTCACGGCCCTTGCCGTCAATTTTATCAATAAACGGCGTGCGGCCGAACTCCGTCGTCCAGACCACCAGCGTGTCGTCCAACAGGCCGCGCGCCTTGAGGTCTGTGAGCAGTCCAGCGATCGCCTGGTCCACCATGATCGCCAGCGAGAAGTGGTCCTGCATGTCGGCGTGCGAATCCCAGTTGTCGGTCGAGCCGGTGTCAATCAACTCGATGAAGCGCACGCCGCGCTCGGCCAGCCGGCGGGCCACGAGGCACTGCCAGGCGAAGCCGAACGTCTCACCGCGTTGCAGGCCGTAGAGTTCATGTGTGGCGTCGGATTCCCTGGAAAGATCGAACGCCTCCGGGGCTTCGCGCTGCATGCCGTAGGCGGTTTCAAACGATTTGATGCGGGCGACCAGGGCGGGGTCGGCGGCGCGCTGCTTGAGATGTTTGCGATTGAAGGATTGCAACAAGCCCAGCTCCAGTTCCTGCAACGCGACGGATTCGAGCCGGCGTTCAATGTTGGGAATCGGCTGCGCGCCCGGCACCACGCGCGTGCCCTGGTGCGCGCC
The DNA here is from genome assembly GCA_964539075.1 of uncultured Verrucomicrobiota bacterium. Lineage (GTDB taxonomy): Bacteria > Verrucomicrobiota > Verrucomicrobiia > Limisphaerales > CAZIFU01 > CAZIFU01. Next base: position 5,139 of record CAZIFU010000033.1, on the reverse strand, counting down.
GGGCAGAAAATCGGAACCCCACACCTGGCTGCCGGCATACGGCAGGTGCGGCGCGAGCACGACAAAGGACGGCAGGTTCTGGTTGACCGTCCCCAAACCATAACTGACCCAGGAACCCATCGCCGGACGAGCAACGGTGACGGAGCCGGTGTGAATGCCGAGCGTGGCCTCGACGTGATTGTTGTGGTCGCCCTTGAGCGAGCGGATCACGCAGACGTCGTCCAGGCACTCGCGCAGGCGCGGGAACAACTCGCTGACCTCGGTGCCGCATCGGGCGTTCGGTTGGAAGGTCCACAGCGGACGCTTGAAATATTGCAGGCCTTTGCCGGATTTGCCCGAAGGCAGGGTCTTGCCGTGGTCGGTGAACAATTTCGGCTTCGGGTCGAACGTGTCCACATGCGAAACACCGCCGCTCATGTAGAGAAAAATCACCCGTTTGGCCTTGGGTGTGAAATGCGGCGGGCGCATCGCCAGCGGATTTTCCGGAGCAAGCAAGCCGCCGCCTTCTGCCGCGAGCAATTCCGACAGGATGCCCGGCAGGAGGATCGAGCCGCTGACCAGCGAGCGAATCATCCCGCGTCGCGAGCAGGCGCAAGAGGGAGGATGCATTGGTTCAACTATGCAGTTTCCACCGGAATTTTCAAATCGGAATTTCCAATGGTCGTCGGAGGGACGAGCTGCTCGAGTCCCCGTCTCTCCTTGAGGAAACAATAAAGGGACTCGCGTAGCTCGTCCTTCCGAATTGGAAATTGCCACCGTGAGATCCAAAGTGACCGGCGACAGGTCAAAAGGTGGGGCGAGACTCCGTCGAGCCGTGTCGGGGCGGGCTTGCCTCGGCTCGACGGAGTCTCGCCCCACCGAGGACGGGCTTATCAACCGTCTCAAACCAGCGCTTCGGACTGCAAGCACTCGCGAGAGTCCAACCCTACTCGACAAAAACGAACTCATTACTGCTTAACAGCACGCGGGCGAAGCTGGTCCACGCCATGCGCTCCCGCTCTTCCAGAAAGCGGTTGACCGGCACCGCCTTTTCCCGGAAGGCGCGCAAGTAAGCCTCGCCTTGGCGCACTTCCGTCCGCGTCGCGGGCCGGCCGTAAGCCAGCAGGTAAGCCAGGGCGATGCGCTCGGCGTCGCGCGGTTTCGCGTCCTCGAGCCGCGCGGCGAACCCGGCGGCCTGTTCCTGCATGAACCTGTCGTTCATCATAAACAACGCCTGGAGAGGCGTCGTGCTGAGGCTCCGCGCCCCGGTGGTCGAGTTGGGATCGGCCCCGTCGAAGATGCCCAGGTAGGGATGCCGGCGCGAACGCTGCTGCATCAGGTAAACGCTGCGCCGGTTAATTTCGTAAAGGGCGTGAAATTCGTTGTGCTGCGTGAAGTCCCACTTATTCTCGGGCGGAAACGGATGGGCGCCGCCGACGGACAAATCCAGCCAGCCGCTGACGCTCAACAGCGCATCGCGGATGATTTCTGCGTGAAGCCGCTGGCGGTTGAATTTCCACAGCCACAAATTGCCAGGGTCCATTTTGACATATCTCGGATTGTCCGCGCCGGCGAGCTGATAGGTGCGCGACAAAAGAAGCAACCGGTGCATCGCCTTGATTGACCAGCCGGCGGCGACGAAGCGACTGGCCAGGTAATCGAGCAGTTCCGGATGGGTGGGCGCGCTGCCGCGGGCGCCGAAATCATTGGGCGATTCGACAATCCCGCGCCCGAAATGATGTTGCCAGAGGCGATTGACGATCACGCGGGCGGTCAACGGATTGTTCGAATCAGCCAGCCATCCGGCCAGTTCGTGCCGGCCGCTCCCTTTATCCCCGAACGGAAGTATTTGGCCGCCGAGCACCTGCAAAAAGTGGCGCGGCACTTCTTCGCCGAGGCTGGCCAGTTCGCCGCGCCGTTGCACCCGCGAGTTGGCCGGCGTGCCTTCCGCCACGGCGTAGGCCGATTCGATTCTCGGCAGCGTGTCGGTGAAGGCATCGCGCTTGTTCTTCAGCTCCAGCAGCGCGTGGTAGTAATCTTTTTCGCTCTGGAACCGGGGCGCCGGCCCATCGGCGGAGGACTCCGTGGCTTCAGCCGCCGATTTTTTGACGGACCGTTTCATGAGCTGATTGCGCTCCTTCTCCAACTGTTTCGCCTCGGCGTCAAATTCGTCCTGTTTCGCCTGGAAGGGTTTCATGATCGTTTCCACTTCGGCGGGCGGAATGAGCGGGACAAAATCCTTCTGTCGCTTGTCATTCTCGGAACCGGGATGCGGGTAGCGCGTGCTGTTGAAGATGCCGTAAAGGGCATAGTAGTCCTGCGTCGGGATCGGATCGAACTTGTGGTCGTGGCAGCGGGCGCAGCCGAGGCTCAACCCCAGCACCGCTTTGCCCAGCGTATCAATCGTGTCCTCGATCGTCAGTTGGATGACCGAACCGGTTCCGAAACGGCGCGAAATCGCCACAAACCCGGTGGCGATGGTGTTCTCCCTTTTGCGGGGCTCGTTCGCCGCGGGCAACAGGTCGCCGGCGATCTGCTCGCGAAGAAACTGGTCATACGGTTTGTCCTGGTTGAACGAATCAATCACGTAATTCCGGTAAAGATACGCCTGCGGAATCGGATAATCCGAACTGTCCCCCGCCGTGTCCGCGTAGCGAACCACATCGAGCCAGTGGCGTCCCCAGCGCTCGCCGTAGTGGGCCGACGCGAGCAGTCGGTCCACGACTGTCGCGAAGGCGTCCGGCGACGGGTCGGTGAGAAAAACGTCAATCTCCTCCGGCGTGGGCGGCAGGCCGATCAAATCGAACGTGACGCGCCGGATCAACGTCCGCTTGTCCGCAGTCGCCCCCTGCGTCATGCCGCGTTGTTCGAGTTTGGCCAGGACAAACTGGTCAATGGGATTGTTGGCCCTACCCTTGACGCGGGGTGGAGTGGGGTCCTTCACTGGTTGGAACGACCAGAACTTTCGGGCAGCTTCGAAATCCACGACCTTCGTTGCTCCGCTGGAAGCAACGGCGGTTTCCTGGCGCGGGTCGGGCGCGCCCATGTTCACCCAGGCTTCGAGGTCGGCAATCTGTTCCGGAGACAGCTTGTGCTTGCGTGGCGTCGGTGATTCCTCATCGGCGCGGCGCACGACGGTGACAAGCAGGCTCTTTCCCGGCTCACCGGGCACCAAGGCCGGCCCCGAATCGCCCCCCTTGCGCCAGCCCTCGGGCGAATCCAGTCGCAGACCGCCCTTGATTATTTTGGCGTCGGCGCTGTGGCACTCGTAACAGCTCTTGACCAGCAACGGGCGGATATTCGTCTCGAAAAATTCCAGGCCCTCGCGGTTGGTCGCAGGCGCGGAGTCAGTTTGGGCGGAAAAACTCCGGGCGGCCGGTCCAGCCAGGATCGCCAGCAAAACAATCGAATGTGCGCTCGCTCGATACACAGGATGTCGGACGTGAATTCTTGTTGCCGAGACGCAAGGTTAGCACCGCGTCTCCAGTTTGACCATCCTATTACTGCGGTTTGGCAGCGGAGGGAGCAGCGGTTTTCCGTTTGTCATCAAGGTTCTTTTCCAGATCGCCGGCAGCGAAATCCACCCGGGCGCCGGAGCGGGGGAACTCCACTTTAGCCGACCAGAGAATGCCGTTGATGACGAGACGGCGCTGGCTTTCGATGCCCCAGTTTTTATGCAGGTCGCAGCCGGTGAAAGCGAAGGCGCGGCCGCCGCCGGGCCGTTCGTGCGCCCAGGCGATGATTTCGTCACGGCCCGCGTGCGTTTTCGCGTCCGGCGTCGTGCGCGATTTGTCAGGCACAGCGCCCGCCACCAGCGGCACGAAGTCTTTGGATTTCGCATCGAAATGAAGATTGTAAAGCCAGCCGTCGCCGGGCGCGGCAAACGGTTTCACGCCGCGCAGCACGGGATGGTCGGGAAAGTTCCTGAACTCCATGTCCCAATGGCCGCGACAACCGATGTCTTTGAGAAACACACCGCCGAGCCACGACTTGATTTGCTGCGCCGGCTGACCTTCCGCAAAATCCACGGCCTGGTGCAGCAGCACCAACCCGGCGCCTTCGTTCATCAACTGTTCCAGAAACCGCCATCGAGCCGATTCGAGGAACGGTTGCTTGCCGCCCCCGTCGCCGTAATACACGACGCATTTCGCTCTCTCGAAAAGTTTCTCGTTCTTCGGCCATTCACGCGCCATCACCGGCCACACGCCGGGGGTTTGCCTGAGCCATTGCATCATCAGCGCGCAACCGGCGAAATACTCGTGCGCGCCGGGCTTGCTGCTCGGCCCGCCGGCGAGCAGTATGATTTTGGCGAGCTTGGGGTTCGGGGAGCCGGCTTCGAGCGGGACGCCGGACTGGTCGTAGGGATCAGCCGCAGCGAAATTCCAAGCTCCAAATCCCAAGCACCAAAGAATTCCCAACCTCCAAGCTCCAAAACGTGTACAGCCATTCGAATGTGGCAAAACCCTTTGGAGTTTGATCATTGGAGCTTCCTTGGAATTTGGAGCCTGGAATTTGGGGGTTTTGCCTTCAGGCGATGATATCTTTCACCACGTGCCCGCTCACATCGGTCAGGCGGAAAGGGCGGCCGTCGTGGCGATAGGTCAGCTTCTCGTGGTCGAGACCGAGCAGGTGCAGGATCGTCGCGTGCAAGTCGTGCATGTGGACCTTGTTCTCGACCGCCGCGTGGCCGAACTCATCGGTCGCTCCGTAGGCGAAGCCGGGTTTCACGCCGCCGCCGGCCAGCCACACCGTAAAGCCGCCCGGGTTATGGTCGCGGCCGGTGCCGTTTTTCTCGGCGTACGGTGTGCGACCGAACTCGCCGCCCCACCAGACAAGCGTGTCCTCGAGCAGCCCGCGCTGTTTGAGGTCCTGCAACAAGGCGGCGATGGGCTTGTCCACGGCGCGCGCGTGTTCGCCGTGCTTGGGCAGATTGGAGTGCTGGTCCCAGGCGGGATTGGCGGTGCTGTCGCCATAGGTGACCTGAACGTAGCGGACGCCGGCCTCGGCGAGGCGGCGGGCCATGAGACACTGCTTGCCGAAGTTGTCGGTGGCCGGCTCGCCGATGCCGTAGAGACTTTTCGTGGCGGTCGTCTCCCGAGACAGGTCGAGGATATCCGGAGCGTTCGACTGCATCTTCCAGGCGAGCTCGTAGGAATTGAT
>CAZIFU010000032.1:0-44342 GCA_964539075.1 uncultured Verrucomicrobiota bacterium | reverse complement strand
TTCTGGAGATGTGGGTCAGCGCCAAGCGCAAGGAAGCCGACGCGCTGCGCCTGCGCCCCCATCCCTACGAATTCTTCCTCTACTACGATGTGTAATCGCGGGTAGAGAGACGCCAAGACAGAGAAACCGACCGGCGCGGACGGCAACGTCCGCGCCGTTTTTGTTCGGAGTCCAAGCTTCAGCTTGTCCGGGCTTTTATTGTCGGTGGGCAGCTTTTAACCCACCCCCTGTGCCTCGTTGCGGGCGATCTCACACCAGCCGCAATCGCAGCGCCTTGCTGGTCGCAAATCGTCGTCAGGTATTTGTAAGCTGTGGATAAAATTCTGTTGCAGAGTTGCCACAAGATGCTGTATTTAGACAAAAGATGTCTAAAACACGCTACGCAGAAACGCCACCGCAACCCGTTCGGCTTGGGGAATGGCTTCGGGGGCTGCGAGAGCAGCGGGACTTGGCGTTGCGCGAGGTGGCTGAAGCGGCCGACATGGATTTGACCCACTTGCACAAAATTGAGCTTGGCCAGCGGTTGCCCACGCAAGAACAGACGAGGTCACTCGCCAAATTTTTCAGACAGGATGAAAAGGAAACGCAGGCCCGCCGCATTGTGGAGCGGTTCCGGCAGGAATTCGAGGATCATCCGGCGGCGCGCGACGCAATTATGATGCTGGCGGAAGACGCCGGAGTTTACGCGGTCGGGAAGAAAAGCGGGAAATGGCCTTACTGAACATGCCCTCACTGAATTTCAAAGGCAAAGCGCTGGTGCAGAATTTCCACCTGCTCGTTCCGTACTCGGAACTGAAGCCCGTGAAATCCAAGAGCCTCACGGACAAGATGAGCCTGCACGACAACCTGGTGGTGCATGGCGACAATCTCAAGGCGCTCAAAGCCCTCCTGCCTTACTACCACGGCAAGGTGAAGTGCATTTACATTGATCCGCCGTACAACACCGGCAATGAGAACTGGGTTTATAACGACAACGTCAGTTCGCCGATGATTCAGGAATGGCTGGGCAAGGTGGTGGACCGCGAAGACCTGACCCGCCACGACAAATGGCTCTGCATGATGATGCCGCGCCTCAAGCTGCTGCGCGAATTCCTCACCGACGACGGCGTCATCTTCGTTTCGATTGACGATAACGAAGTGCATTGGCTGCGGGGGCTGATGGACGAAGTGTTTGGCGAAGAAAACATGGTCGAACAATTCGTGTGGAAGAAAAGCTATGGAGGCGGCGCTAAGGAAAGATTCGTCGTTCGGCAACACGAATATTGCCTGATGTATGCTCGGAACAAGGAGGAACTTCGTGACCTTTGGCTTCCTCCAGACGAGGATTCTGAAGCTCGGTACTACAAGTACCGGGATGACAAATTCAAAGAACGAGGGCCTTACAGGCTCAAGCCTTTGGAGGCAACAAAGAGCATGGATCGCCGGGAAAATCTCGTTTACCCGATCAAAGGACCTGGTGGGGTTCAAATCACTCCAAAGCGCCAGTGGTGGTGGAGTCGCGAAAGAGCAGAACAAGCTCTGAAGAACGATGAACTTGTTTTCACAAAGACTGCAAGCGGCCACTCGATTTCATACAAGCAGTACTTGATGGACGAAGAAGGTGAGAAGCGTGGCGCAAAGCCATTTTCCATTCTCGACAAGATTTACACCCAAGAAGGAACGGCAGACCTTCGGGAAATGTTCGATGATCAAGTTGTGTTGCAGTTTCCGAAGCCCGTGAATTTGATCAAGAGGTTCGTGTATCTCGCAACTGAGCCAGAGAAGGGCGATGTGGTTCTTGATTGTACGGCCGGTTCAGGCACGACGGGCCAAGCTGTGATGACTTTGAACAACGAAGATGGCGGTAACCGGAGGTTTGTTCTGATTGAGTGCGAGGATTATGCAGATCGGATAACGGCTGAGCGGATTCGCCGCGTTATCGAAGGCGTTCCGAAAGCGAAGAATGAAGCCTTGAAGAAAGGCTTGGGCGGTTCGTTCTCATTCATCGAACTCGGGAACGCGATGCACTTGGAGTCGTTGCTCAAGGGCGACAAGTTGCCGTCTTACGCAGATTTGGCCGGCTACGTTTTCTACACGGCCACGGGCGAGGAATTCGACGAGCGGGCCATCAGGCGGAAGACAAATTTCATCGGTGAAAGCGCCCGCTACGATGTGTATCTGTTGTACGAGCCGGACATGAATTACTTGAAGAACACGGCGCTGACGCTGGACATGGCGCGAGGTTTGCCGAAAGGCAGCGGCAAGCGGCGGCTGGTCTTCGCGCCGACGAAGTATCTGGACAGCATCCACCTGGAGGAGAACCGGATTGATTTCTGCCAGTTGCCGTTTGAAATCTACAAAGCGGTGAAGGCGAAAAAAGCATGAACTCAAGAACCACAGAGACACAGAGGCACGGAGAAGAAAAAGAAAGCACCGGCTTCCCCGCTTTCTCCGTTGCTCTGTGCCTCCGTGGTTGAAAAGGAATAATATGAACCACGGAGACACAGAGGCACAGAGGCAGAAACTGAATGAACTGAGCGGAAAAGTCATCGGCGCATGCATTGAGATTCATCGGGAGCTTGGCCCGGGCCTGTTGGAAAGCGCGTATGAGGAATGTCTGGCTTACGAATTGACCAAGGCCGGACTTCGTTTCGAGCGGCAACGGGCGCTGCCGGTGCGTTACAAGGAGGTGCAGTTGGATTGCGGCTACCGACTCGATTTTGTCGTCGAGGGCGTCCTCATCGTGGAACTGAAGGCGGTGACGGAATTGCATCCGATCCACGATGCGCAGTTGCTGACGTATCTGAAGCTCGACAAAAAGTCCCTCGGTTTACTCATCAATTTCAACGTGCCCACCTTGAAGCAAGGCGTTAAGCGCGTGGCCTGCGGCGATTTGTTCAAAGACGAGACGGGCGGGCGGAGTTTCGCGTTCCGCCTCCTCTCCTTCCTCTGTGCCTCCGTGGCTCTGTGGTTCAAATGAAAATCGTTATGCACCACGGAGACACAGAGACACAGTGGGGGAAAGCAGATGGAAACAAGTCTGTTTTCAATATCTGTTCCTCGCTGTGCCTCCGTGCCTCTGTGGTTAAATTCCGATGAAACTGAAGGAATATCAGGAGAGCGCGCTCAAGGAAGTCAAAGGCTTCCTGGAGCAGCTTGCCGTCTGGCGTGTGAAGGCGCGCCAGGAGGGCGAGTGGCTTTTTGATTTCGCCGAAAAGGCGTGGGAGAAAGCGGAAGTTGGCCGGACGTATCTCAAGAAGAAAGACGGCCTTGGCCGTCCGTTGCCGGTGTTCTGCCTGAAAATCCCGACGGGCGGCGGGAAAACTTTGCTGGCGGTAAAGACGATTGACCTCGTCCAAAACATTCATTTGAAGCGGCAGACGGGGCTGGTGGTGTGGATTGTGCCGACGCTTCAGATTTACCGGCAGACGTTGTCGCGCCTCAAGGACCGGGATGATCCTTACCGGCAGCACCTCGACATGGTGTCGGCGGGCAAGACGCTCATTCTGGAAAAGACGGACGGGTTCACGCCGCCGGACGTGGAAGAACATCTGGCGGTGTTGCTCCTGATGCTGCCGTCGGCTTCGCGGGCGAACAAGGAGGCGCTACGGATGTTCCGGGACAGCGGCGCGTTCCAATCGTTCTTCCCTGCAGAGGAGGACAAGGAAGGGCACGCCAAGTTGCTCGAGCGGATTCCAATTCTGGAAACGTTTGAAAAGGAAGATGCGTTTTGGGGGCGGCAGGTCAAAACGTCACTGGGAAACACGATCCGCCTGCTTGAGCCGCTCATCATTTTGGATGAGGGGCACAAGGCTTACAGCGAGCAAGCGCAAGACACGCTGCGGAAATTGAATCCGTGCATGATCGTCGAGTTGTCCGCCACGCCGTCGAAGGAAGCGAACAACCTGGTCGTCATCAGCGGCGAAGAGTTGCACCGGGAGGAGATGATCAAGCTCGATCTGCATGTGATCAACAAGTCGTCCACGAGCTGGCGCGACACGATGCGCGCGGCGATGGAGCGGCGGAATGATTTGGAGGAGCGGGCACACGACTATGAAGGCAACACGAACGTTTACATTCGCCCGATCTGCCTCATTCAGGTGGAGCGCACCGGCAGGGAGCAACGCGACGGCAAATTGATTCACGCGGAAGACGTGCGTGAATATCTCGTCGGCCAGGGCGTGCAAAAGGATTGGATCGCCGTGAAGTCGGCGGAGATTGACGAGTTGAAAGACTTTGACGACATCGGCGGCCTGCTCGTGCGGGACTGCCCCGTGCGCTACATCATCACGAAGCAGGCGTTGCAGGAGGGCTGGGATTGTTCGTTCGCCTACGTGCTGACGATTTTGACGAACCCGCACTCCAAGACCGCCATGACCCAACTCGTGGGACGCATCCTTCGGCAACCTTACGCGCGCAAGACGCATGTGCCGGCGCTCGATGAAAGCTACGTGTATTGCTTTCAACGAAGTGATTTGCTGAAGGAAATCCGCGAGGGTTTCAAACGCGAGGGCTTGGAAGAAATGCAGGGGCGCATTGTGAAGGACGCGGAGGACCTGGAGAAAGTCGAACTGCGCGAGATTGGACCGAGGGCGAAATTCAAGAAGGCGGCGGAGCACATGGTTCTGCCCGCGTTTGTGATTCGCGACCGGAAAGACTGGCGGCTGGTGAGTTACGAAGCAGATATTTTGTCGCGTGTGCCCTGGGAAACGGCGGACCTGACTCCGCTCTACAAGTTGGAACTCAGTCTTGAGGAGGAGCGCGACGTGGAGATGCGAGCGGGGCTGGAGGAAAACTTGAAGGGCTTCGTGCGGCGCGTGCGTGAGGACACTGGCAGCGGCGAGGTGAAACTTGATTTCGCGTATGCCGCCGGCCACTTGCTCGATGTCGTGCCAAATCCGTGGATCGGCTATGAGTTCGTCGAGCGCGTGTTTACCAAGTTGTTGGTCGAATGGAAGGGCAAAGAGAAGCGGGTGGTCAACAACCTCGTGTTCATTCTGGAAGAATTGCGGAAGCGGCTGGAAGCGGAGCGCGACCGGCTGGCGGAAGCGGTGTTCAATCAGATGCTCGAAAGCGACGAAATGCGGTTCATGGTGGTGGTGCATGATCTTGGGATGAACCGTTTGCCGAAGAAGCTGGAAATTCCGAAATCGGTGATGAAGGCGACGCGGATGGACGGAAGCCAGTTCGAGATGAACCTCTTCGACCCGGTGTCAGCGGACTCGCTGAATTCTTTGGAGCGCGAAGTCGCATCCTTCCTGGATGAGCAAGGCCCGCTGTATTTCTGGTATCGCAACATCCCGCATCGCGGCTACTACGTGCAAGGCTGGCAGAAGCCGCGCATCTTCGCGGATTTCATCTTTACTGCGACAGGTGGGATTAAGGCTGATTATCGCAAGGTGTTCCTGCTCGAAACCAAGGGTCTACATCTGAAGAACGAGAACACGAAATACAAAAAATCGGTATTCGATCTCTGCAACAAGCACGCGAAAAAGAAAACGTGGAACCAGCTTGTTCCAGCCATGCGCGGAAAGGAGATTCGATACGAAGTGGTCTTCCAGGACGAGTGGCAGAAGCGGTTGAATGAACTATTGGCATAAGGCGCTTTGAATTACCTTTAGTCCATGTCAAGCGGGTCAGCCTTCCCGAAGGAGTTTTATGAGGTTGTCCTGGCCATTTCCTGCGCGGCCAAGCTGAAGCTTGAACTCCAAACCGCTCCTTGCCACCCTCCCACGCCGTGAAGCAAGCAATCGTCACCCTGGACATGGAAGGCGTGTTGACGCCGGAAATCTGGATTGCCGTCGCCGAAAAAACCGGCATCAAAGAACTGCGCCGCACCACGCGCGACGAGCCGGATTACGACAAGCTCATGCGCGGCCGGATCAAAATCCTCGATGAACACGGCGTCAAACTGTCGGACATCCAGACGGTCATCGGCGCGCTGCAGCCGCTGGCGGGCGCACTGGAGTTTTTGCGCGAGTTGCGCGCGCGGCTCCAGGTGATTCTCCTCTCGGACACCTTCGAGCAGTTCGCCCAACCGCTGCTGCGCCAGCTCGAATGGCCCACGCTGTTCTGCAACCGGCTGGTCGTCGAGAATGACCGCATCGCCGGCTACCAGCTCCGGCAACCCAACCAGAAGCAGCAGTCCGTCGCCGCGCTCAAATCACTCAATTATCGCGTCATTGCCGCGGGCGATTCGTTCAACGACACGACGATGTTGACGGAGGCCGACGCGGGCTTTCTGTTCCACGCGCCCGACAACGTGAAACAGCAATTCCCGCAGTTCAGGGCCGTCGAGAGCTACAACGATCTGCTGCAGGCGATCAAGGAAGCGGCTGGCCTTTGACGATCTGTTTTCCGCCAGCGCACGTCGCCATGACAACGGCGTCATGGCGATTTCAACGCAGAGGGCGCGGAGGTTTTCGCAGAGCACGCAGAGAATTCCTTTGCGCCTCTCTGCGAAAACCTCCGCGCCCTCTGCGTTAAGAAACGGTTTGCAGGTTGCCCGCTCCCCTGCCCCCGACCTCTTCAATCTTCCGCTTTCGACTCGCGCCCCATCAGATCACGCAACGCCAACGCCAGGTTTTTCCCTTCGTAGAGCATGGCGTAAACCTCTTCGAGGATCGGCGTCTCCACGCGGTGCTGGCGGGCCAGTTGCCAGGCCGAGCGCGCCGTGGGATAGCCCTCGGCGACCGTATAAGTGCTGGCCAGAATGTCCGCCAGCTTCCCGCCGCGCCCGAGCCGTTCGCCCAGCGCGCGGTTGCGGCTCAGTTTCGAGAAACAGGTCACCGTCAAGTCGCCCAGCCCGCTCAAGCCGTAGAACGTTTCCGCCTGCGCGCCGCAGGCCACGCCCAGCCGCCGCATTTCCACGATCCCGCGCGTGATGAGGCTGGCCTTGGAATTGTCGCCAAAACCCAGGCCGTCGCCGGCGCCCGCCGCGATGGCGATGACGTTCTTGAGCGCGCCGCCCAGTTCCACGCCGGGCAAATCGGTGCTCGTGTAAACCCGGAAGGTCTGGCTGTGAAACAGGTTCTGGACCCGTTGCGCCGTGACCGCGTCGCCGCTCGCCGCCACGCAGGCGGCGGGAATGCCGCGCGCCACTTCCGCCGCGAGCGTCGGTCCCGACAGCGCCGCAATGCGCGCGCGCGGCGCGTTCGTGGCGAGAATGCCGCTCATCGTCAAGCCGGTGTCGTGCTCGATGCCCTTGGTCACGCTGACCACGATGCCGGAAAAATTTGCCAGGCAACGCGTCGTTTCGCGGAACGCCTTGGACGGCACGGCGACCACGACGCATCCGGCTCCTTGCACCGCCCTGGCCGCATCGGCTTCGTAAATCCATTCGCGCGCCAGTTCGATGCCCGGCAGAAACTGCTCGTTGCGCGCGGTGCGGCGCATTTCGTCGAGGTGCGCCGCATCGTGGCCCCAGAGCGTGAGGGCGTGGTTGGCCGGGTGCAGCAGCCGCGCCAGCGCGGTGCCCCACGCGCCGGCTCCGAGCACGGTCAAGTTCATGCGGGCGGGCCTTTCGTGTCCGCCGGTTTTTTCACGCCGAAGCGGTTCTCGGCGCCGGCAAGCAGCCGTCGGATGTTGTTTTTGTGTTTGTAGATCACCAGCACGCCGATGACCGCGGCGACCCCGATCATGGATCCGCTGCGCCCGACCCCCCAGGCCGCGAACGGCAGGCACAACGCCGCCACGATCGAGGCCAGCGACACGTAACGGCTGAGGGTCAGGACGACCAGCCAGACGCTCAGCGTGATGACGAGAGCCAACGGCAACAGGCCCAGCAGCACGCCCGCGGTGGTGGCGACGCCTTTGCCGCCTTTGAATTTGAGCCAACAGGTGTAAACGTGGCCGAGGATGGCCCCGCAGCCGCCCACGATGGCAAAATATTCCTGCCACTCGGCCTCACGGCCGGCTGGCGCGCCAACCCACTGCGAGGCCAACCGGGCAGCCAGCCAGCAGGCGAGAAATCCTTTGAGCGCATCCACGGCCAGCACGAGGATTCCCGCCGTCAGGCCCAGCACACGAAAAACATTCGTCGCCCCGATGTTCCCGCTGCCGACGCTGCGGATGTCAATGCCGCGCGCCCGGGCGGCCAGGTAGCCCGTGGGCAGAGAGCCGAGCAAGTACGCCGCCAGCGCCGTGATCGCAAATGCCAGAAATGCCACGCGTGAATCTAGGCAAACGCTCTCCGCGCGAGCAAGAGCAATCCCCGGCGAAGCGCCGCGCGCGCGCTGCGGGGACGTTCACACTTTGAACTTCTCACTTTGAACGTTGAACCTTATACCTCCCGCATGTCGTCGCCTCCGAAAGTGGCCGCGCTGGGTGTCGGGTCGCTCGGCAAGGAACACGCCCGCCTCTACGCCGAACTGGCCGCCGCGGGCCAGGTCGTGTTCGCCGGCGTTTACGATGTGGTCCCGGAGACCGCCCGGAAAATCGCGGAAAAAAATCGCGTGCGCGCTTTCACCTCGGTGAGCGAAGCGGCGGCCGCCAGCGACGCGTTGAGCATCGTCACGCCGACCGCGACGCATTTTGAACTGGCCAAAAATCTTCTCCTGCAAGGCAAGCACCTGCTCGTCGAAAAACCGATGACCGACAACGCCGCACAGGCCGCCGAACTGGTGCGGCTGGCACAGGAGAACCAGTGCGTGCTGCAAGTCGGCCACGTCGAGCGGTTCAACCCCGTCTTCCATTACCTCCAACAGGTCGCCACCGACCCGCGCTTCATCGAGACCCACCGCCTTTCACCCTACCCCGCGCGCAGCACCGACATCGGCGTGGTGCTTGACCTCATGATCCACGACCTCGATGTCGTGCTCGCATTTGTGAAGTCGCCGATCACGAGCGTGGATGCGGTCGGCATCCCGGTGTTGAGCCGGACCGAGGACATCGCCAACGCGCGGCTGCGTTTCGCCAACGGCTGCGTGGCCAACCTCACCGCCAGCCGCGTCAGCCCGGAGCGGATGCGCAAAATCCGCGTCTTCAGCGGCGGCCCCATGACCAGCTACGTCTCGCTCGATTACCGGGCGCAGGAAGGCTTCATCTACCGCATCGCCCGCGACGACGAACAGGAATCGTCGCTGCTCAAAAAACTTCTCCACACGAAGGACGCGACGATTGTCAGCCGGTTCGGCGGCCGGAAAATCGTGCGCGAGCCGGTGCCCATCGCCAAGGAAGAGCCGCTCAAGCTGGAGTTGCAAAGCTTCATCGAGTGCGTGCGCGCCCGGCAGACACCGGTGGTCAGCGGCGAGTCTGCCAAACGCGCGCTGGACCTGGCGTTTGAAATCACAAGGCAAATTGAAGGCCGGGACGCTTAACGCGAGGACGCAATACCGCGCCAGGGCCAGATTGGACTCCATGCTTCTTTTTGCGACGATGCTGCCTTGCAGTGCAATAACCCAACGTGCTCGCGGCCTGCGAGGATTTTTCCAGCGGCACAGGAGCGCGGCGGTCACGCCGCTTCACCGTGCAAAATATCCTGGGCGTCGGACTTTTCCCACGGTGCCAAGCTGTCGAGCAGTGAAGCGGCGTGAACGCCGCGCTCCTGCGGTTGCAGCCACGCCGAGTTGCGACTTTACGTTTAACTCATGAAGCCGCTGACGTTCATGCTCATCGCCGGCGAGGCCAGCGGAGACCTGCTGGCGGCGGAACTGGTGAAGGCGCTGCGGGCAAAGCTCGCCGAATCCGACGCGCGCCCGACTTCCGATCGCCAACCGCTCCCCACGGGACTGGCGCCGCAATTTTTTGGCGCCGGCGGACCGCGCCTGGCGGCGGCGGGCGTCGAACTGGCCTTTGACTTGACGGCGCACTCCGTCTTCGGACTGACCGAAGCGCTGAAACATTATGGAAAGTTCAAACGGCTTTTCGACCAGCTCGTGAGGCTGGCGCGCGAACGCCAGCCCGACGCGATCATTTGCGTGGATTTCTCCGGGTTCAACCGCCGCTTCGCCCGCGCGATCAAGCGCCACGTCCGCGCCCGTAGCGGACCGTTCCACAATTGGAACCCGAAAATGATCCAATACGTCTCGCCGCAGGTCTGGGCCTCGCGCGCGGGGCGCGCCCGGCAGCTGGCGCGGGATGTGGATTTGTTGCTCAGTATTTTTCCGTTCGAGAAACCGTGGTATGCCGCGCGCGCGCCGAAGCTGCGCGTGGAGTTTGTGGGCCATCCGATGGCTGATAGATTTACGATCTGCGAGCTGCGAGCTGCGAGCTGGAAATCGGAGAGCGCGTCGATCGTCAATCGTGAATCGCAGATACTTCTGCTGCCCGGAAGCCGGATGCAAGAACTGCGACGGCATTTGCCCGTGATGCTCGGCGCATGGAAACTCATTCGTGTCCAGGAGCCGCAGTTGCGCGCGAAAATGGTCCTGCCCGATGAATCGCTCGCGCAACTGGCAAGGTTGTCCGGCATTCCTGCCGATGTGGAAATTCAAATTGGCGATCTGCCGCAGGCGCTTGCCGAGGCTGATGTCGCCATCGCCTCGACGGGCACGGTGACGCTCGAATGCGCCTGTTTCGGCGTGCCGACGGTGGCCATTTACAAAACCTCCTGGGCCACTTGGGAGATCGCCAAACGCATCGTGCAGGTCAAACACGCCGCCATGCCCAACCTGCTCGCCGGAGAAACGATCTACCCGGAACTCATCCAAAACGCCGCCACGCCGGAAAACATCGCGCGCGCCGCGCTCGAACTGCTGGCGAACGACGCGCGCCGCCGCGAAGTGCAGGCGAAACTGGCGCGGGTGATCGCTTCGCTGGGCGGCCCCGGCGCAAGCGCGCGGGCGGCGGAAGCGGTGTTGGGCTTGTTCTGAAATTTTGGGCGGGGGGGGACGCCTGCGCCACGTTACGGCACACGTTACGGCGGCGCTTGCCGGGCGCGCCGGGTTGCGGTAGCCTGACGGCGCCTTGAAAAAGAACGTCCGCTCCGAGATCCCGCGCAAGGCCATTTACCGGCTCTCGATCTACCTGCGCTGCCTGCAACGGCTCAAGGCCAACAGCCTGCGCACGGTTTCCAGCGAGGCGCTGGCGCGCGCCGCCGGCGTCAAGTCCACCCAACTGCGCAAGGACCTCACTTACTTCGGCCAGTTCGGCACGCGCGGGTTGGGCTACGATGTCGAGCTGCTTTCGCTGATGATGGCGGATTTGCTGGGCACCAACAGCCTGCAACCGGTCATTCTCATCGGCGTGGGCAATCTGGGCCTGGCGCTGCTGACCTATCGCGGCTTCGAGCAGGAAGGGTTCGAAATCGTGGCGGCGTTTGACATTGACCCGGCGCGGCATCGCGACAAGGAAGTGCGACCGCCGATTTACGGCCTGGACCGTCTGCGCGAGGTCATCCGCGCGCGCGGCGTGAAGATGGCCATCCTCACCGTGCCGGCGGCGGCGGCGCAGGAGGCGGCCAACACGCTGGTCGGGCTGGGCATCACGGGCATCCTGAACTTTGCGCCCATCGTGCTGCATGTGCCCGAAGACGTGATGGTCAACAACGTCAACCTCGCCATCGAACTGGAGAACCTCAGCTACTTCATCCAGCAATGAAGAGCGGCCGGGCGGCAAAATCCCAAAGCCTGACATCGCTTCCCCGACGTTTGTTGTAGGTGCAACAGGAACGGAAAAGCACCAAGCTCCAAGCACCAAGCTCCAGAGAAGCTCCAAATCTCAAGCTCCAAACACCGTTCCTGAGAGCACATGGACGTGATTGGGTTGGCCCGACTGTGCGCAGGCTGAAGGTCTGCAAGCTGCATGTTGGGAATTGGAGCTTGGAATTTCTCTGGACCTTGGTGCTTGGAGCTTGGAGCTTCGCAGCGGTCGTCAGTCCCCGATCCGCGCGATGGCCGCGAAATCCTCCGCCGTTCCCGGCGCCACGTTGCGGCCGAATCGCGCGGCCAGTTCGCAGACTTGCGCGTGGAGCCGGCGCGCCATTTCTTTGCGGTCCAACCCCGGCGGCAGCGGTTCACCGAACGCAACGTGCGCCGTGACTTCGCCCTTGGTGAGAAGATTGAGCAGGTGCGGGCCCAGGGTCATGTCGCCCCAGTAACAGACTTCCCGGGCCACCGAGCCTTCGCGCAGCGAGTAACCGATCCAGACCGGGGTCACGGGCCAGCCGTGGGCGGCGGCCGGCTCCAGCAGCGAGGGACGAAACGGCAACACGCGGCTGCCATCGCTGCTGGTGCCTTCGAGAAACATCGTGACCACGAGTTGTTCGGCCATCGCCGGCGCGAATTCCTCGCTGGCCCGCGCCACGTCGGCGCGTTGGGCGCGCTTCAAAAAAATCGTGCCGGCCATGCGGGTCAGCCAGCCGAAGACCGGCCAGCCGCGCACATCGGCTTTGGCGACGAACACCATCGGTTGCACGCTGCCGAGCACGAAGATGTCCAGGTAGCTGAGATGATTGCACGCCACAAAACCCGCGGCGGGCGGGCGGCCGCGCAGTTCGACCCGCGTGCCGAACAATTGCCGGGCGTAACGCGGCGCCCACTTGTGCATCCACGCGGCCCGGGCGCGCAACGAGCGAGCGCGGCCGGTGAGCCGGTGAAACAGGACGAAATCAGCCATCGCCCCCGCCACCAGCATGGTGAACCAGGCGAGGCGAATCACAAAACGAACTGGCCGGCGTCGGATGCCCTTCATCGGATGGAAAATAAAAACAAGCGGCCCCGCTGGCGAGGGAGAAGTTGCCGGGGCAATGCTCGCGCGGCACCGCGTCAGCTCAGGTAGCGTTTGAGGATGTGCGCGGGCAGCGAATCCAGATCCATGAAGGTCAGGAAATCAATGGTCTTGAATTCGCGGTCAATGGCGGGTGGGCCACAAATTTTGGCGCCGATGGAAAGATAGGCCGCCAGCAGACGCGGCACCTTGGGCGCCGGCCCGGCCAGGTGTTCGGGCGGACACGCCACGGCGGGCAGGGGCCGCGTGCGCCACGCGGGCTGAACCAGATGTTTGCGTTGCAGGTGCGTGTACATGGAAGCGCCTTCCACCGGGTCCTGCGAGGAAAGCGAACTGCACCCGATGAGGTAGCGTCCGCCGCGCTCGCGGGTGTAGGCGGCGATGCCGCGCCAGAGCAGGCCGAGCACGGCGAGGTTGCGATGGTGGCGGTGGACGCAGGCGCGGCCCAGCTCGACCAATTGATCGAGCATGATCCGGTAGGGAGCGAAATCAAATTCCTGCGCGCTGTAAAACCCGCGGTTGCGCGCCGCCATCGCGCCGGTCTGCAACCGATAAGTGCCCACCACTTCGCGGGTGTGCTGGTCTTCGACCAACAGGTGATCGCACACGTCATCGAACGGGTCGGCGTCGAGGCAGGTGGCGTAGGATTGTTCCAGGCCCTCGTTGAGTTCGAGATTGAAAACGTTAAAACGGAGGGACTGCGCCGCACGGACATCCTCGCGCCCGCGCGCCAGACGCGCCGCGTAGGATTCGCGCACTTCGCCCCGGGCGAGGATGCGGTCACCCATCTTGAGGCCGGAACTGTTTTGGTTTCGGACACTCATGAAGCCAGACCTTTTGGGCAGCGAAGAGAATGGGCCAGGCCGGCCGTTTCTGCAAATAAATAAATGTTCCGTCTGGCCGGCAGTTGGCTTGCTGGCCGGCAGGCCCGATGGGCATTGGAACGAGGCCAGTTCATTTGGGCGACCTCACACCTCATACCTCATCATTTCAGCCATGGCCATCGGAACGGCGCCGGTTCATTTGTGCGACAAGCCGGGCAGAAACGTCGTCAGCAGCGGCACGTAGGTGATCAGCAGCACGCCGGTCAACAGCACGCATTGCATCGGCAGGACCGCGCGCGAAACCTGCAGCACCGGTTTGTCGAAACGATAGGAGGAAAGAAAAATGTTGATGCCCACCGTCGGCATCAACAACCCCAGCTCCATGTTGGCCAGAAAAATAATGCCCAGGTGGATCGGATCAATGCCGTAGGCCACGCCCAGCGGCACGATCAGCGGCACCACCACCACAATGGCGGAATACATGTCCATCACGCAGCCCACGAACAGCAAAAACAAGTTGAGCGCCAGCAGGAAGGCATACTTGGACTGCACCGCAGCGGTGACCCATTCGACTCCGCGGGTGGGAATCTGGGCGTCCACCAGGTAATTGGTGAAGCCCAGCGCGACTCCCAGAATAAGCAACACGCCGCCGACCAGCAGTCCGCACTCGGCCATCACGCGCGGCACATCCCGCACCAGTTTCAGGTCGCGATGGACGAACGTTTCGATGACGAACGCATAGAGCGCAGTCACGGCCGCGGCCTCGACCGGCGTGGCAAAACCGCCAAACAACGCGACCAGCGCCACCACGGGCAGCACCAGTTCCCATTTGGCGTCCCACAACGCGCGGCCCGCCTCCCTGCGGTCGAACACCGGACGGTCCGCCTGCTGGTCCGGTCCCTGGCGAACCCCCAGCCAGCCGGCCATCGCCACCAGCAGCAGCCCCGGCCCCAGGCCGCCGAGAAACATCTTTTCGATCGTCACTCCGCCCGCCTTGGCATTGGCGCTGGCCACGATGGCGTAAAGGATCAACGGGAGCGACGGCGGGAACAACAACCCCAGGCCGCCGGAGCCGGTGAGCAATCCCAAAGAGGAACGCTCCGAATAACCCGCCCCCCGCAGCACCGGGAGCAGCAGCCCGCCCAACGCGAGAATCGTCACGCCCGACGCGCCGGTGAACGAAGCGAAGAACGCGCACGCCAGCACCGTGACAATCGCCGGCCCGCCGCGGTATTGTCCCAGCAACGCTTGAAAGACCCGGATCAGCCGTTTGGACGCCCCGCCTTCGGCCAGGAAATACCCCGCCAGCGTGAAGAGCGGGACCGTCGGCAGCGAGGGATTGGTCACCATCGAGTAGTGTGTCAGCGAGATGGAAGCGATCGGCAGGCCTTCCCCCCAGAACAAAATCAGCGCCGCGCCGCCTAACATGACAAAGATCGGCGCTCCCAGCACGACCGCCGCCACCAGGGCGGCCAGCGCCGGCAGCACGAGCTGGCCCGGTGCCAGGGGCGGATGCAGCGCCAGCCCGACCAGGCCGCCAGCCACCAGCAGCACGATCAGTCGTCCGCGCCAGCTTTCGGCCGCGTGCCAGAGCAAGCGGAGCGCGATCACGCCGAACGCCAGCGGCATGGCCAGTTGGATGGTCCAGACCGGGATCCCGTAGGCCAGAATCTTCCCGCCCACCTTCTCGGACTGCACCAGCTGCGCCGCGGCCACGCAGAGAAAAACGCTGAGGGCCGCGGCGACGGAACTGCTGAAGATGCGCGCCGCCGTCTGCCACCGTCCCTTGAGAAACTGCGTCAAGGTCGAGAGCGCCAGCAAGCGGCGTTCGCGCGCAGCCAACAGGCCGCCCAACAGGCCGATCAGCAGCGTCAGATGTTGTTGAAACGCCGCGCTGCCGCTGATGCCGGTCTGGAATAATTTGCGCAGGACAATTTCACTCAGCGGCAGGAGCGCCATCGCGGCCAGCACCAGGCTGACGAGGAGGTTTTCCACGGCCCACAAACGCCCCCACCAGCCTTCGCGCGGACGGCCCAACGCGGGGAGATAATCCGGACCGTGGCTCGAGTCGTCCAGCATCAGCCCGTTCCTCCCTGGCTGGCGCGATATTCCTTCACCAGCCTGACGACCTCGTCAAAGATGTCCGCCGGCACTATCCGGCCGCGGATTTTGGGATAGACGGCTTCGGCTTGTTTGCGCCATTCGGCTTCGAGATCCGGCGTCACGGTGTTGACCTTCAAGCCGCGCCGTCGCATCGCCTCGACGGATGCCACGCTCTCTTTGCGGCTGTCGGTCTTGATCTGGAGGCCGGCCTCGCGCGCGGCCTGTTGGACCGCGTCCCGGCTGGCCTTGGGAATGGTTTCCCAGGCTTTGGTGGTCAAGACCGCCGCGCCCACGAGCGGGCCCCAGTTCAAGTCGAGCATGTTCGGCGCCGGTCCGTCAATCTGGGTCGCGAGCGCGACGAACGGCGGCACCGGCACGGCGTTGATGAGGCCGGTCTGCAAGCCCGGCAAAATATCGCCCGTCTCCAGCGGCACCGGATTGAAACCGGCGGCTTTGTAGATGTCCACCTGGTCGGCGTTGCCCGCCCAGGAGAACAGTTTCATCCGCTTGAGATCCTCGGGGCGCACGACCGGCTCCTTGGAGAAGAAGCGCACCCAGCCGGCATCGGCCCAGAACAACACGATGAACCCTTTTTCCCGCAGCCGCTTTTCCAGCAACGGTTGCAATTTTTCAACGACATAGTCCATCTCGGCAAGCGAACGAAAAATCATCGGCAGGAATTGCAGGCCCGCGACGGTCGGCTCGATTTCCGAAAGCCCGACCGCCGTCAACATGCCGGCCTGGAGCTGGCCCAGGCGCATCCGCCGCACCATGTCGGTTTCGCCGCCCATGGCGCCATCGGGGTAAATGGTCAGCGTGGCGCCGCCGCCGGGCGCCTGACGCCACTTTTCCCCCATCATTTGGAGATGCTTGAAGTAGGAGGAGCCGCGCGGCACGAGTGTCCCCAGGCGGATTTTCGCCGCGCCCTCGGCGGCCCGCAGGAGGTTCAGCGGCCCGGCAGCGGCGCCCAGGCCGAGCAGCGAAACGCCAGTCAGGAATTTTCTTCGCGTTGATAGTTTCATGTTTCTTTCCGGATTATTTCTCAGTCGGTAAAAAAAGATCGTCCTTCCGGCCCAGCAGCCAGCGGGCGCGGCGTTGCATGATCAGGTTGACCAGGCGGTATTCGAGGCTGGCGTCCGGATTGATGGCCACCGCCTGATTGAGCAGCGACTCGAACTCCTTCGCGTTTTGCATTTGCACGGACACCGCCTCGGCGAAGGCCAGTAGCGGCGCCGCCTGCTGTCCGCGCGAAAGTTCCAACGCCCGCTCGAAATGTTTCCGCGCCCGCCCGGCCGGGTCGCCCGGTGCGCCCTGACGGCTCATTTCATAGGTGACCAGAAAACTGTGGATCGCCCCGCGATCATAGCTTTCGTCGAGTTCCAGCGCGCGGTCCACCAACGCTTCCAGGATCGGGATTTCGGCGACCATGTTGGGATCGTCCTTCGCCAGCGAGATCGCCGCCGCCCACGCAGTGGCAGTCCAATAGAGTTGGGGGACCTCGACGGCCTTGATCGCCAGCACGGCGGACCTGGGTTTGGCGCGGAGCGATTTTTCGAAGCCGGGATGTTTCACCTCCAGCCCGCGCAGCCCGTAGTTGCGGGCGCGCAGATACAGCCGCCGCGCCCGTTCGCGCATGGCGGTGGCCGCCGCCAGGTCCTTTTCTTCCAGTTCATCGGCGTCCTGCTGCACAAAGGCGTAGGCATATTGCGTGAAACCGCTGGCCGTGGCAAAGAGCAGGCCCGTGTGCTTCGGACTTTCGGCCAGCAGGCTTTCCATGAGTTTCAAACTGAACGGCACCGCGGCCCGGACGAGTTCCGGATCGTCGTCGGTGGCGAAAGTTGCGCCGCCGCCGGCCAGCGCGTCGCCGATGTTGTTGATTGCCATTTTTTTGATCGAGCAACCGGTGGTCAGACCGCCGATCAAACAAATCGCCGCCATCAGCCTGAACAGGTCATACGCCGCCAGAGACCGCGCCAGGCTGTAGCCGCCGACGTGAGGAGGCGGACAATTGCCAGATCCCGCGGAATCCGCCTCCTTACGTCGGCGGCTACGAGGTTTGTTTGCGGCAAGGAATGTTGTCAGCTTCATGGTCACGCGATTCAGAAAATAATCTCCGCCCATCGTATCATCGCCCCGGGTCATTTGCGATTCATCTCGGTCGGCTTGTCGAACGCGCCCTCGGCCTCGAGGTGGGCCATGATGAACGCCTGCAGCTCTTTGGTTTCGGCGGTCAGGACGATCCGGTAGTCGGCATCCTTGGGGTCCTTGCGGATTTTGTGATGGCGGATGGCCGGGGGATTTTTCTCCAGCAACTCCTTGAGCCAGGAATGGCTCAGGCCGGACACCCGCAAGGTCGGCTGGATTTGTAACACCCGGGTCAACTGATGCGCGGGGATGGTTTCCTGCTCCTTGTCCCTGACTAAAACGCTGTCCATGAACAACTGGTTTTTCAGCTTGAAGAGGTGAACTTCAAATTCGTCCTTGTCATCGCTTTTATGGGTGTGCACCCGGTATTTGTCCGGCCCAGCCTTCTCAAAGGTCACTGTTTCCGGCGGGTTTTCTTTCGGGTCCGCTTCCCTCCAGTCGCCGAGCAAGGCCGGTTCAAAGACCAGGTCCTTCTCCACATAAAAGGGATATACCGAGGTGACAAAGCAACCCGTCAGCGCCAGGCTGAAACCCAGCATCAACGATAAAATGATTTTTTTCATGTTCGAGTTCCTCGTGGGCCGGTTTTTGGCCCACCGGTTCGATTGGCTGCCAACGAACTGGAAACTGACCGTTCCGGCCTTTCGATTTTCTGTCAACATTCTTTTACCACAACGTTTTCCCGTCCGGCAGCCGCTTCTCCGAAATTCAGGAGCAGCGGCTGCCCCGCTTCCTCCGGACCCGTAATGGGCGGTGGGTTGTTGTTTTGGACATCACGTCGGGTATCTCCGATTGTCCGGTCCATTCAACCAACGCGCCACAAACGCCCGTCCGGCGCTATTCTGATTCATCCCTCATGCGGCGAGTAATTGAGCGTCCAATTTGGCCCGGCGGCCAAAGTGCGGTGAGGTCTTGAGCATCCGTTTGAACCGGCTTCGGCGCGTGTGGGTTTCCTCGGCGGAATAAAGTTCCCGGGCCAGCCGCAGAAAACCACTCTGCAATTCCGCCGCGCTCATGTTCCTGGGCTGAATGTTCCCGTCGAACAGCGTGCACAATTCCCACGCGCGATCGCGCAGGATGCGGCCCTCGCGCTTGAGCCGCGCATACAACGGCGTGCCGGGAAATGCCGTCAGAAACGTGATCTGCACTTCGTAGAGCCTGGACTCGCGCACGAATTGCAGCACCTCGTCGAACACCGCTGGGGTGTCGCCATCGAGGCCGAGAATGAAACAGCCGTTCACGGTGATGCCGTAGGATTGAATCTTCGCGATGGCTGCGAGGTAGTTGTCCCGCTGGCGGGCCTTCCAGTTGGTGTTCAACTCGACGCCGTCGAGGCTCGCGCGGCGCGGGCTTTCCAGGCCGATCAACACCTGCTGGCAGCCTGAATCCCGCAGCAGCGCGAGCAATTCGTCGTCCTCGGCCACGCGCACGTCGGCCTCGGTAAACCAGCGCAAATTCTCCTTCGCCAACTCTCGCAACAGGCGTTTGTAGTGCGCGCGGTGGACGAAGCTGTTGTCATCGGCGAATTCGATGAACGGCCGCGGCCAGATGCGTTTGATGGCGTGAATCTCTTCGATGACTTTTTCAACGGGCTTGAGCTTGTAGCGCGAAGTGAGCAGGATCGAACTGGCGCAGAACTCGCACTTGTGCGGGCAGCCGCGGCTGGTCTGCACGGTGATGCGGTTGTATTTCTCCGGGTCGAGCAAATCAAAGCGCGGCACCGGCGCCTGGTCCAAATCGTAAAGTCCCGCCGGCGCCGAGCGATAGAACGGCTTGAGCGCGCCGCGCTCAAAATCCGCCAGCACTTGCGGCCAAAGCGGCTCCCCTTCCCCCACGACGGCGCTTGTGCAATGCTCCCGGGCTTCCTCCGGCAGTGACGACACGTGCAACCCGCCCATCACGACGGGCACGCCGCGTTGCCGGTAAAAATCAGCCACAGCGTAAGCGTCGTAAATCTGCGCCGACAACGAGGTCAGCGCGACGAGTTCGTAGTCGTCCGGCAGCGTTGGCAGGCCGCGCAAGTCGGCGATTTCGCGGTACTCGACCTCGAAGCGCGGCGGCGTCAGCGCCGCGAGCGTCAACAAGGACAAACTGGGCAGCGACGCGATGACTTTGCTGCGCTCGACAAAGCCGGGCAGCGTCAGGCCGGCGGCGTTGAGTTCCGGGTTTTGCGCCCGGACTCCACTCATGGCAATGAATCCAATTTTCATAATTTGGCGACCTCCCATAGCGTGGTTAAACCTCCCGTGATCAGGCTGGCGACCGGCACCACAAAGAACGCGCGACCACGCGGCCAGTGAGCCGTGACGAGGCAACACACCGGCATCGTGAGCGCGCCGATGAGGAACCCCCACGACGCCACGTCGAGCGCAGTCGTCGTGGGGGCCATCGTGCGTGCAGTGAAGTAGAACATCAGATTGATCAGCGCCAGGCCGAAGAACGAGATATGGCCGAGCCGATAGAGGCGGCGCCGGAGCGAAGCGTAACCGCCCAGCCAATCCTCCCGGTGGAAGTTCAGCCCCAGGACGGCCCCCGAAATAAGCCCCAGCACGACCCAGAGCCAGGCCAGGAGCAGATTGAGCTGGGGCACCTGCATGATTAATTCGAGTTGTCCGCAAGGATAGAGTGCGGTGGTTGGCCCGGTGCAATGAGCCGCCGCGACACGAGATGATCCACAATGGCACGGCCTGACTCGCGGTAGGATTGTTCCAACTCCTGGCGGAACAACCGCGCGTCATTGGCCGCCCATTCTGTAAACTTTCGCCCGGCGCTCCGATAGTGAACGGGGCAGGAGTAGAGTTTCTGGCCGTCACGAACCCGCAACAGCGTCGCCTGGGCCTCGACGCACACGGCCAGAGGGGGATTGATGCCGTCCGTGCCGTTCAGCGCGGCACTGAGCACATGAATTTCCAAAGCTGTGTCGGCTCCCTGACTGCCCAGGTAATTGGCGGCGGTCTGATCTTTGGGCAGCCAGGCCAGCGTACCGCGCGCCACGCACTGCATGAGCGCAAACTTGCTTCCGGCTCCTGCGGGCAGAGGTTTTTTCACCAGCACAACTGGCTGCGAAGTTTTCGGGGACAATTGCTGGGCGACTTGATACGCGAGTTCTTGATGCGGCTGGGACTCGCGCGCCGCCGCGGACAATTGCGCCTCAGCGGCCTGATATCGCTTGCGGGTGAGGCCGCGGATGGCCCCAACGGTCTGCTTCCCCAGGCTCATGGGGATGGCAGCTGCGCAGGCTGTCAGTTGCACCACCAGGTTCGGGAATTCGTGGAGACCGTCCAACGACCATTCCACGTCACGAACGGCCTCGGAGACCGCCTCGTCCTTCGTCGAAGGCATTTGAATGGCCACATGTGCGACGGTCGCAGTCGAATAGATGCCGATGGCCCCCGGGCTGGCCACGGGATAGTTCGCGAACTGCGTGAGAGGACGCTCCGGTGGCAGCGACTTGGCCGACGCGAACATGGTTTGGGTGTCAGGAGCACGGGCGGGAGATTTCTTGAAACCGGCACCGATCAGCACTGGCCCGTCGGAGGCGGGCAACAACAGTTGCTCAACCATTTGTTCCGCCAGCTTGCGGTAACCGGTGTCCGCCACGTTTCGGAATGCCTGGTTGAGCGTCCATTCATGGAACAACGCCGTTCCGCTTCGGTACTCGAAGGGCTGATCGTAGAGGACCGCGCCATCCGATGTCCGCAAAAGGCGCGCGCGTGTTTTGATCAGCAGCGCAAAGGAGGCATCACTGGACGCCGTGCGCTCCAGCCGAAGTTCCTCGACTGTGGTTTCCAGCACCGCGCTGACGGGACCCCTGTTCGCGGGCGACCGATCCATTGACTCGATGGGAACGAGATTACGGTGGGTCTTATCGCAGGCGGTTTTGAGGAGGCAATCGCGAAGGTGCTGTTGACCGGCCATCAACGCCATGGCTTGGGCCAAATCCGACTCGGATTGCATCAGCTGGTTGGGAGTCAGTTTGTTGAGCCCAGCGCTGACCGCGCCCACGGCAGCGGCGAACGGGGCCAGCGCGAACCCGACCACCCCTGCTGCGGCTTCCGCTCTCGGATCGCCGAGATGGGGCGTTGTCAGAATCTCGCGTGCGGCATTGCCCGCGCCGTCAGCCGCGTAATCAGTTCGGCCATCGGCTTTGTCGAAACTGAAACCAGCCGGTGTGCGGGGAGTCAGGACTGCGATCGTGCCCGGATCGAGCCGGAGGGGTTCCGCCGGCGGCGGCGCATCGGAGTGTGTGACGCCCACGGGTTTTTGCGTGGCACAGCCGGGCAAGAGGAAAAGCACGACTGCCAAAATCCCCAAACCGATGGGGCGCGCCTGGGCCGGAGCAATGCTCCGGAAGCATGTTTGATGAACGGTAAGTGTCGCATTCATGCGTGCCCTATACCGCATCTCACCGGTGGGGTGTTAATTGATAAAACTTGACTTGCTATTCATTGATTTGATGTAGGAAAATGCGCCGGCGGCAGGATTCCGGAGCACTGGTTGAGTCTGGGATTCCACCTTTTAGTCTTGGATTTGAAGAACAAGCCAGCCCATGAACATCCACCACCTCGAACTTTTCCATTACGTCGCCCGGCACGGCGGGATCAGCGAGGCGGTGCGCAACATTCCCTACGGCATCCAGCAACCGGCGGTCAGCGCGCAGATTTTGACGCTCGAGGAATTCCTGGGTGTCAAGCTTTTCAACCGCCGCCCGTTTCATCTCACGCCCGCCGGCGAAAAACTCTACCAGTTCATCCAGCCCTTCTTCACCAACCTCGAACGCGTGTCGGCGGAAATCCGCGGCACCGACGCCTGCCACCTCCGCTTCGGCGCGTCCGCCACCGTGCTGCGCGAGCACCTGCCCGCACTCTTCCACCAGGTGCAAAAGAAATTCCCCAACCTCAAGCTCAGCCTCCACGAAGGTCTCGAGCCGGACCTCATCGGCTGGCTGGAAAAACAGGAGATTGACCTGGCCGTGACCGTGACGGACGGCAAGCCACCGGCCGGTTTGCACGCCCACCCATTGCTCCGATTGCCGCTGGTGTTGCTCGTGCCGGCCAAAAGCCCGGTCAAAACCGCCGAGGATTTGTGGCATCGCGACAAGATCGAAGAAACGCTCGTCAGCCCGCCGCCCTCCGAGACCATCTGCAAACATTTTCAACACGGTCTGGCCCAACGCGGCGTGGACTGGCTGAGCGGCATCACGGTCAATTCGATCGAACTGATCGAAACCTATGTCGCCAACGGCTTCGGCATCGGCCTCTCCGTGGTCATTCCCAACGAAAAACACGCACCCGGCATCCGCCGCATCCCGTTGCCCGACTTCGAACCGATCGTCCTCAGTGCACTCTGGCGGGGACCGCGCACGCCGACGGTCGAGGCGTTCCTCGAAGCCATGCAGCAGCGCGCCCGGACGCTGGCCGATGAACTGGTTGTCGCGGTGAAGGACGAAGTTGCGGCCCCGCCCGCGCCCGGCACGCCGGCGGGCCGCTCCTCGCGGCCGCGGCCGACGCCTTGAGCCGCCGCTTCCGCGAGGCCATGCGCGCCACCGCGTCCGCCTTTCCCGCCACATGAGCTTCCTGCCCATCGTGGAGCGTGAACTGCGTCTGCGCGCGCGTCGCTTGAGCACCTACCTCGTGCGCGCGGCGGCGGCGCTGCTGGCAGGCGTCATCGCGGCCGGCATGCTGGTGGCCCATTGGATTTTTGCCGCGGGACCGATGCTCGGTTCGGCGATGTTTCTGACGCTGGCGTGGCTGGCGTTTGTTTATAGTTTCCTGGAAGGCGCGCGCAACACCGCCGACGCCCTCAGCGAGGAAAAGCGCGAAGGCACGCTCGGCCTGTTGTTCCTCACCGACCTGAAGGGCTACGATGTCGTGCTCGGCAAGTTCGCCGCCGCGTCGCTCAACGCCTTCTACGGTTTGCTGGCCCTGCTGCCGGTGCTCGGCCTGCCGCTGTTGCTGGGCGGCGTCACGCCCGGCGAATTCTGGCGCATCGCGCTGGCCCTGATCAACACGCTCTTCTTCACGCTGGCCGCCGGCACCCTCGTTTCAACAATGAGCCGGCAACAAGGCCGCGCGTGGGCGGGCACCTTCGCGCTGGTGCTCCTGTTCACCGTCGTGCCGGTGGTGGCGAAAGGCCTGATCGAACTTCTGCTCCAGGCCGCGTCGGTGGGTCTCTGGTCAACGTTGCCTGCGGAGTCGCTGCGCGCGCTGGCCGACGGAATCATGCGGAGCAGTCCGGCGACGACCTTCTTCGCGGCGTTTGAGACCGGCTACCGCGGATCGCCCGGGAACTTCTGGTGGTCGCTGCTCGTCACGCACGGTTTCGGGTGGTTGTTCCTTGCCCTGGCGAGCTGGCTGTTGCCGCGTGCCTGGCAGGATGCGCCCACAGCTGTCGAGACGTGGGTGACGCGAATTTGGAAACGGATTCGAAGCCCGCGCGAGGCCGCCCGACGTGTGGCGCTCCGCGCGCAACTGCTGGAAAACAATCCCGCGTATTGGCTGGCGGCGCGGCGGGGCGCCGCGCGCCTGTTCCCCTGGGTGCTGGCACTGCTGGCCCTGGGTGTCGGGGCACTTATCCTGACGTTGCCGGCGAGCGCCGGCTTGCTCAGCGCCTCGTGGCTGCTGTGGCCGACCCAACTCGGTTTCAAGATCGCCGTGGCATTGCACTCCTGCAGGTTCTTCACCGAAGCCCGGATGTCCGGCGCGCTGGAATTGTTGCTGGTCACCCCGCTCCGCGTGAAGGACATCCTGCGCGGCCAATGGCTGGCACTTCACCGCGTGTTCTTCGCGCCGTTGATTGTCCTGCTGGCGAATTCTTTCGTATGCGCCCTGGTCCCCAGCTTGTCGGTGAACATGCCGGCGGGTTCCGGCCTGCCGTTTGGGATTCCCTTTTATGCTTTCATGAGCCTGATGGCGATCTACGGCGCGGCGACGTTGCTCACCAACGTGCTGGCGATTTTTTATTTCGGGATGTGGCTGGCGCTGACGCTCAAGAAACCGAACCAGGCGGCCGGCTTGACGCTGCTCTTTGTGGTGTTGCTGCCGTCGTTCGTTTTCTGCCTGCCGGGCATCGCGACCGACCTGTTCTTCATCCTCTGGGCCAAATACAAGTTGGAAACCGAACTGCGCTGGCGGGCGGTGCCCCGGCCGATGGAATGGATCGCCCCCGACAGCAGAATGCCGAAACCGCCGGTGATCCCGTCGTGATTTCGTGGCCGCCCGAAGCTTGCCGGATCGCTGGAAGCGGTTTCTTGAGGTGGGGTCCCGCCATGGCGGGATCGAGCCAATGAAATCCGCGTCCGACACGGCTCGACAGAGTCTCGCCCCACCGAAATGAGTTTGGGGAACCAGTTCTACTCCTTCTTCGCCGCCTTCACTTCGAGGTGCAGGTCGCGCAACTGGCGCGGCGAAACGCCCGACGGCGAATCGGTCATCAGGCAGGTGCCCTTGGCCGTCTTGGGGAACGCGATCACGTCGCGGATGCTCGGCGTGCCGCAGAGAATGGCGATGAGCCGGTCGAACCCCAGCGCGATGCCGCCGTGCGGCGGGGCGCCATATTTGAACGCTTCCAGCAGGTAGCCGAAACGCAGTTTCGTCTCCTCCGGCGGAATTTGGAGAATGTCCTCGAAGACCGCCTTCTGCAGGTCGGGTTGGTGGATGCGGATGCTGCCACCGCCCAGCTCGACGCCGTTGACCACGATGTCGTAGTGCTGGCCGCGGACTTTTTTCGGCTCGGCCTTGAGCAACGGCGCGTCCTCGGCCACCGGCGCGGTGAACGGGTGATGGCTCGAATACCAGCGGTTGTTCTCCTTGTCGAAGGAGAGCAGCGGGAAATCCACAACCCACAGGAAATCAAAGCGCGCCGGGTCAATCGCCAGCTTCCCCTGCCCCTTCAACACGTCGGCGCAATAGAGGCGGATCCGGCCGAGGATTTCGCACGCGTTGAGCCACTGGTCGGCGGCGAACAAAATCAAATCGCCTTCCGCGATGGCAAGCTTGCTTTTCAGCGCGGCCTTCTCGGCGTCGGAGAAAAATTTCACGATGGGCGATTTCCATTCGCCGCCTTCCACCTTGATGTAGGCCAGCCCTCTGGCGCCGAAACTTTTTGCGTATTCGGTCATCGTCTCGATCTGGCCTTGCGTGGCGCCGGCGAGACCCTTGGCATTGAGCGCCTTGACCACGCCGCCGCTGGCGACCGCGCCGCTGAAGACCTTGAACGTGCTCGCGCGAAATTCCTCCGTGAAGTCCGCCAGCTCCATGCCGAAACGGGTGTCCGGCTTGTCGCTGCCGTAGCGGTTCATGGCCTCGGCGAACGAGAGCCGCGGGAAGGGCGTGGGGATCTCCTGGCCAAGCGCGATTTTCCAGACGCGCGCGAGCAGCCCCTCGATCAACACGTAAATGTCCTCGCGCTCGATGAAGCTCATCTCGATGTCAATTTGCGTGAACTCCGGCTGGCGGTCGGCGCGCAGGTCCTCGTCGCGATAGCAGCGGGCGAGCTGGAAGTAGCGCTCGATGCCGCCGACCATGAGGATTTGTTTGAACTGCTGCGGCGATTGCGGCAGGGCATAGAACTGGCCGGGGCTGGAGCGGCTCGGCACGAGGAACTCGCGCGCACCTTCGGGCGTGCTCTTGAAGAGCGTTGGTGTTTCCACTTCCAGAAAACCCTGCTCATCGAAGTAAACGCGCGTGGCAGTCGCAACCTTTGAGCGAAGACGGAGATTGCGGGCCATCTCCGGCCGGCGCAGGTCGAGGTAGCGGTATTGCAGGCGCAACTCCTCGTTCACCTTGCCCGCCGCTTCCGGGTCATCCACCGGGAAGGGCAGCACCTCGGCGAAGTTCAGCAACTCGAGTTCGCCCGCGGCGATTTCGATTTCGCCGGTGGCAATCCTGGGATTATTCGTGCCGGCGGGGCGCGGGCGCACCTTGCCGGTGACGCGGACGACACATTCACTGCGCAGCGCCGCGGCGCGCTCGAAGAGTTCCCCGGGCAAATCGGACGGATCGAACACCGTCTGCGTGCGGCCTTCGCGGTCGCGGATGTCAATGAAGATCACACCGCCAAGGTCGCGCCGGGAATGGACCCAGCCGGTGAGGGTGACAGTCTGCCCGACGTGCGCCGGGCGAAGCTCGTTGCAATGATGCGTGCGTTTCATGAAATGGCATTCGTTCGGAGTTCAAGCTTCAGCTTGTCCTCAGCACTTTGCGACAGTTGGCGGACAAGCTGAAGCTTGAACTCCCAACCCCAAAGTGAGCGCGGATGTTGGCGGGAATCGGGCGGATTTCAAAGACATTTTTGTTGGAGCGCGGGCAGCCTTGCCCGCAAGTTTGGAGTTCAAGCTTCAGCTTGTCTTCACCTCTTTGCGACAGTGGGCGGACAAGCTGAAGCTTGAACTCCAAACCCGCGCTTCTATTCCTTGCCGGGCAAATCGCAGGTGGTGATCTCCAACCGGTGCCCGTCCGGGTCGCGAAAATAAATCGAGTGCGCGATCTGATGGTCCTGGAAATCGAACGGGATGCCATGCCGCTTGAGTTCCGCCTGCGCTTCAAGGAAGCCCGCGTGGCCCGCGCGGAAGGCGAAGTGGTTCATCACGGCCGTTGCGCTGACGTCCGGCGGTAGCGCGGGTTTCGCCGCCTTGAGCGGAAACAACGCCACACAAGTCGAACCGGCGCACATCATGATTGGGTCATCGCCCCACACGTCCTGGTGCCGCCGCTCCAGGCCGAGCACGGATTGATACCACTCCATCGAGCGCCGCGGGTCGCGTACCATCAACGCGATGTGATCGAGTTGTTCGAGCCGGACCATTTCAATGCGTCGCGCCAGCCGGACGGCGTTTGCCTCCCGCCAGAAAAATTTCCCGGCCCGCCAGGTAAAGCAACGTCATCAAAATGACAAACGGAACCAGCGCGAGCGCGTCGGCGTGCGGCCCCGCGAAGAACGGGTTGCTCTGCTGCGCCCAGTCCGTGAAGAACTGGTCCGCGCGGTCGAACACGCCCGCCATGAAGGCGATGATGATGCCCGCGATCGCGCCGCCCGCGATGTAGCCCGATGCCATCAACACGCCGGGGCTTTTGTCGGTTTCGGCAGAAAGTTGCGCTTCATCCAAATCGTGATGCCGCAACTCGTGGCGCAGCTTGCGGTCCACCAGCCAGCGCACCAGCCCGCCGAAGAAAATCGGCGACGAGGAGGACAGCGGCAGATACACGCCCACCGCGAACGCCAGCGACGGAATGCCGGACAACTCGAGCGTGATCGAAATCATCACGCCAAAAAGCACCAGCGCCCACGGCAGCTTGCGGTCGAGGATGCCTTTGATGATATACGACATGAGCGTGGCTTTCGGCGCGTCGAACTTCCGCACGGCGCTGCCATCGGGCCGCTTCGTCTCCGAGCCGTTGATGCCGGGGTCCACCAGGTAAACGGCCGCGCCCATTTCATCCACCAGATATTTTCCCGGCCGCCCGCCCGTGTCGTCCGTTTTCTGCCAGACGCGGTAGGTTTTGGGATCGTTCCGCGCCTGCGGGCCTTTGAGTGTTTCCCTGCCGGTCAACTCCGCTTCGTGGGCCTGCAATCCCGGCGCCGCCGGCGCATAGACCGTCGCCGATTGATTCAGCCCAAGCAGAATCGGTCCCAGCACCAGCGCCGAGGCCAGCGCGCCGATGAGGATGGCAATTTGCTGGAGCCGCGGCGTCGAGCCGACCAAAAAGCCGGTCTTCAAATCCTGCGAGGTCGTGCCGCCGTTGGACGAAGCGATGCAGACAATCGCGCCGACGGACAGCGCCGTCACGTAGTAAGTGCCGCCCGTCCAGCCGACCAGCAAAAAAATCAGGCAGGTCAGCAGCAGCGTGGCGACCGTCATCCCGGAGATCGGGTTGGAGGAGGATCCGATCTCGCCCGTGAGCCGCGAGGAAACCGTGACGAAGATGAACCCGAACACCACGATCAATAACGCACCCAGGAGGTTCATGTGCAGTGCACGCGCCGCGAGAATCGCGAGGATCAGGACAACGATCCCGCCGGCGACGAATTTCATCGAGAGATCGCGATCGGTCCGCAACGCGCCGGCCTTGGCCGCCGCCGTCGCGCTGAAATCCGCCAGCCCGGCGCGCAATCCGTGCAGGATGGTCGGCAGCGAGCGCACCAGGCTGATGATGCCGCCCGCCGCCACCGCGCCCGCGCCGATGTAAAGGATGTAGGCGCCGCGAATCTGGTTCGGATCCATCTGACTGATCGGCACCGTGCCGGGCGCGAGCACCGTCGTCATCCCTTCGCCGAAAAACTTGATCAAAGGGATCAGGACGAGATACGACAGCACGCCCCCCGCGCACATGATCGAAGCGATGCGCGGCCCGATGATGTAACCGACGCCCAGCAGTTCCGGTGAAATCTCCACCGAAACGGACCCGGCCTTGAACGTGCCGCCGAACACTTTTTCCGGCACATCCTTCCAGCCTTTGAGCGCCACCATCACCGTCTTGTAGAACAGCCCGATGCCGAATCCTGTGAAGATTGTCCGCGCACTGATGACGCCGGCGCGGAGCGATTTCTTCGCCGCCGCGGAGGCGTGCGCCCGGGATTCCTCGGACGCACCGGCCTTGAGCACCTCGGCGCAGGCGGTGCCTTCGGGATATTTCAATTCGTCGTGCTGCGCCACGATCAAGGCGCGCCGCAGCGGGATCATCATCAGGATGCCGAGCAATCCGCCCAGCACCGCCACGAGCATCACGCGGGCGATCTCCAGGTCGAAGCCGAGGATCATGATGGCCGGCATCGTCACGCCGATGCCGAAGGCGATGGATTCGCCGGCGGACCCGGCGGTCTGGACGATGTTGTTTTCCAGGATGGTGGCGTCCTTGCCGCCGAGCTTGGACCAGAGCCGGAAGAGCGCCACCGAGATGACCGCCACCGGGATGGACGCGCTGACCGTGAGGCCGACCTTGAGCACCAGGTAGAGCGACGACGCGCCGAAAACCATGCCCAGCAGCGTGCCCAGAATGACCGCGCGCGGCGTCATCTCGCGCAAATGCACGGCGGCGGGAATGTAAGGCTCAGGCGACGATTTGCGGTTGTGACTGCGGGCTGAAAGTGTTTCGGTGGCCATAACCAGATCCGGTTCGGGAGCGGTTGGGCGGACGCTAACCGGATTCCGCGTTGGATTTCAATCGCAATCGGAACGAAGCTGGGAATTGACGCCACACGAAAGCTCGCGGGGAAGGGTTCAACAGGCCGTGGCCGCCGTCAATCCGAATGGACGAAAACGTGCGGAAGAAAATCGACCAACTCCTCCAGAACAGGTAAAAGTTCGCTGCAACGTGAAATGCCAGCTGAAACCGATACCCGTCGAATTTTGATTACGCTGAAGCTCCAACCTCCAAGCTGCGGGCTGGGAGACCGAACCCCATTCTATCGGTTGACCGGCATTGGGGTTCTTGAACTGAACAGAATCGATGACGCGATCGAGGTCGCATCGCCGGCGCTGAAGGCGGTGATCGAAGGGCCCAGGCACTGCAGGGCGTCGCGAAACTCATAGCGACGACGATCACCCTCGAAGTGGGTTGCTTCTCGCGCTTCGCGCTCGCGAATCAGATCATGGCTTGCTGCGGGCGTGCGCCAGGCGAGTATTCGACGGGCAACAGCCGTCGCCTCGGCAGCATGACCAAGACCGGCAATGCTCACGTGAGACGTGTGCTCTTCGAAGCAGCGTGGTGCTGCCGACATCGCCCGAGCCTCAGCAACTGATAGGAAATTACTTTTTTGATGCGGCGCGGATGAGCGCGACCACCGCTCCGATGATGCCGGGAATGGTCGACTGGACGCGCCGCTGGGTGCGCCGGGATTCGACGGTGGCGACATGGATCATATCGAGGATTTCAGGGGTGTGCTGCGCCACACTCAAAAGCAAAGCGGTGAGGGCCTCGTTTTGCCTGTCGGGAGACGCGAACACCGGAGGTTAAGGGTGGTTTCCATAAAGCAAGCCTGCCAGCAGCCGCAATCAACGGAAGCCCAAACCCGGACACACAGTTGCCCGCGACGGTGGCGGTGGCGGCGTTCGTCGAACCCACCGTGTGGTTGGCGTTGGTGGACACCGGGAGGATGACCGTTTGGAAGCCGGCGAGAGACGCGACGGGCCGAAGCGCGTGATTCGCGCCGTTGAACTGCGAAGTGCCGCCGGCAACGGAAGCCGCCAGCGGCCCCGGCGCTATCCGCTCTTCTCGTTGCGGACGGGATGCAGGGAGTAGAGCGTCAGCTTCTCGCGCATGGTCGGACGCGAGACTCCCAGCCATTTGGCCGCCTGCGCCTGGTTACCCTGCGCAAGCTGGATGGCCTGAGAGTAAAGCTCGCGTTCGGCGGCTTCGGTGAACGCCGCCTGGGCGCTTTCCAACTCGCCGTGTTTGACCTTGGCCAGCAGGTCGGCGATGAACCCGGCCATCGTCTGACCACTGGCGGGCGGAGGGAGGCGGGGTTTGGCGATCACCTCGCGAATGTGCCCCAGACTGATCTCGAAGCCGCGGGACATCAGGAGCGCTTTGCGCACGACGTTTGCCAGCTCGCGCACGTTGCCCGGCCACGGCTGCTGCTCGAGGAACTGGACGGCCTCGGCCGTGATCGTGGGCTGAACGCAGTCCAGCTCCTTCGCGTGCCGGCGCAGAAAGTAGTTGACCAATTCCGGGATGTCCTCGCGGCGCTCCCGCAACGGCGGCAGGTGGATGGTGGCGACATTCAACCGGTAGAACAGGTCCTCGCGGAACACCTTGTCGGCGATCGCCTGTTCGAGATCGCGGCTCGTGGCGGCTATGAAGCGCACATCCACCTCGATGGGGTACTTGCCGCCCAGACGCTGGACGATCTTGTCCTGCAACACCCGCAACATTTTGACCTGCGTGACCAGGCTCATGTCGCCGATCTCGTCCAGGAAGATTGTGCCGTGATCGGCCTGCTCGAAGCGTCCGATGCGGCGGGTCTTGGCATCGGTGAAAGCGCCTGGCTCGTGGCCGAAAAGCTCGGATTCGATCAGCGCTTCCGGGATGGCGGGGCAATTGACCACGACGAAGGGTTGGTCAAAGCGGCTGCTGTGCTGGAAGATCGCGCGCGCCACCAGTTCCTTGCCCGTGCCGGTTTCACCGCGGATCAGGACGGTGACCGGCTTGGCCGCCACGCGCCCGATCTCCTTGTAAACCGCCTGCATCGCGCGGCTGTTGCCGACGATCGCGTCGCTTTTCGACGCATCCTGGGCGGGGCTTTCGCCGGGAAGCTGGACCGGATGGTCCATGAGCCGCTTGCTGGCGGCGGCCTTGTCAATCATCTCAAAGAACTCGGGGAATTTCGGGAAATCAATCGGTTTGCGAATGTAATCGTACGCCCCGAATTTCGTCGCCTCGATGGCGATCTCGGTTGTGTGATGCGCGGTCATGAGGATGACGGGCAGATGCGGACGGGCGGCGTGCAGGGCCTTGATCACCTCGATCCCGCTGCCGCCGGGCATTTGCAGGTCGGTGATGACCAGGTCGAAGTCGCCCTCCTGCGCCGCGGCCATCCCCGTGGGGGTGTCACTGGCCGTGACGACGCTGTGTTGTTCACTCTGCAGGACGTGTTCGAGCGCGGAGGAAACCGAGGGGTCGTCTTCGATGAGGAGAATCTTCGCCATGGTGTCACCCGGTTGGCTTGCAGATGGGCAGCACGATGCTGAAGATGGTGCCCCGGCCGACAGCGGTTTCAAGCTCCAACGCTCCACCGTGCTTGTCGATGATCTGCACGGCGATGGGCAGCCCCAGGCCGGTGCCGTTTTCCTTGGTGCTGTAGAATGGATCGAAGAGCCGTTGCTGCACCTCGGGCGACATTCCCGGCCCGGTGTCCTCAACCTCGAGCATGACCACGTCGGTCGTGTTCCCTTTCAAGGGGACGTTGCCATTGCGGGCGCGCAACGTAATCGTTCCATCGTGGCCGATGCTCTCGGCCGCGTTCTTGATCAAGTTGATGAGCACCTGCTTGAGCTGTTGCGGGTCGGCTTGGAACGGCGACGGCACGGAGGAGTCCAATTTGAGTTCGATGGACTGCCGTTCGAATTGCGGTGCCAGCAAATCGCGCACTTCCTTGAGCGCAGGCTCCGCGGTCATCCGCACCAGCTTCGGTTCCGTGGATCGTGCCAGTTTGAGAAATTCGTTCACGATCCGGTCCAGGCGGGCGATCTCGTTCCCGATGACAACGGCGTCTTTCTGTTCGGCCGATCCGCTGCCGAGCGCCTTTTTCAGCGTGTAAAGCCGGGCATTGATCGCCGTCAGCGGATTGCGGATTTCGTGGGCCAGGATCGCCGCCAGATAGCCGAAGTGGGCGAGTTTTTTCTGCTGTTCGAGGATGGCATTGCTTTCGATCAGCCGGGTCGTGAGCGGGTTGACCACCAACAGGCGGTAAAGGGAGATCAGCAACAGCACGCACAACAGCACGAACGCGATCCCCACCACGTACAGCAGCGTCTGCAACCGGTCCTGCAAGCGATGGAACCACGCCGTGTGTTCCGGCAGGACCAGTTTGATGTCAATGTTTTCTCCGGCGTCGCGCACCTTCCCCGCCAATTGGACGAGTTTTTTCTTCTGGCTCTCGGCGTCTTCGACATTTTTCCTGACCAACTCCTTCATCATAGGTTGCCAGATGCTGTTGGTGACGATTTTAGCGTCGGCCAGATACTTCGAGTACACCAGATCGACCTCCTGAAGAGCCAGATCGACCTTCTGAAGGAACGCCTCGTCCGGCGTGATCCAAGCCGGTCGGTTGGTTGAGGAGCGCTCCAAGCGCTCCAATTCCAAACGGCTCCGTTGCTTGGCGATCCAGTTCTTCAATTCCTGGCTCTGGCTCTGAAAGCGCCCCAGTGCCGCGCGGTCGTTCGTGACCGCAAAGGCACGAAACTCCAGATGCAGTTTCTCGATGGCACGCTGGAGATCCTCGCCGATGGCGAAGTAACTCTTTTGCAACTTCAACACCTCGTGCAGTTTGAAAACATTCTGAGTTTCCTTGAACTTCGCCGGCCCCGCCCCAACAACCCGCACGATGTCGAAGAGCTGATACGCCGCGAAGCCCACGACCACAGCCACAACCACAACCAGGACCGAGACCTCGAGCGGGATTCGGCGAAATTGGAACGGAAACTTCATTCAATCTGGCACCGCGGGTGGACTACCGCGCAGAACATAGCACGTCACGGACGAAATTGAAAACTAAGCGGCAGTCGCAATGGCAGTTTTCAACAAAGCAATCAAAAGTTTGGCCCATAAAACCCATCGTCGGTCGGGAGTCAGCCTTCCGATCGTTCGGCACGCGCCGGAGCTTATACGTTAATCGAAACGAGTTGCGAATTCAACCGAAGGAACGCACGTCAGCACCCGGGGATGGCGGCGAACTGGCGGCACGCAAGACCGGATGATCATAGTGTCGTCGTAACGACCGCTGGGCGCATGGCAAGGCGCATTGTCGGAAAGCCCGATACGACTCGCGCCGTCCCCGCAGCGGGAGAAGAAGGTCCGGGCGGAGGGGCCGCTTCCTGTTCTGTAACTGCATCGTTGCGAATGTCGGCCACCCGGCCGTGGCCCGGGCCGCAACGGACGATGATCCGAAAAAGAGTCCACCAGTTTCGCCCACAACCGCGTACCTTCGGTCAACCCGCCACGCGCGGCAACCTGCGTGCCCCTGACGCTTCCTGTTTTTTTCCGGCAACCTTGTGGTGGCGTTCTCATTCTCAAAAGTGAAACTCCGTGGGCCTGCCGCCCCCTGTTGACGGGCGTTTCGAATTGACGCAGCGGTCTTTTTCTGATCTACTAACACTGCTTTCAGAGCGATAGTGTTCAGTTGTCAACTCCAAAGGAGTTCAAACGACGTAAAGCGACTGAGCAAATTGAATGTCCATTGGATAACGCCGCGCCCAGTCCGACGGATTTTGTCGATCTGCGCCCATTTCCCGTCATATTGAAAAACCTACAGCCATCGCCTTCTGGGCAACCTGCTTTAAATGCGATTGCACCCACGACGGTCGTTCGCGATGCCAGCCTCCGCGCACCCGCAGAACGACCCAGTGCAATCGTGAAGGAGCGCAACCCGGCCTGCCACCGAACCTCGGGAGGGTATCCCGCGGTCATCGGCATCGCCATCTTGCTGGGATGCCTGTTTCGCGGCGGGACGCTTTTTGCCGCCGGTTGTCCGTCCCCTGTGTTCGTCTCCGGAAACACGTACAGCGCCGGGCTTCAACCCGTTGCCGTGGCGGTGGGCGACTTCAACGCCGATGGCAAGCTCGACCTGGTCGTGGCCAACCAGTTCTCCACTGACGTCACGGTACGGTTGGGCAACGGCGATGGCACCTTCCAAGCCGCCACCAATTATCCTGCGGGTACTGGCCCTACTGCGGTGCTCGTCCGCGACTTCAACGGCGATGGCAAGCTCGACCTGGTCGTGACCGACGGAACCGCCACCACGATCTGGGTGCTGCTGGGAAACGGCAACGGCACTTTTCAGGCCGCCGCCCCCTACGACGCCACTAACAATTCGCATGCCGTGGCGGCGGGCGACTTCAACAACGACGACATGCTTGACCTGGTCGTGGTCAACAACACCTTCTACACTGTCTCCGTGCTGTTTGGCAACGGCGATGGCACTTTCCAGACGCCCGATGTCTACGACACGGGCGCGGATCCGCTTTCGGTGGCGGTTGGGGATTTCAACAGCGACGGCAGACCGGATCTGGTGGTGGCCAATGCGGCCCTTTTTGACGACACGCTGTCCAGCGTCTCGGTGTTCATCGCCAAGGCCAATCCCGTCGGCACATTCCAGGTGGCGGTGAATTACCCGGCCGGAACGAGTCCCCGCTCGGTGGCGGTGGGCGACTTCAACGGCGACGGCAGGCTCGACCTGGCCGTGGCCAATTATGGCATGCTTAACACTAACAACGTTTTCACGAACAGCTCCATCTCGGTGTTGTTCGGCAATGGCACCGGAACCAACGGCAATGGAACGTTCCAAGCCCCGGTGAACTACCAGGCGGGCGAGGGTCCTGTCTCCCTGGTGCTCAGCAACCTCAACGGCGACGGCCGGTCTGACCTCGTCGTGGCCAACTTCCGCTCCGAGAACGTCTCGGTCCTGTTCGGCAACAGCAACGGCACTTTCCGGGCGGCCGCCAACTACGGCGCGGGGACGAATCCCCATTGGGTGGCGGCCGGCAATTTCAACACCGACGGCATGCCGGACCTGACCGTGGCCAACGACAGCGGCGCCCTGGTGCTGCTCAGCGCCTGCCTGCCGGAGGCCGATTTGTCGATCAGCATGGCCGATGCACCAGATCCGGTTGGTGTCGGCAGCAACCTCACGTACACGATCACCATGACGAACAGCGGGCCGAATCCCGTCCCCAACGTGGCGCTTACGAACCGTTTGCCAAGCGCAGTGAGTTTTGTTTCCGCGACCAGCAGCCAGGGCAGTTGCACCAATAATAACGGCACCATCAGCTGCGCTTTGGGCAACATGACCAACGCCGCCCAAGCCACTGTTACCATCACGGTGACCGCAACGACCGCAGGCCTGGCCAACAATTCGGCCACGGTGTCTTCCGTGGCGACGACGGATCCGGACACGCTCGACAACACCGCCAGTGTCGTCACGACCGTGTTGCCGGTGGTGAGCATTACCGCGACCGATCCAAGCGCGTCGGAGACCGGGCCTGGTCCAGGTGTCTTCACCGTCAGCCGCACGGGGGGCACGGCCGGGGCGCTGACGGTCAATTACACCGTTAATGGGACCGCCTCCAACGGGACAGACTATGCCGCGCTTTCCGGCTCCGTGACGATTCCCAATGGCTCCGCTTCGGCGACCATCACGGTCAGTCCCGTGGACGACCCGATGCCGGAAGCGGCCGAGACCGTGAACATCACGCTGACGGCGAACGCCGCCTTCTACATCAACCCGTCCGCCAGCAGCGCCACGGTCAACATTCTCGACAACGATGTGTACTCGCTTTCCATCAACAACGTGGCGGTAACCGAAGGCAACGCCGGCACCACCGATGCCATCTTCACGGTAAATCTTTCGTACCCGAACACCTCGAATGTCACGGTCGCCTTCTCGACGGCCAATGGCACGGCCATTGCCGGCAATGATTACCTGACGACCAATGGCGTGGTGAGCTTCCCTCCCGGAACGACCAACCAGAGCATCATCGTGCAGGTGATTGGCGAGACACTGAATGAAGCCAACGAGACTTTCTCCGTCAATCTGTCCAGCCCGGCCAACGCGATCATTGCCGATGGCCAGGGAGTGGGCACCATCAACAACGATGATCCGGTGTCCAGCCTGTCCATCGACAACGTGATGGTCACCGAGGGCGACAGCGGCACCACCAACGCGGTGTTCACCGTGAGCCTTTCGCCCGTCAGCGGCCAGATGGTGACCGTGAACTTT
Organism: uncultured Verrucomicrobiota bacterium; assembly: GCA_964539075.1. GTDB lineage: Bacteria > Verrucomicrobiota > Verrucomicrobiia > Limisphaerales > CAZIFU01 > CAZIFU01. Next base: position 7,194 of record CAZIFU010000032.1, on the reverse strand, counting down.
GCCACGGCCAACGGTACGGCAGTGGCCGGCAGTGATTACATCGCAACCAACGGCCTGCTCACCTTCGCGGCGGGCTCGACCAGCCAGACCATCACCATGCGGATCAACGGCGACCTCATCAACGAGTCCAACGAGACCTTTTTCGTCAACTTGTCCAACCCGACCAACGCCACGATCACGGACAGCCAGGGATCGGGCACGGTTCTGAATGACGATCCCGTGCCGGCGCTGTCCATCAACGATGTGACGGTCACCGAGGGCAACAGCGGCACCCTCAACGCGGCGTTCACCGTGAGCCTGTCCGCGGTGAGCGGACAGCCCGTAACCGTGAACTTTGCCACGGCGGACGGTTCGGCGGTCGCGGGCAGTGACTACCTCTCGACCAATGGTCTGCTGACGTTTGGCCCGGGCGTCACCAACCAGACCGTGACGGTGAAAGTCAATGGTGACCTGCTCAACGAAGCGAACGAGACGTTCAACGTGAACCTGTCCAACCCGACCAACGCGACCCTCGCCGACGCCCAAGGCGTGGGCACGATCAACAATAACGATCCTTTGCCGGGTCTTTCCATCAATGATTTGACGGTGACGGAGGGTGACAGCGGCACCACCAACGCTCTCTTCACGGTGAACCTTTTGGCGGTCAGCGGTCAGACCGTCACGGTCAACTTCGCCACAGCCGACGGCACAGGCGTGGCGGGTACCGATTACGTCGCCACCAACGGTTCCTTGAGCTTCCCGCCGGGCACGACGAACCAGAGCGTGATCGTGAAGGTGATCGGCGATGGGATCGACGAGTTCAACGAAACCTTTTTCGTCAATCTATCCAGCGCGTCCAACGCGGCCATCAGCAAGGCCCAGGGCGTGGGCACCGTCAACGACGATGATCCGGTGCCCAGCGTGTCCATCAACGACGTGACCGTGCAGGAAGGGATCAGCGGCACGATCGACGCGCTCTTCACGGTGGGCCTTTCCGGCGTCAGCGGCAAACCCGTGACGGTCAATTTCGCCACCACCGACGACACCGCCATTGCCGGCAGCGATTATGTGGCGACCAACGGCACGGTGACTTTCCCGCCGGGCACCAGCACGCAGACCATCACCGTGCAGATCAATGGCGACCTTGTGGAGGAAACCAACGAGACGTACTTCGTAAATTTGTCGGGCGCGGTCAATGCGACCATCGGCGACAACCAGGGTCTGGGCACCATCATCAATGCCAAGTCTGCCATCTACATCACCGACGTGGCCGTCATCGAAGGGGACGCCGGCACCACCGATGCCGTCTTCACCTTGAGTCTCTCGTTCGCCGAACCTTTCAACCAAACCATCACCGTGGACTTTGCCACCTCGGATGGGACGGCGATCGCCGGAGCAGATTACGTGTCCACCAATGCCACGCTGACGTTTCCGCCCGGCACAACCAACCAGACGATCACGGTGACGGTGCTGGGAGACATTCTCAACGAGGCCGATGAGACATTTTTCGTCAACCTGTCCAACCCAACCAACGCGATCATTACCGACGACCAGGGCATGGGCACGATCAACAATGATGATCCGTTGCCGGCCCTGACCATCAATGACGTGGTGGTGACGGAAGGAAACAGCGGCACCACCTCCGCGGTCTTCACAGTGAGTCTGTCAGCTGTCAGCGGCCAGACCGTCACGGTTGACTTTGCCACCGCCGACGGCACAGCCATCGCCGGGAGCGATTACGTCGCCACCAACGCCATGCTGACCTTTGCGCCCGGCACCACGGTGCAGACCATCAGTGTGGCGGTGCTGGGCGATCTCCTCAACGAGGCCAACGAGACGTTCTTCGTCAACCTGTCCAATCCGACCAACGTTACGATCAGCGATGGCCAGGGATTGGGCACGATCAACGACGACGATCCGCTGCCCACTCTGTCCATCAACGACGTGACCGTGACCGAAGGAGACACGGGCATCACAAACGCGGTCTTCACCGTGAGCCTGTCATCCGCGAGCGGCCGGTCTGTGACCGTCAGCTTCGCCACCGCCAGCGGCACGGCCAGCGCCGGCAGCGATTATCTCTCGACCAACGGCCTGCTCACTTTTGATCCGGGCACGACCACGCAGACGATCACGGTGCCGGTCAATGGCGATGTGCTGAACGAAACCAACGAAACCTTCTTCGTGAATCTGTCGAATCCCACCAACTCGACATTGAGCGACAGTCAAGGCTTGGGCACGATCAACAACGATGATCCATTGCCGGCCCTGTCCATCAACGACGTCACGCTCAATGAAGGCAATAGCGGCACCACCAACGCGGTCTTCACCGTGACCCTCTCGGCGGCGAGTGGCCGGACGGTGACGGCCAATTTCGCCACCGCCGCGGGCACCGCAACGGCAGGCAGCGATTACGTCACGACCAACGGCTTGGTGTCTTTTGCCCCAGGCACAACCACCCAGACCATCACGGTCAGGGTGAATGGCGACCTGTCCGACGAACTCGACGAAACCTTCTTCGTCAATCTGTCCAACCCGACCAACTCGACCATCAGCGGCAGCCAGGGCCTGGGCACCATCCTCACGGACGATTCGCCGCCCAGTCTGTCGATCAACGACGTGGCGGTGTCCGAAGGCAACAGCGGGACGATCAATGCAATTTTCACCGTCAATCTGTCGGTGGCCAGCGGCAAGACCGTGATGGTCAACTTTGCCACCGACGACGGAACAGCGTTGGCAGGCAACGATTATGTCGCCACCAACGGCACCCTGACGTTCGCGCCCGGTGTGAGCAGCCAGACGGCGACAGTGAGAGTCAACGGCGACCTGTTTAATGAGGCAAACGAAACCTTCGTGGTCAACTTGACCAATCCAAGCAACGCGACCCTCGCCGACGGCCAGGGCGTGGGCACCATCAATAACGATGATCCGGTGCCCGCTCTGTCCGTCAATGACGTGACCGTCACCGAGGGCAACAGCGGAACGTTCAACGCGGTTTTCACGGTCAGCCTCTCCGCCCCGAGCTTGCAGACGGTCACCGTCAACTTTGCCACCGCCAACGGCACGGCAACGGCCGGCAGCGATTATGTGGCCACCAATGTGACGCTCACCTTCGCGTCCGGCACGACCAACCAAACCGTTGCGGTGACCGTCCTGGGTGATTCGATGAGCGAGTCCAACGAGACTTTTGTGGTCAATCTGAGCAGCCCGGCCAACGCGGTTCTCGGTGACAGCCAGGGCGTGGGAACCATCAACAACGACGACCCGGTGGTTTCGATTACCATCAGCGACGCATCCGGCTTTGAGGGCAACTCAGGCACCTCCATCATGATCGTTAATGTGAACCTCGCAGCCGTCAGCGGCCTGCCGGTCACGGTCAACTTTGCCACTGCCGACGGCACCGCTAAATCCACGGGCAATGGCAAGGATTACGTGAGTACGAATGGCACGCTCACCTTTAGTCCGGGCCAGACCAATCGGACCATCGGTGTTACGATGAACGGCGATACCACCGTCGAGCCAAATGAGACGTTCGTCGTCAACTTGAGCAGTCCGGTCAATGCCACCCTCGCGCGCACCCAGGCAACGGGCATCATCCTCAATGACGACGGCGTGCCTTCCATTACGATCACCGACGCAACCGTGACCGAAGGCAACGCCGGAACCACCAACGCGGTGTTCAACGTGCGCCTCTCGGCCACAAGCAGCGACGTGGTGAGCGTCAATTTCACCACGGCGGACGGGTCGGCGACGGCGGGGTCGGATTACGTGTCCACCAACGGGCTGTTGACCTTCGCCGCGGGTGTCACCAATCAGACCGTTACCGTGAGGGTCACTGGCGATGTGATCAATGAGACCAACGAGACGTTCTTCGTGAACTTGTTCACTTCGACCAACGCGCTCATCAGCGACTCCCAGGGCTTGGGCACGATCAACAACGACGATCCCCTGCCCGCTCTTTCCATCAACGACGTGAGCGTGGCCGAAGGGGACAGCGGCACGACCAGCCTCATATTCACCGTGAGCCTCCCGGCCGTGAGCGGTCAAACCGCAACGGTCAACTTTGCCACGGCGGACGGGACGGCGAGCGCCGGGAGTGACTACCTCGCCACCAACGGCAGCCTGAGCTTTGCCCCCGGCGTCACCAGTCGCACCATTGCCGTGACCGTCTTGGGTGACGTGAGCAGTGAGGCCAACGAGACGTTCTTCGTGAATCTTTCCAGCCCGACCAACGCGACGCTCGCCGACAGCCAGGGGGTGGGCACGATCAACAATGACGACGGCGTGCCGGGTCTGTCCGTCAGCAACGTGAGCGTGATCGAAGGCAACTCGGGCACCACCAACGCCGTGTTCACCGTGAGCCTCTCGACCCCAAGCGGGCAGACGGTGACGGTGAATTACGCGACCAGCAACGGCACCGCCACCGCGGGCATTGATTACGTTTCCACCAACGGCGCATTGAGCTTTGTGCCCGGTGTGACCAACCAGACCCTCACCGTCCGAGTCAACGGCGACATCCTGAACGAAGCCGACGAGACGTTCTTCGTGGTCTTGTCCAATCCCTTCAACGCCACGGCCGGCAGCCCGGGCGTGGGCACCATCAACAACGATGATCCCCTGCCCGCCCTCTCCATAAACGACGTGACGGTGACGGAGGGAAACAGCGGGACCACCAACGCGGTTTTCACCGTGAGCCTTTCGCCGGCCAGCGGCCAGACCGTCACGGTCAACTTTGCCACTGCGGACGGGACGGCGGTGGCGGGCGCCGATTTTGTTGGCACAAATGGCACAGTGACTTTTGCTCCCGGCACGACCAGCCAGACCATTGCGGTCGCGGTCCTGGGCGAAACGGTCAACGAGATCAATGAGACGTTTTTCGTGAACCTGACCAACGCGACCAGCGCGACTCTCGCTGACGGTCAGGGGATGGGTACCATTAACAACGACGATCCCCTGCCCACTCTGTCCATTAACGATGTGGGCATGGCCGAAGGGGACGGCGGCACGACGAGCCTGCTTTTCACCGTGAGCCTCTCCGGCGTGAGCGGGCAGACTGTGACGGTCGGTTTCGCCACCAGCAACGGCACCGCCACGGCGGGCAGTGATTACGTGGCCACCAACGCCACCGTGACATTTGTTCCCGGCACGACGAGTCAGACCGTGACAGTCCAGGTATTGGGTGACCTGCTCAACGAACCCAACGAAACCTTCTTCGTGAATCTTTCCAACCCGACCAATGCCACACTTGCGGACAGCCAGGGGGTGGGCACGATCACCAACGACGATGTGCCTCCAACACTTTCCATCAATGATGTGGCGGTGACCGAGGGAGACAGCGGAACCACCAATGCCGTTTTCACAGTGAACCTCTCGGCGCCCAGCGGACAAACGGTGACCGTCAACTACGCCACCAGCAACGGCACCGCGAGTGCGGGCAGCGATTACGTTTCGACCAGCGGCCTGCTGACGTTCGCCCCGGGCAACACCAGTCAGACCCTCACCGTGACCGTCACCGGCGACCTGCTCAACGAAGCGAACGAAACCTTTTTTGTGAACCTGTCCAACCCGACCAACGCGACGCTCGCCGACGGCCAGGGTCTCGGCACCATCAACGATGATGATCCGCTGCCCGCTCTCGCCATCAATGACGTGACGGTCACGGAAGGCAACAGCGGCACGAGCAACGCCGAGTTCACGGTCAGCCTGTCTGCCGTGAGCGGCCAGACCGTTACGGTCAACGTTGCCACGGCGGACGGGACCGCCGTGGCGGACGGTGATTATTTGAGCACCAATCGGACGGTAAGCTTTGCCCCGGGCACAACCAACCAGACGTTCACCGTGAGTGTCGTCGGCGATCTGTTCAACGAGCTCGATGAGACCTTCCTGGTGAACCTCTCCAATCCCACCAACGCGACCCTCGCCGACGGTCAAGGCGTTGGAACGATCAACAATGACGACCCGTTGCCGGCGCTCTCCATCAGCGACGTCGCGGTGACCGAAGGCAACAGCGGCACCACCAACGCCGTCGTCATCGTCAGCCTCTCGGCCGCCAGCGGGCTGACGGTAACCGTCGATTACGCCACTGCCAACGGCACGGCCAGCGCCAGCTCGGATTATTTCTCCACCAACGGCACGGTCAGCTTTGCGCCTGGCACTACGAATCAATCCGTCACAGTGCGAGTCACCGGCGATGTCCTCAACGAGGCAGACGAGACGTTTTTGATTAACTTAAGCAACCCGACAAATGCGACGCTCGCGGACAGCCAGGCCGTCGGCACGATTTTGAATGACGACGCTGTGCCGGCCATGTCCATCAACGACGTGACGGTCACGGAAGGCAACAGCGGCACGACCAACGCGGTGTTCACCGTGAGCCTCTCGGCGGTCAGCGGCCAGACGGTGACGGTCAATTTTGCCGCGGCCGACGGGACGGCGGTGGTGGGCAGCGATTACATCTCGACCAACGGCCTGCTGACTTTTGCCCCCGGCACCACCAATCAAACCATCACCGTGAGCGTCAACGGTGACCTGCTCAACGAAGCCAACGAAACCTTTTTCGTGAACCTGTCCAACCCGACCAATGCGACGCTCGCCGATGGCCAGGGACTGGGCACGATCAACAACAATGATGCTCTGCCGGCCCTCTCGATCAATGACGTGGCGGTGACCGAAGGCAACAGCGGCACCACCAACGCCCTGTTCACCGTGAGCCTCTCGGCGGTCAGCGGCCAGACCGTGACGGTCAACTTCGCCACGGCCGACGGCACGGCGGTGGCCGGCAGCGATTACGTGGCGACCAACGGCACCGTGACGTTTGCTCCGGGCACGACGACCCAGACCATCGCGGTGGCCGCCCTGGGCGATCTGCTCAGCGAGTCCAACGAAACGTTCTTTGTCAACCTGAGCAGTCCGACCAACGCAACGGTCAGTGACAGCCAGGGCGTGGGCACCATCAACAACGATGATCCGGTGGTTTCAATTACGCTCAGTGACGTGTCTGTGTCCGAGGGCAACAGCGGAACCACCAACGCGCTCTTCACGGTGAGCCTCTCGACCGTCAGCGGTCTGCCGGTGACGGTGAACTATGCAACCTCCAACGGCACGGCGGTGGCGGGCACCGACTACGCCTCGACCAATGGTCTGCTGACTTTTGCCCCTGGTGTGACCAGCCAGAGTGTCACGGTGCGAGTCACCGGCGATCTGGTCAACGAGGCCGAC